>CAZKOY010000001.1:0-43540 GCA_964554495.1 uncultured Myxococcales bacterium
GTCGTACCCTTGGATTTCATGCTGTGCGCGTGGATTCCACGCGCCACGATATTTCCACGCCGCCGCTCGCGATCGTCGAGCAAGTTGCTGGCGTGTGCGTGATATCCTCGCCTCGATGCAAAAGGGGCTGCGATCGCTGGCTGCGCTTACGGTGTACCCGGTGATCTTGAGCGGCGCTTGCGTGCTGTGGTGGGCGCTGTGCTCGAGCGGCCAAGATGTCAATACGGCCGCTGTGGTTACGCAGCTTGCGGTGTTTCTGTGCGTGTGGATGCTGGAACAGGCGCTGCCTCACTGCCACCGCTGGCAGCAACCCCAGGGCGACCGCGCAACGGATTCGCTGCACTTGGTGGTGTCGCTTTCGATCTCGGTCCTGGGGCTGCGTGCGCTGCGCTTTGTTGCGGCGCCACTTGGCGCTGCGCAGCTGACGCAGGCTCTGCCGCAAGGCTCGCTTCTTGGCGTGCTTGGCACGCTGCTTGGCACGCAGCACCTGGGATCGCCATGGCCGCATCAATGGCCGCTCGCAGCGCAGCTTGCGCTGGCTCTGGTTCTGGCCGAGCTGGGCGGCTACGCCAGCCATCGTGCGCTGCACACGTGGGCGCGTCTGTGGCCGATCCACGCCGTTCATCACAGCGCGCTGCGGCTTTATTTCTTGAACGCCTCCCGCAACCATCCCATCGATATGCTGATCAGTGTTGTGGCGACCTTTTTTCCCCTTGTGCTCCTCGGTATGAATGAGTCGGCCTTTGCGCTATTTGGCGTGTTTACCAGCACGCACCTCCTTCTGCAGCACAGCAACATCGAGCAGCGGACAGGTCCGCTTAGCTGGATCTTCTCGACGGCTCACGCGCACCGCTGGCATCACTCACGCAGGCGAGAAGAAGCCGATGCCAACTATGGCCAGGTGTTGTTGATCTGGGATGTGTTGTTTGGCACCCGTCGCGTGTCGCAGATCCTTCCGCCGCCTGTCGCCGTTGGATTCGAAGGCGATGCCGACTATCCGCGGGACTATGTGGGACAGCTCGTGGCCCCATTTCAGCGTCCGAAAGACTCGCTACTGCACTGACGCGTTCGTGATGCCGACGGGCAAGCGCAGTCCGTGCGGACGCGATGGATGGATGAAAGAGGAGAACCGATTGTGAACGCGCAGCTCATCGCCGCCTATCGGCAAGCCTTCTTGGAACCTCAGCGCGGCCTGCAGCGCCTGTACGAAATGGCCAAGCGTGACCAGTGGAATGTCGATGGCCAGCCATGGGATGCGCTGGATCTGCGGCGCCTGCCTTTGCCGCTGCGCGAGGCGCTGTCGGGCTTGTGCTGCCAGCTGCACTACGGCGAAGTCGCATCGATGCTGGCTGCCGCGCGCTGTGTCGAGCAAGCTTCGGATAGCGCGGTGCGAATGTTCGCCGCGACCCAGGTGATCGATGAAGCACGGCATGTCGAGTGGTTCACGCGCCTGATCCAGATGCTCGATGCTGGGCCTCCTTCCGGGATTCATGACAGCGTGGCTAACCTCATCGACTCGATCTATGGCAGCACCACGCTAGATGAGCTGTGCCTGGGCATGCAGCTTGTGGTCGAGGGCTTGGCGCAGACGGTATTTCAAGAGGCCGCGCACGTGCTGCGTACGCTGTCATCGCGCGGTGGTTCAGATTTCGCGGATCCCGTCGGTGGTCCGCTGTTGCTGGCCGACTGGCTGCAGAACGGCATCGCCCGTGATGAGTCGCGGCACATCGCGTTTGGCGTCCTGCATCTGAGCCAGCGCATGCGACAGCTGTCGCGAGTGCAGATCGATTCGCTGCAGCGCAAGGTCGAACACTGGGGGCAGCTATTGCTTGCGATTCCGCAGGCCGATGAGCCGCACTTTGCGACGCTGGGCCTGGACTCACAGATCTTGGCGGCGCACTGCGTGACCGATCTCAACCTGCATCTGCGACAAGCGGGCTTAGATGTGCAGATCGCGGCTGCACCGCTTCCTCAGACGTAAAGGCGGGCTGTGGACATGGCAGGACGCGCCGACTTGGTTCGACTGCATGGCGAGGACCCCATCGCCTTTTCGACTCTGCAGACCGGACTTCTGTACTGCGACACGTCGTATGGCTACATCGCGTACCAGCGCGCGTGGGGCATCGACATCACGCTGGGGCCTCCGGTTGCGGCGGCTTGCGATCACGCAGCGCTGTATGAGCGCTTCTTGCGGCTGCATCGTCGTCCGGTTTTCTGCTATCTGCGTGCTCAGTCGGCACAGCAGGTGTTGTTGGCAGGAACGGGCCCGGCCGAGCGTCGCTTGCATGTCGCCGGAATGGGCGTGGATCGGCTGCTGAAGACACGATCTTTGGGATCGGCGGCTGCATCGCTGCCCAAGCCGCTTTTGGGTGCTCGCAAGCACGCACGCCGCGCGGGGTTTTTTCTGCAAGCGGTGAACGCCGAACAGCTCTCGTTGTCCCTTTTGCTTCGTCTGTCGCAGATCACGCATGCGTATCTGCAAAAGAGCCAGCTTCCGTACGAGATGCGCTTTCTAAACCGTCCCTTCGCACTGCGGGACGCGCAGCCGCAGACGACATGCTCACGCTTGTATCTGCTGTGGCAGACGTGGCGCCGCGACGAAGATCCGCAACTATTCGGCTATGCCGTGCTCAATCCCTGGTTTCGCGAGGGGGCGGTGGCCGGCTATCTGTTGGATATCCTGCGCTGTGAGCCGACTCGTCAGTGGGGCGTGTTCTATGCAGTGGTCGATGCGCTGTGTCGCGAGCTACAGCAGCAAGGCATCGACGAACTTTCGCTGGGCTTCTGTCCGCTGCATCAGACCCAGGGATCTGCAATAGGAGGCTCCGAAGAGCCCACGCTCAGCGGTTCATCGCTGCTTGCTGCGCAGCTTGATTGGCTGGAAAAACATCTGTCAGCGGTTCCCTATGTGCAGCGCCTGCGCGAGCTCAAGACATCGCTGCCGGGGGTCAGCTGCCCGCGGTACTTCGTGAGTTTCTCAGCACTGGCACTGCCAGCTTTTGTCGCTCTGATGGGGGCCTGTGGCGTCCGCCTAAGATCGCTCGTGGGCGCCTCGCTGTGGCAGTCGATCCGCGCAGCCCATTCTGCCTAGGGCGCCGGGCGTGTAGCGCGAGCGGATCAGTATCCTCTGTACGCGCGGCCGGCTTCCTTTCGTCGGATCATCACTAGATCAAAGTCACGGCGATCTTCCGGCAGATAAAGCTGCGGGATCATCTGTTGGTGCAAGAGCTTGCCCAGTCGATTCAGCGTGAACAGTTGCCACTCGTCATCGAAGGTCCCAAGGCCTAGCTCGGCCCAGCGGCGCAGCTGTGGCACGTGGCGCGCTACGGTCTCAGCACCGTACTTTTGCGCGACTCGCCCGGCTGCGATCCACGGCGCGTAGAGCAGCGCAAACGTCAGATCGCGCGCTGCTTGTTGCGGGCGATTCAGCGTGCGGAAGTGTTCAATCGCGATTTCTCCAGCCTCGACTTTTTCGCAGTATCGCTCGGCATCGCGGATGTTCAGGTAGGTCGACTCATCCGCGACTGAGAAGGCCGAGTTGCCAAAGCCCAGCCACAGCGTGTCGCCATAGCCTGGAACCACCTTCAGTCGCATCACTTCGTTGAACTCACAGGCGGCGTGCGCGGGCGATCGAAAGAAGCGTGGTCCAAGCTCTAGCCAGCCGAGTGCTTCAAAGTGGGATCGTGCCTGCGCATCGGCCCAAAAGACCTGCTGCGCAGCCGGGCACAGCCCTTCGTGCTGATAGGTTCGCGAGCGCGGATCGTCGTGGAACGGATAGACAAAGACGCTGTCGAGCAAGCCCTGCCGAATCAGCTCAGAACAGCGCTCAAGCGTCCGCGTCCAGGACTCTGCTGTCTCGCGCTCAAGGCCGATCATCAGGTCGATGTTGATCCATGTGTATCCGATTTCACGTGCTCGCTGCAGTGCGGCCACGGCGACCTCGACGTCTTCGCCGTGATGGTGAAAGGCGTACAGCGCAGGGTCCAAGGTCTGCACGCCGAAGTTCACGCGCGCAAAGCCCGCGTCGAAAAAGATGCGCAGCTTTTCTTGCGTAGCCGTGATCGGCTTGGCTTCAACGGTGCTCATCTTGCTCGCGGGGCGGCCAAAGATCTCGCCGTAGCCTTCGGTGAAGCGGCGCAGCAGGCGTTCGGGCAGCGCCGTCGGTGTGCCGCCTCCAAGAAACGTCAGGACCTGCCGCAGGTGGGGCGTGATCGTTCGCATCCTGCGCGCTTCGCAGAGCAGCGCATCGACATAGCGCGCCATGCGCTCCTCTTGCTCGCGAATGCGGATCTCATAGTGGAAGCAATAGCGGCAGCGATACTGGCAGTAACCAAAGTGGAAGTAATACCCGGCGGTGTTGATCGGTCCGCTCAGCGTGGCCAGATACTCGGCGCCACTTGGTGTCTTGCGATACGCGGGCTGCTCGATCTGAACAGCCGGTGGATACGTCAGCTGGTAGTCGCGCATGCGTGGGTCCGGGCGCAGCGTGGGCTCCTCGGCAAAGACGGCCTCCAGCCACTCGGCAAGCGCATCAGGCGACGCGGTGACACGCTCTTCCTGGCCGGAAAGCTTGGTGCCCTTTTCGGCTTCGCGCGCCGCGTTTCCAACAAGGGAAGGGGACGCACCGCCGCGGTCTGTGTGTGTCGAGTCAACGGACTTCATAAACGGTCCTGCCTTGTCTGCGATTTCGCGCGCTCGCTGCATCGCGGGCGGGCTTCATCGCGCAATAGGTCGCAGAAAAAATCACGGCCCTTCTGTACGAGATCGCGCATGCTGTCGACGCTGGCCCCAAAACAAGACGCGCTGTGCGGCCAGATCGTCGAGAGCGGTCTGCATGACGTGCCGCACGCTTGCATCAATGCGAGCGACCACCTGCGGATCGGCAGCCTGCTTAGGCGATGTGCCAGAGAGCGGAATCGGCGGCAGCACGCGGATCGTGATCTGGGCGGGCAGCGGCAGATAGCCCGGCGGCGTCCCCAGCACGAGTCCCCAGGGCAAGCAGAGCTGCAAGGGCAGGGCTGCAAGACGCAGGCGCTGACGCAGCCCCAGAGCCTCTGCGATGCGGCGACCATCCGAGAGCATGAGCAGTGTCTCGTGCGCGCCGATGCTGACCACCGGCACGATCGGCACCTGCGCGGCCAGGGCCAGTCGCACATAGCCCATGCGACCCGCGAAGCAGACTTGGTGCCTGCGCCAGAACGGCTTGCTGCTGTCGTAGTCACCACCGGGGTAGACCTGCACCGCGTGGCCACTGCGCAGCGCCCGCAGCGCTTGTTCTGGATCGGCGCGCAGGCCGCCCAGCTTGGCCAAGGCGCGCGACAGGCCGTGCTCGTGCGCAAACAACAGATCGTGGGCCAAGGTCAGAAGCGGCGTCTTGCGCCCCGCGGTGTGATAGGCGCTGACCCAGACCAGCATGTCCGGCATCAAGATGCCGCCGTTGTGCGTTCCGACGCCCAAAAAGGGCTGATCGGGTACGTGCTCAAGCCCTTCGATCTGCGCGCGAAAATAGCCGTGGATGAAGCGTCGCAGCCACGGGGTGTGGCGTTGCACGTACGCGTCATCGTAGGCGCCCAGGTCGCCCGGTCGTATGGCGCAGCCCCCCATGGCGCGCCTACTGCGGCAGGTGGCGGTTCTGCACGATGTCGACCAAGCGAACGGCTCCGCGCATTGGATCCGCGAGGAAGGCGCCCAGGCCCTGCGTGATGCTGGCCATGTCGGCTTCGCCAAGCTCGCTGCCGTACACCGCCGATTCACCCGCGCGGGCACGATGGATCTCGCTGAGCACATCCCCCAGCCGATACGCCGGATAAAGTCCCGTCAGATCGGCTTTGAGCAGGTTGCGGGCAAGCTGCAGCATCACCTGATCGGGATCGGCCGGCAGGCTGCGCAGCGCCACCCAGCCCACGCCATCCAAAGCACCGTGCTGCGGATCGAACAAGGGGGCCAGCTTGCGGAGGATTGGCACCAGATCGCCGTCATCCAAGAGAAGCTGCAGCAGGTCCGCAGACAGCGTCAACAGCGCGCGAAAGCGAGGCGCATCCGGCGCACTTGGGCCAGGATCCGTGGTGTACGCCGCGAGGATCTGGAGCAGTGCCTGGCGCGCATCCGGTGAACCTTGGTTGAAGTCGGAAAGAACATCCAGCGCAGCGGCACCCACCGGACCCGTCAGCGCATCGCGAAGGTCGCCGTGTAGATCGCTCTGCACCCACTTCTGCAGATCGGCTTTTTGTGCATGCGCCTGCACGCGCTGCCGCAGAAGATCCACGGTTGCCAACTGGATCGATCGGAAGCGCGGATTTTGGAACTTGTACTGCCCAGCACCGACGCTGCGCGACAGCAGATACAGATCGCCGAGCTGACTCATCGCTGCTTTCCAGCCCGCTTCGATCGTCGGCTGAGCACGCAGACGCGCTCGCTTGTTGCGGAAGGCTTCGGCCAAGAGATCGTAAGGCGTCACCTTGCCTTGGCCCGCCGCCGACAGAACGTCTTTGATCACCACATCAGCGGTCGGCTGGAACGTTGGCTGCATGTCGTTGCGCACGGCATTCATGCGTCCATCGCGATAGCTCAGCGAGCCGCCCAGTCGCGCGGCTTCTGGATCGAGCAACCACTGGCCCAGCTTGGTCAGCACCGTGATGGCCTGCAGGTTGCTGCCGTCATCGAGCCGCGTGTTCAAAAGAGCCGGTGACAAGGCCAGCGAAGAGGGCAGCAGATCGCCTTGCCCAAGCAGCGCGGCAATCAGCGGTTCATAGCGCACGACGGCGTCTTTCTTGGACTTGGCTTCATAGTCAAAGCCAAAGAAGCGCGACTGCGGCGAGGGCCAGTGGCGATGCAACACCGACAGCAGATCGATGAGGATCTTGGCCGCGTTCTGCGTCTTGGTGCAGGCGCCATTGCTGGCACGAGCCACACACTCGGTGTAGCGACCAAAGACGTTCACCAGCGGCCGCAGCGCGTCATAGAACGTGCGACCGCTGGGCGAGCGCACGGATTCCAGCGCAAACAGCGTGCCGTTGTGATGTTGCTGCCATGAGTGGTTCTGGTTGCAGCACAGCGTCCCAGGGCGCTTGGGATCGCAGGCGCCAAAGTCCATGGCGTCTTTCTGAAAATCGCTGCGGTTGTTGTTGTCTTGAAACAGCAGGCGCGCCGCGGCTTCCGGCTTGGGGTACACCACCAGCTTGAAGAACGGGAAGGTACTCGTCGGTCGCGTCGTGCAGTCAAAGCCAGGCAGGCCGATCATCGTGCCGAACAAAAGGCACGAGAGCCCATTGCGCAGCGCATCGCTCTTGATCGCGTTCATGAAGTCGGCTTCCGGGATATTGTCTTTTACTGACGAGTCCGCGACCGAGATCAGATAGAAAAAGGCGAGATCGTCGATCTGCATCAGCTCGCAGGGGGCATAGGTGCCGGGCAGGGGAATCGGCGACGTGATGCGGGCGCCGTTTTTGTTGCAGAACTGCGAGTTGTTGGCGTCGTGGACCAAGTGCAGCACGCGCTGCATGATCGAGCGATTGTTCTGCGGGTTGCCGTTGTTCTGATCGACATCGCTGTCGGGCAGGCTGCGATTCACCGCTTTGCCCAAGCTGCCGTTCACTGCGCCAGGTCGCGTTGAGTCAAGCTGCGTCTGACTCATGTTGAAGTACCCAGCATCGTTCATCAGCGTTGCGGTCAGCGGCCCAATGTCCGCGACCGCGGGGTCGGCCATCGCTGCGACCAAATCCTGCATCAAAGCGGGCTGCCGCACGAGGCGCACCAAGATCGGCGCCAGATCGTCGTACAGCGTCGATTCCTCGGCAAGCTGCGCGGCGTCGTACGCGGACTTCTTCGCTTCGTCGAAAGCCTTGGCGACGGCGTTCAGGTTGCGCGAAAGCGGCGATTCTTGATCGCGCAGCAGCAGATACACCGTGCGCAAGAGCCCCGAAGCATCGGTGCCGGTGTGCGAGAACCCCAAGAGCTGCACAAACGAATAGATGAGATCGTGAAGAGGCGCGCTTTGGCTGTTTTGACTGTCAAAACCGGTATAGGTCAAAGCGCCGCCCGATGCCGCACCATAGTCTTTCTGCACCGACGCGCGATCGCCCAAAAGGTGCCGAACGCCGGCCAAAAGGCGCAGCGGAATATCGCGACTTGGGTCGAGCAGGGCAGGGGTCTCGCGCAGCAGCGCGGCCAGGATGGTGTCATCGAGGTTTTGGTAGCGATAAAGTGGCGTCATGCTGCTGAGCAGCGCCCGGCCGTCGCTGGCCCGTGCCGCCGCGTTGTCGCGCTTGCTCTTGTCTAGCAGTGGAAACGGCGAGATGTCGGGCAGGACACTGCCGCTTGTCGAAACGAAGTGACCCGCCGCATCGACGTCGGCGAGGCCATCGCGGTCGCTGTCGCGATACGGCGAAGGCAGCGTGCCACCGGGGCCGCTTTTGTTGATATCGGGCAGGCCGCGGGCATCGCGCAGCACGCCATAGATGTTCTGTCCGGCCGGCAGCGTGCGCAGCTCGGCATACTGCGAAAGAAGCAGGTTCAGTCCGAGGCGCAGCGTGCGATCCGCGGCGTGGACATCCGGCACCGCCGTGGTCGCAGCTAGCTCGCGAGTCAGCGCTGTGTACAGGCGCCTGCGCGGCCAGGTGTCTGGATCGAGCGAAAGATCAGAATTCGCATCGGGATAAAGCAGGGGCAGCGTTTGCTTGAGGCTGCTGTGGAGATCTGGGATCTCAAGCAGCCCACGCGCGGCCGTTGCTTCGCTGCCGGGGGGACGGAAGCCAGAGCGCCACGTCAGCCGCCCTAGCGCAGAGACCGCAGGCCCATCGGCCGACAGACCCAGCAGCACGTTGCCAGCGCCCAGCGCGGCTTGACGTGCGGCGGGGCCATCGAACGCTGGCAGCGAGGCGCGCAGCGTCGTATTCAAGGGCTCTAGCAGCGCCTCTGGGGCCGTCGCGTTTACGTCGTCGATGATGGTCTTGCGAGCGCTCTGAACGGCGGACATCACGGCCGGGGCATCAGCGGGTGGCGACTGCCCAAAGCGACACATGCCGCGATAGGCCACGCCTGATGCATCCAGCGTCGTGCGCTTGCCGGCTTGGACCTCGGCTAGCTCGCCGCTATACGCCACGCGGTTGCAGGCTTCGGTATAGACGATCTCGCCGAAGCTGCGAGAAGCAGGCGCACTGCGCTGCCCCAGATCGACATCGCAGCTTACGAGCGTGCCGCCGAGAATCAACGTCGACGATACAAGAAGCCACGCCCCGGCTCGCCGCGTTGTCTGCCCCAGACTGATCCGACAATCGCCAACAGAACGAATGGCCTTCATCTTGTTTTTGTATCGCGGTTCCTAGCTGTGTGTCACCCACCAGCCCAATCACCAGTCTGTTTGCAGTAGTATCGCGACATGTCTACGTCCTCATCTTCATCCGCGTCTGTGGTCGCTGCGTCGACTGGGTCCGTCGAAAAAGTCGTCATCATTGGCTCGGGGCCGGCGGGTCATACGGCAGCGATCTATGCCGCCCGCGCCAACCTGTCGCCGCTGATGTTTGAAGGCTTCATGGCCGCAGGCGTTGCGGCAGGCGGACAGCTGACCACCACGACCGAAGTCGAAAACTTCCCCGGCTTTCCCCAGGGCATCCCCGGCCCCGATCTGATGGACCGTATGCGCGCTCAGTCTGAACACCACGGCACGCGCATCCTGACCGAGACGGTCGAGCACATCGATCTGTCCAAGCGGCCCTTTCACATCAAGAGCGACAGCACCGAGGTGTTTGCCGAGACGGTGATCATCGCGACCGGAGCCACCGCCAAGCGCTTGTCGGTTCCAGGGGAAGAGACGCTGTGGAATCACGGCATCAGCGCCTGCGCTGTCTGCGATGGCGCTCTACCAGTGTTTCGCAATCAAGTGCTGGTCGTGGTTGGCGGCGGGGACACGGCGGTCGAAGAAGCTACGCACCTGACGAAGTTCGGCAGCCAAGTCGTCTTGGTGCATCGTCGTGGCGAGCTGCGTGCTTCGAAGGCGATGCAGAAGCGGCTGTTTGCCAACGAAAAGGTCAAGCCGCTGTGGCATCACGAGGTCGTCGAGGCGCTGGGTGAGCGCTCGCTTGTGGGCGTGCGAGTCCGCGATGTGCGAAGCGGCGAAACGCATGAGATCGCGTGCCGTGGCTTGTTCTATGCCATTGGCCACGTGCCCAATACCGCGTTTCTAAACTGCCAGCTTCCCGTCGACGAGACCGGTTACCTGATCACCAAGCCGGGTACGACGCAGACCTCGGTGGCCGGCGTGTTTGCTTGCGGCGATGTGCAGGACAAGCGCTGGCGGCAGGCTATCACCGCAGCGGGCACCGGCTGCATGGCCGCGCTAGAAGCCGAGGCCTTCCTGGCTGGTCACTAGCGTTCGGAAAAAACGCCCATGCCCCTCAGCCTTCATGGCTATCGTCGACGGGAAATGCTGGCCATTGTGTGCCTGGGGCTCGCGGGCTTGCTGGTCGTGTCGGCCTATCTGCCGCCGGTTGTCTATCTGCTGTGGATGGTGCGCTTCTTTGCGCGCGAGCTGTCTCTGTTTGCATGTCTGCTCTCGGCGTTGGCGCTGGTCTTGCTCGCCAAGGCTCCGCCGAGCGGCTCGCTGGCCAAGCGCGGGCGCGTTCTAGCACTGGCTGCGCTGCTGCTGGTCTTGGGCGCACTGCCGCTTGCGGCGACGCTGCCGCTTTTCAATCGACAGCGCAGTTGGTTTTCGATTGGGCAGTACGTTGGCTTTTCCGCAGATCGCTCTGCCGCTGCGCAGATCGTGGAAGAGCACGACGTGGTGCTCGCTGCCGATCGGCCAGAGCTTCTTGTCGATGTCTATCGCCCGGCCGCCGCAGGCGACCGTCCAGGTGCTGGGGCAGCTGTCGTCGTTGTTCATGGCGGCAGCTTTCAGCGTGGCGATAAGGGCGACGTTTCCGAGGTCTCGCGGGCCCTCGCCGAGTCAGGCTATGCCGTCTTCGATCTGCGCTATCGCTTGGCACCGCAGCACCCATTCCCCGCGGCGCTGCAGGACATCCTGTGCATCGTCGGTCGCTTGGCCGAGCCGAGCGCGCAGACGCGCTATGGCGTGGACGCGCGACGCATTGCGCTGCTCGGTCGCTCGGCGGGGGGCACGCTGGCACTAAGTGCTGCGTATGCCGCAGCCGTGACGCAGCATCCGGCGAAGCAGGGCGCCTTGGCCCCTGCACTGCGCGCCGGTTGCGCTGTTGTCGATGTCGCGCCGGCCGCTGTGGTCGCGATCTATCCGTGGACCAACCTGAACGAGGCGTATGAAGCGCCACCGCGCCTCGATCCGCTGGATACACCGCAGGTGATGCGAGCCTATCTGGGCGGTCCTGCCTCGCAGCTTGCAGGGCCTTATCGGCACGCCAGTCCCGTGTCTTACGCGACGCTGGGAAGCCCGCTGCCGCCGACGCTTTTGGTCCACGGGCAGGCGGATACGCTGGTGCCGCCGCAGCAGAGCGCGTCCCTGAAAAAGGCACTGACGGATGCTGGGCATGCAGTTACGCACCTTGCCATTCCGTTTGCAGAGCACGGCTTCGACCATCGCGCAGGAGGCGTTGCTGAACAGATAACCCGCGCAACGATCCTGTCATTTCTGGGTCATGCTCTGGCGGCTAGGTAGCCTGGCGCAAGAAGTTCAACGCTGCGATCTCGTCATCGACGATCAAGATTTCGTTCACGTGGATGGGTTCGAGCGCATTCGTCATTCGTCGCGCTTGCAGCTTGCCAATCGGGGTTTGGACCAGAAGCGCGCTGCGCCGCCAGCCCGCGCCGAGGCGTTCGACGTAGCGCAGCCGATCTGCTTCCCACTCGGGATTGTTCAAAAGCGGAGCCTCGCGCATGTCTTGCAACAGGCTCCAGCGCGACCGTTCGCTTGTCGGGACGATGCGCTCGATGGCTTCGAGCAGGTACGTCATGCCTGACGTCAGCTCTTGGGCCGACAGAACTTTCTTGCTGCTGCGACGCAGGCGCAAGATGCGATCGGTCTCATCCACGGCCAGTGTGAACCACTCGTGTTGGGTTCGAGTAACAAACATGACTTTCATTCATGCTACCCAATTGTGGGTGCAGTTGGATGAGACGCAGCACAGCCCGTCTGCTGCTGCATGGTGCGCGAGCTTATCGCGGTGGGCTGCTTTTCTTCGCCTTGGGAAGCGAAGCTCTCGACGGAGGCGGTGCCTAAAAACTGCATTTTCGGGGCTGATGACGCAGCCTTGACCTCAGACGGGACAGTCATCTAGACTCAGCAGCTTGAGAAGACCGTTGTCTCTCGCCCGGTTAGTGCTGCGTGTCACCGCCATCTAACAAAGACAAGTACATCGCCCAGGCGCAGAAGCTGGTTGAAAAGGGCCAGTTCGACAAGGCGATCCGGGAGTACCTGAAGGCCGTCGCAGAAGACGATACAGACATCCGCATCTGGATTCGCATCGGGGATCTGTACGTAAAGCAAGGCCAGAAGCACGAGGCGACCGAGAACTACAAGAAGGTCGCGCAGCTTTATCAGCGGCAGGGCGAGACGGACAAAGCCGCGGCGGTATATCGACAGATTCAGGCGATTGCGCCGCAGCTTGCCGATTCCTACATCGCGCTCGGCGAGATCTTGCGTGAGCAGGGGCGGACGGCGCAGGCCATTTCGCAATACGAACAGGCCGCCGATCTGCTTGGGCGCCAAGGCAAAAGCCGGGATGCGCTGCTGGCAGAGCAAGCCATTGTGGACCTGTCACCCGAGAGCGTGGCGCGAAGGATACGCGTGGCCGAGCTGTACTCGCGCCAGAACATGTACGCCGACGCGTCGCGAGAATTCGCTGCTGCGGCGATGCACCTGCGAAAAGCCGGGCGCAACGAGGAGTTCGTCAAGGTCGCTGAGCGGCTGCTGTTTCACACGCCAGATACGCCTGAGATCCTCAAAGAGCTCGCGCGCTGCCACCTGGAGCAGGGTGACGGACTGCGGGCACTGACGCGCCTGCAGGCGGGGTTCAATCTCAACAGTCGCGATGCGGAAATCCTGGACTTGCTGGCGCAGGCCTTCGTCGTGTTGGGCAAGCCTGACAAGGCCATCGCGGTCCTCAAAGAGCTGGCGCATATCTATACGCAGCGCGGCGCATCGACGTTCGCTGTGTACCAGCGCATCCTCCAGCTTGCTCCTGACGATGCTGAGGCGCGAGTCGGCCTTTCGCAGGCCGTGGGCCTTAAGCACACTGAATCGCAGACCGGCTCGCTGCGAGCCATGATTCTCAGCTCGCCGCCCTCCGGCGGGTTCTCTCCTTCGGGTGGTACGCCGCTTTCGCCATCGATGATGTCGAATCGGCTGGTGACCCCCGCCAGCGGAACGGCGGTCTCGGCTCAGTTCACACCCGCCGCAGGAACAGCGATGGCACATGTAGGTCAGGCGCCCAGCCAAGTGGAAGACGAGGCGGCGAACATCATCGCCGAGACAGAGTCTTTCTTGCGCTTCGGCCTGTCGAAGCGAGCCCTGGATCACCTGCAGAGCGCTCTGGGCCGCAAGCCCGAGCTGAAGCTCGTGCGCGAGCGCTTGGTGAAGCTTTATGAGTCGCAGCGCGAGTACAAGAGCGCAATTGCTGAGCTGCGCGTCCTTTTGAGTCAGTGCAGCGATGTGCAGGAAGAAGTGCGCTATCTGCGTGAGATCCTGCGCCTGGATGATCGCGACCAAGCGGCGCAGCGACGGCTCACCGTAATCACTGGCACGCATCGCATCGATCTGTCGACGATCGACGAGCCCGATGAGCCCGAGATCTCGCTGGGCGATGAAGAAGATGCAGCGCGCCGAGGCTGGACCGCGGCAGATCGCGATACTTCGGAAGTGCCACTGGCTGACTATCGCGAGATCGGCGAGAGCAGGCGCTCGCAGCCCGAGCGTGCAGAGGAGTGGGCCGCCAACGACGCCGCGTCGACCTCGGAAGTTCCCGTCGCAGAATTCAAGCAGTACGTCGACAAGTCGAAGCCCGAGGCCAGTCTGGATCCGTCACGCAGTGGCGAGGTTCGCAAGGTCTCGCGCGGCAAAGCTGCGCCCTCGGTGCCCGACTCGGCAGTTCCCGTCGAGATGGGAGTGCAGCCAACCCGGCCGAACCCCGTCGAAGTCGAAGCGGTCGCCGAGCAGATGGCGCTGACCAGCGGTACGCTCAAAGAAGAGCTGGCCGAGGTCGACTTCTTTCTGCAGCAGCGCTCGTTCGACGATGCTCAGCGCCAGATCAACAAGCTGCTTTCCCGTTATCCGCACAGCAAGTCGGTGCAAGCTCGTCAGACCCGCTTGCACGATCTGCAGTCGCCGGGCTCGATCTCCGACGAAGTCGTCATTGATGTCGATATGGATGACGTGCGCGAAGAAGTCATCCTTTCCCCGTCTCAGCAGAGCTTGCCGCAAGAGTTTGCATCGAGTTTGTCCTCAGCCAGCTCGCAGGCTTCATCGCCGCCACCTAGCGCGGTGAGCGAAGTGCGTCGCACCTTGCCGCCACCGGTTGGTGATGTTCGTCGAACGATTCCGCCACCGACGGGCGAGCTGCGCCGAACGATTCCGCCACCGACGGGCGAGCTGCGCCGAACGATTCCGCCACCGACGGGCGAGCTGCGCCGGACGCTGCCGCCTGAATTTTCGTCACAGACCAGCCCTGCATCGACGGGAAGCATGCGCGCCTCGCAGCGCAGCTTGCCGCCGCCGCCGCCGCGTCCCAGCCGGATCATGAAGGCGATTCAGCTGCCGTCGCCCGACATGCTCTCAGACGGTGTGCCAAAGGCGGTTTCTGCCGCTGAGTCTTCGGGCGCGTTCCGCTTGGCGGTCTCGCTGCGCAACCGCGGTCAGTACGAGCAAGCCATCGCTGAGTTTGAGAAGTGTCTTGGCGACGAGCGACGGGCTGCCCGAGCCACGCTTATGATCGGGCTGTGCCATCGCGATCAAAACCGCGTCCGCGATGCAGTCGAAGCGTTCAAGCTGGGCATTCATATGCCTGGCGTCGGCGATGGCGACTTGGCCGAGCTGAACTACCAGCTTGGCCGCTCATTCGAGCTACTCAACGACGCCCGCGAAGCCATCCACTTCTATCAAGCAGCGATGAAGCGAGACGGGCGGTTCCGGGACGCTGCAGATCGCATCGCTGTTCTGCACAAGAACCTGTCTGGCAAATAGCCGCGGTTCCGCGCGGGGGAAACCGCACCGCTCCTCGGGGGCATTGCGGCTATACTGACAAGGATGGCTTCTGATGAGCGGGACAGTACGCCTCTGATCCGGCCGCCGCTTCGCTTGGTCACGTCTGTTTCAGATGGGACCGCCGAGCCATCCGCAGGATCGGACGCCGGAACTCGGGCTCAGCAGCAAGCTCTCTTGCGAGAACAGTATCTGTTTGGGGCTCGCCTGCTCTTGCATCAGCCGGCTGCCTGTCGCAACGGGTATCGCTTGTTCTGGGTGCGCGAGCGTGATCTGGGCTGGATCGATCTCGAAGCCTCGCCTGAAAACTACGCGGTCTTGGGCTATCACGAGCAGTGCGATCTGCAGCTTCCCAAGCGGCCGACGATCAGCAACCGACATGTCCTGGCTAGCTGCTTCCTTCTGGATGGCAGCGTCCCGGCTCTTCGCCTCTTGGATCTGCATACGAGTCATCCGTTTACCATCGATGGCCAGCCACGATCGTCGATCTGTGTTCTGGGGCCGCTTCTCATCGGGCTTGGTGACTGTGCATTGGGTTGTGTCCCGCTTCCCGAATTTCATCAGAAGGCGGGCATGCTCGGGGACGGGCAAGAGCTTCCACCCTTGCATACCATCGAGGCCGATCTGCCGCCGGAAGAGCTTGAGGGTGTAGCCGCCTCCCGCGCTGCGCAGCGGATGACGCACGTGACGATTCTGCCGCGCTCTCGTCGCTTGGAAGATGCGGTGGCAGAGCCACGGAGCGGCGCCTCGCGCGTAAGCGGCCTGCCTGCCTCTCCCGGCTTTGCCCGCCTGACCTTGCAGCGCCAGCAGCGCGCCGTCTCGCTTGAGATCAGCGAGGCTGATTTGTACGCCGGGGTGATGATCGGCCGCTCAGAGTCCTGTCTGGATCGCGGCCTGCGCCAAGTCTTGTCGGGCCAAATCTCGCGTCTGCACTTGCTGCTGCTGGCGGAAAAACGCCGGGTCTATGCGATGGACCTGTGCTCAACCAACGGGACGTGGTACCGCGAGCGGCGAGCCCGGCGTGTCTTGCTGTCCGACGAAGGAACACGCCTGGTGTTGTCCGGCAACGATTCGAAAGTCGAGCTGACCTGGCATCCGCGCACGAAAACTAGTTGACATGGCCGCGCAGGTCGGATAGGTCTTTGGGGCCTCACTCGTCGGTGAGTGCGGGGCGTAGCGCAGCCTGGTAGCGCACCTGGTTCGGGACCAGGGAGTCGGAGGTTCAAATCCTCTCGCCCCGACAATGAAGCACGAAGCCCGCGGAGCTTGGCTCTGCGGGCTTTGTTGTCTTGCTGCCATGATGTGAGCTTGTTGGGGAATGGGCGGCACAGGGTGGGGGCTACCAGTCGCCGCACAAGAAGCGCAGAGCAGCGGGCAGGCGACGGGCCCAGGCGTCTTCGTTGTGTTGCCCTCCTGGCTCGGCGACGTACAGCAGATCCACACCATCGCGATAACCAAGATCGCGGTACTTCTGCGCCAGCACTTTCGTGTCGTCGTAGCCATCGTCTGGTTGCCCGCTGTCCACATAGACCTTGTCCCAGCGCGGCATCATTCCGACCGAGCCCGTCACAGCGGACACAATGAACAGCCCGTCCCACCACGTCGACGGCGAAAAGATTCCCAGCCGGCCCCACGTATCGCGTTGCTTTAGCCCGGCATAGGCAGTGATCAGCCCTCCCAGCGACGAGCCAGCCAGGGCGCGGTGTGCGCGGTCGTTGAGCAGCCGGCCCCGCAGCAGCGGATCGCTTTCGATGGCCGGCTGCAGTTCTTCCGTCAGAAAGCGTAGGTATCGATCGCCCCCCCCACCCATATAGCGCGGATCGTCGCCCACCGTCGGCGTGTATTCGTAGATGCGCGCCGATGTGTTCTCGGGGCCGACCACGACTAGCTCGGGCAGGTGCTGTATCGGGTCGAGTGCATCGATCCCCGCGTCGAGGGCTTCGGCCACCCGCCACGTTCGCCCGAGGAATGCATAGCGAGGATCGAACAGATTCTGTCCGTCGTGCATGTACAGCACGGGATAGCGAGCCTGCGGGTTCTCGTCGAAGCTGGGAGGCAGGTACAGCCATACGCCACGACGGTTGCCCAAGATCTTCGACTCGAACGCGCCGTAGTGCCGCAGATAGCGACCCGCGCCTGAAAAGAAGTGCGGATAGATGTCAACGGTCTGTCCCGGACGTACGCGATAGTTCTGTCCGCGTGACCAGGTTGCATCGTCGACAAGGGGCTTCCACTCCAGCTCGCGGGGTAGATCGCGAATGCGTAGCTCGAACAGATCAGGTGCGCTGCGCGTCATGCGCACTCCGGTGCTCCAGGCAAATGGCGACAGCGAGCCCCGCACGCTGAGATGCTTATCGCTGGCCAGCGGATAGTGAACCCGCAGCGTCGTAATGCGCCCCAAGAGCATGTCATCGCTCGGTCCCCCAGACCCAGGGGGGTCGACCACAGTCGCTGGGCTCTCGGGGGGTACGGGGGATAGTTCTTCGCTCGGGCCCGCACAGCCCAGCCCGCAGCTCAGCGCGAGCAGCCAGCCAAATCCGACGAAACCATGCATGCACGACAGGCGCAATGGCAGCATGCAGGCGGAGATACCGCAGCCCCGTGGCAACCACAAGCGGGGAAGCGGTTCCATCAGTGCCAACGGGCCGCGCATCGTGCTAGCACGCCCGCGTCGGGCTTGGCCCTACAGACCCAGCTGCTTCAGAAACGACTCGTGGCCGCTTTGGTTTAGCTGCCAGTACGGCAAGCGCGTGCTGCCGCGCAGCAGCGCCTCTTCGACGATCGCGCCGCCCTGCACGCTGCGATAGCCGAGCAGGCGGTGCGGCGCCGCTTCCTCGAAGAAGTACGTCGTCTGCTCACCGGACTTGCGCAAGACCACATAGCTGAACGCGACCAGGCTGCCCGCTGGCGTGCTCAGCGTCGTGCGTTCTTGCCGGTGCTCGATCGTCGCTGCCTCGACAGACACGGGCTGGTGCCCCAAGCGCACGCGCAAAAGGGAAGACAGCAGGGGTACGCTGCGCGACGAGCCCGCCGGCAGTGCCTCAGCCCGACCGGCGTAGCGACGCAGGCGCAGCGCCAGTTCATCTTCTGACAGTGCATTTGGGGACCAATCGAGCGTGCGCTGATCGTCGGCCTCGCCGTCGAAGTAGCTATGGCTCTGCGAGTGCAGACGCAGTCCGCCTGCCTCAATGCGCGGCGCAACCTGATGGAAGACGTGACCGCACCACTCTTGGCTTGAGAAGCTGACCTTGGCTAGCGCCGGCAGAGACCCCGCGACGCCCTGCACGGCCGGCAGCGCTCCCAGAGCATCTGCGCGTACAAATACTGATGTCATTGTGCTGTATTCGTATATGCCCGTCTGAAAGCGACGCAGTGCGTTGAGCTTCAGAACCGGGAAGACATCACTTGGCGGATGCTTGCCTGGGTCGGCTTTGACTCGGGAGCTTTGGCTGAAGTCCTCGGTCACAAAGATCAACACCAGCGTCCCCGTTCGCGGCTGGCCATAGCGCGAGATGCGCAGCGTGTATCCCGCAAGCTCGGCCTTGCCATCGCCCCAGTGGGCCCAGAACGCATCGGCATGCGCCGCAGGCATCCGCATGACTGGCATCCAAGTCCACAGCAGGATGGTTCCAAGCAGGCTCGCGCGCAGTGCTGGCGGGATTCGGCCTTGCCCAAACAGGTGCCGAAGCTTCGACGCCGCCCACCCCCAAGTCCCTGGAGTCCGCGCCGAGGCTTCCCTTTCCCTGTGCCCACTGGATGATGTACGATGTCTGCGGAGTGCGTATGTATCTGCTTGAAATGACATCGGTCTCTCTTTCACGTTCGGCATTCGCCTGGGGCCTTTCTCTTTCTCTTGCTCGACGTGGATGCCAAGCCGGACATGGGCCGAGCAGCCCTGCGTCGCTCACGGCGGCTGCCTCCGCTGGCTTGCTAACCCTGACGGTGACCTAGGTCGATGAACAACCGCGACAAAAACATCATCGGTCAGATCCTGGCCAAGACCTATCGCATCGAGCGCTTCTTGGGGGCCGGCACGGTGGGTACGGTCTACGTCGCGCGGCACGTGCGCAGCGGCGGACTGTATGCAGTGAAAGTGCTGCACCGCAAGCTGGCCGCCAGTCCCGATCTGTACCAGCGCTTTCAGGACGAGGCCCGGCTGATCGCGACGCTGCGTCACCCTCATATTCTGCCCATCACCGACTTCGACCGAGACGAGAACGGCATCCCCTTTTTCGTCATGGATCTGCTCGAAGGCGAGAATCTGCAGCAGCGCCTCAAGCACAAGGAAGTGCTGTCGGGTGCGCAGGCCATGGAAGTGATCCAGCAGGTCGGCAGCGCGCTGCACACTGCCCATCGCAGCGGCATCGTCCACCGCAACATCAAGCCCGAGAACATCTTTCTGGTCCGCCATGACTTGGGCGACCGCGTCGTCGAGAGCACGCGCATCATGGACTTCGGGCTGGCCCGCTTTCGTCGCATGGCCCCGGCTGGTACTCGCGATGCGTCGCTGGGTGTCTCCTGCTACATGGCCCCCGAAACGCTCGGCGAGACGACCACGCCGATTGACGGCCGCGCCGATCAGTGGGCGCTCTCGGTCATCGCCTATCGCATGCTCTCGGGCAAGCTGCCCTGGGAAGACAGCAACCCCGACGAGCTATTGCGCCAGATCATCAACGAGCCACCGCGGCCCTTACCGCGGACTGCGGATCTGCCGGCGCACACCGTGGCTGCGATCTCGCGTGGCATGTCGAAGCGACGCGAAGATCGATACGAGACGATGATGGACTTTGTGCGGGCACTGACGGCGCGCACAGCCTCGGCCACCAACGTCGAAACAGCAGGGCATGCCGCGCCGCCGCCTACGCCTCCGTCTCCTCCTGCCGATGCGGTACCGCATGCGCGTCCGCCGTTGCCTTCTGGCCGAGTAGGGGCGCCCGTTCCGCCGATTCCATCGGGAGCCGTGGCTGCTCCGCCTCCAGTCCCGCCTGCTGCGGTGGCGCAGACACCGCCTTCGCCTCCACAAGTGCCTGGCGCTGTGCCAGTTTTGGCGTCGTCGCGCCCTGCATCAGTCCCTGCGCCTACTTCGCCCAGTACGCGGCCGGCAAGCGCTGCGCCAGCGGCTCCTCCGCCGGTTCTTGCGGCTCCGCCGCTTCTGATTCCCGAAGGCACCGCGCCCGCAGCCGTCGAGCCAACGCGTCGCCCTACGCTAGGTCTGGCCATTGCCGGCGGAGCCCTCGCCATCCTGGCCGGTATCGGCCTGACCCTTCTTTGGGAACAGCGTCACCGCCCGCGGCCTTTGGCCAATCCACCGACGGTAAATGCCAATCCACAAGGCCCTGCTTCATCGCTGGTCGTCGAGCCGCTGGCTCCGCCCCCGACGACGGCTGGCGAAGATGCCGGTCTGCGCGGGCCAGCCATGCCGCAGGTGCCGGTGCCCCCGATTCGCTCTGCCACGGGCGAGGACGTGACGCATCCCCCCGCAGCGCCTTCGCCCGCCCCGACAGCACTGGGTGAGGCTGCCAAGGTTGCTGGGACTCCGACTCCGCCGCTGCCTGCTCCGGCGCCTTCGCCGGCTCCGGCCATACCACCGACGGCGGGGAGCGCAAATCCAGCCGCGCCGTCTGCCCCTGTTGGCATACCGCCTCGCCCCGCTGGGGCTTTGGGCAGCGGTCAGCCAGCCCCTGCGCCCGCCGCTGCGAGCCCGGTAGGTGCAGGCGTGCCACCGGCTGCGACTTCACCGGGCCCCGTGCCTTCAGCGGTTGCGCCGACTCCGCTGCCCAGTGCGGTGGCCCCTCAGGCTGCCCCGCGCTCGGCTGCTCGCGACGAAGTGGACGAGCTTCTGGGTAACACCAACCAACGACCGACCGCTCAGCCCGCTGCCACGGCGGCTCCTGTTGCTTCGCCTGCTCAGTCGCCCAAGCCTGCAGCTTCGGGACGCCCCGCTGCTCGTCCCACGGGCGAGGGTGAAACGACCAGTGACGCGGCCGAGAAAAACGCAGAGCAGCTCATGGAAGATGCCCAGGCCGCCTATGTGCGTGGCGAGCGTCAGCGTTCCATCGACCTGGCTCTGCAGGTGACGCAGCGCGGTTCACCCAACGAAGTCACCAAGGCCTGGCGCTTCATCGGATCGGCCGCTTGCAGCATTCGTTCGTCGACGCTGGCTACCCGCGCGTATACCAACCTCACCGTCGCAGAACACCGGCAGCTATTGGCCGAGCTCTGCAAGCGCAACGGACTTAGCCTGCAGGATGGCCAGTTCGTTCCCGAGTAGTCGACCGGTCTGCGACTTCGGACAGCCGCTCGCGATAGTACGAAAGGACGCGCTGCGCGATCTGCGGCCAGGCAAAGTCCTGGGCCCGCGTTCGGGCTGACTGCGCGAGCGCGCTGCGGCGGGTGGGATCCGCGATGAGCTGTGTCAGCCGGCGTGCGATCTGATCGGCGCGGCCCAGCCCAACGACGAAGCCCTCGATTTCATCGCGAATCAGCCCTCGCACGCCCTCGATATCAAACGCCAGCACAGGCAGCCCGGCCGCCATGCCTTCAAGAAGTGACATCGGGTGTGAGGCAATCGTCGCGGTGAAGAAATAGGCATCGCTGCTGGCAGCCAGGTTGGCTCGGGCCTGAAGCTGAGGGCCGACGAAGGCGACGTTGAGCCCTGTTGCTTCGCGCATCAGTCGCTCGCGATCGGGGCCGTCTCCGACGACGATAAGGCGCACACGAGCTGGATCGGGCAGCTGCCGCAGCGCCGCGAGTACCGTGCGGACATCGTTGCGCGGCTCTAAGCGCGCTTGCACGAGTATGTTGAAGCAGTGATCGCGCAGCGCAGCGATCGGCCGACCGCTCTGCCAATACTCTGGGTCGATGCCGTTTTCGATGCGCGTGGCGTGGCAGTGCAGTCCGACTCGCTCTAGCGAACGTACGGCGCTGTCACTTACCGCGATCACGCCATCAAGCACATCCAGATAGCGCTGGATCGGCCTGCGAAAAAGCCGCAGAAGACGCGAGTCAGCAAAGTGCGTGTGCAGCGTCCCAAGAAGGACCGCGCGCGGCGGCGCACAGTGGATCGCCAGCAGGGCCAGCGTCGGAAAAATCGGTCCGTGCAGGTGGATCAGGTCAAAGTCACGCTGGGCAAACAGCGCGCCCATTTGTGCGCGCAAGCGAAGCCCGACCGCGACGTGATGTTGTGAACCATTTGACACGATATGCGATGTCGCACGTCCCAAGCGCACCACGTCATAGCGAGCACAAAGCGCTGCGGCAGGCGGTGAAAACCGGGCTGCCCGTGCGTACTCGGTGGTGATGACGGTTACGTTGTGACCTGCCCGCGCAAGCTGTTGTGCCAGGTTGTGGACGTGCTCTGGCATGCCGCCAAGGTCGGGATAAAACGGCTCGCTGACCAAGGCGATGCGCAGCGGACGCTGCATCGTCGCCACCCTCGATCGCTCTTCGGTCATGGGCGTGGGCCTTGACCTGCGCGTCGCTAGTTGCGCAGCGAAATAATCGGCGCCGGAATGCGTCCGCCCATGGCGATGAACGCGTCGGGGCGATAGCGGCTGACCGGCATGATCGGCGCCTCACCCAACAGGCCGCCATAGACCACTCGCTCGCCAACGTTTTTGTCCGGCACAGGGATGATTCGCACGGCTGTCGTCTTGTTGTTGAAGACACCGATCGCGATCTCGTCGGCGATGATCCCCGAAAGCGTCGAGGCGGACGTATCCCCCGGCACCGCCACCATGTCCAGGCCAACCGAGCAGACAGCCGTCATCGCTTCCAGCTTTTCTAGGCTCAGCGCGCCGGCTTCTACCGCTGCGATCATGTCGTGATCTTCAGACACCGGAATGAATGCACCCGACAGACCGCCGACGTGACTTGTCGCCATGGCGCCGCCCTTTTTGACGGCATCCGTCAGCAGGGCCAGAGCGGCGGTGGTGCCTGGACAGCCAGTGCGCTCTAGGCCCATCACTTCCAGGATCTCGGCCACGCTGTCGCCCAAGGCCGGCGTTGGAGCCAGCGACAGATCGACGATGCCAAAGCGCACAGGAGCCCCCAGGCGCTTAGCGACCTCGCGACCAATTAGCTCTCCGGCGCGCGTGATCTTGAACGACATACGCTTAATCGTCTCAGCTAGGTCGGTCACTGTCGGCTTCTGCATCGACTCGCGCAGGCGGCGCAGCGCGGACAAGACGACGCCGGGGCCACTGACACCGACGTTGATCGTCGCGGGGCCTTCGCCGATTCCATGATTGGCGCCCGCGACGAAGGGATTGTCTTCCGGCATGTTGGCGAAGGTGACTAGCTTCGCGCAGCCGATGCCGCCGCGATCGGCGGTGTTCTTGGCCAGAGCCCGCAGCACGTGTCCCATCACTGCGATGGCGTCCATGTTGATGCCCGCTCGCGTGGTTGCGACGTTGATCGACGAGCAGACGCGCCCTGTCACGGCCAGCGCCTCGGGAATCGACTCGATCAGCACGGAATCACCCGGCGTCATGCCTTTTTCGACCAGCGCTGAAAATCCCGCGATGTAGTCGATGCCAAGATCCGCTGCAGCGCGATCGAGCGCTTGCGCGATCGGTACATAGCTTGCCGCCCGCGTTGGCTCAGCCAGAAGCGCGATCGGCGTCACGGCAATACGCTTATTCGTGATCGGTACGCCAAAGGCGTCTTGCACCTCGCGCGCGACCGAGACCAAGCGTCCTGCCTGCCGCATGACATGGTCATAGATGCGATCGCAAAGCCGCCCCATGTCATCGGTGGTGCAGCCACGCAGCGAGATACCCAGCGTCACGGTGCGAATGTCGAGATGCTCTGTCTCGATCATGCGCAGAATGGACCGCGTCTCTTCCAAATCGAAGATCATCGACTAGACCCGGTGCATCGACGAGACGATGTCTTCATGCATGAGGATGGCCTGGACACCGCGTGCATGAGCCGCATCGTGCAGAGCTTGCTTTAGATCGGCGAACGTCGTCGTCAGATCACCGATGTCGACGATGAGCAGCATCGTGAAGTAACCGCCGACCAAGGTCTGCGAGATATCCAGAATGTCGCCACCGTGATCGGCGATCAGCGTCGTCAAATGCGCAACGATGCCTTTTTGGTTTTTGCCCGTGGCCGTCAAGACGGCGCGTCGACGCGCATGCTGTTTTTCGGCATTCAGATACGCAGCGCAGTAGTCAGCGGCAGGCGGCAGGCCCAGGTCTTGCGCGGGCGCGTCTTGCACGGCCCGAAGCACTTCGTGCGCGATGCGTCCGGGAAGCTCATTCGCTAGCTCGGGCGGTAGCTCAGAAAGACTGCTGCCCAAGCGCTCGCTGAGGCGCTGCAGCACCTGCCGACTTGCCTGTTCAACCGCCGAAAGCTGCCCGGCGGAATCGGCCGAAGCCGCCGCACCGCGTCTGACTTCGATGCCACGCGCCGCGACTCGCTCAGCAGCCAGCGGCGTCAGCTCAGCGCCTTCTTCCAGGGTCAACACTCCGCGGTCGGGCAGCGCCACCACTTCCGCGTGGGTAACAACTCGCGTGATTGCCATTTCGTTTGCCTACCAAGCAGGACCGATCCGCAGGTCTGCGCTGTCGAGCTACCAAGCGGATCCGTTCGACCTGAGCGCGACGTCTTGCGCGGTTCGTAGTCGGGGCGTGTACCACGATCCGCAGCGTCGATGCTAGCTGCGCGTTGCAGCGCCCCCTGCGGTCTGGCAGCGCTGCGCCATCGCGGCCCGCGTGAGGGGCGCAAAGTTCCTGACGGGCACAGGCGCAGGGCTCGTGCGCTGTTCCCCTGAGTTCGCGGAGGTTCGTCTAGCGGGCCAGGCTGCTAGCGCTGGCAATGGTGACGCAGCCAAGCTCGCTGGTGACGGTGGCAAAGACGGTGATTGGGCCCGCAGCAAACGGACGTATCAGCGGCCCGCTTTGGCCACGCGCGACGTATCCGCCCTCGGCGCGCAGCGTATAGGGCAGGCCGCCTGGAACCTGAATGCGCAGCACGGCGCCGGACTTGGCATCGATCGTGGCAGGCAGCGACAGCGTCACCTGCGGATACGTCGGCGAGCCAGCGATCATCGCCGTGCGTACGAGCCCGGCAATGCTGGCAGCGCTTGGTACATCACTGCCGCTTTCGACGATCTGGACGCGGTACGCCACGTTGGCTTGCGTGGCGAGAACCAGCGAGGTCCCGCGCCCTCCGTCATCGGCATAGGCCAGATCGCCGAGCAGCGGATCGAAGGCGCGCGACAGCGGTAGCGATACGGCGCGAAGCTCGGTGCCCAGCACGCGCCGCGCCCACATGACATCGGGCAGCACGGCGATCTGCACGAGTGCGCGCACGGCTCCGCTGCGATCGGAAAAGCTTAATAGCACGCCGCCGTCGTCTCCTGCGTCGTCGCTGCGGCTGCTGAGCTGCAGGCCTGGAAGTCTCAAGCGATCCAGCGCCACACCGGCCAGACGCAGCGATGAAGACGGCGCATCCAGCGGATAGGCGGCTCGGAATTCCTGATCGATCGAGGCGGTCATTGTCGAGACAGCATCCTGCCCGTGCGGCGCAGCAAGCGCTGGCGCAGCCGACACACCCAAAGAAAGTGCCAGCGCCGTTGGCAGGCCCACCCACTTCACAAAGGCGTGCTTAGCGTGCATTGGTGATCTGGTCCTTGTATTGATAGGCCGGCGTACCGCTGCCAAAGGTTGGCGACAAGCGCGTAAGGTAATCGTCGCCGGTCAGCGACTGCACCAGAAGCTTGGTGTGCGGCGCGGTCTTTGGATCCATGTCTCCATCGACGGCCAGCGTCGCATCATCGATGTGCATCGTCGCGTCGGGAGTGGTGACCGCGTGATAGCTGAAACCCAGCCGCCCGCTTTCGAAGGGCGAACCAAACATCGTCGCACCGATGCCCAAGATGGGGTTCAGCTTGAAGTTCCAGCCGATGATCGCATAGCGCGACTTGGCGCCGATCATGTTGGCGTACGTTGAAAGAATGCTGCCGCAGTCGCTGCAGTTGACGATGCGTCCGCGCGAGCGCTTTAGAAACTCGGCCAGCGAAAACGTCGAAGTGCCCCAGCCGCCCGTGCCGCTGTACCGCGTATACGCCGACGCGCCAGAGCGCCGATCGTACGAGAGGCCCATCTTTTCATAGACGTACTGCACCAGCGCCGCGCGAGCCCCCGCTGCGTCGCTGGCCGTGCCTGCGATGGCCTGCGTCGCTTCATCGACGACCGCCACCCACGGCAGGTTGGGCGATGTTGTGCCCTGTTCGTTGCCCAGCACGCCATAGAAGCGCAGCGTCACCGCTTGTTCACTGTCGGCGATCACGGCATAGCTGCCGTCGGGACGCAGCCACTCGAAGTGCCACTTCAGATCCGCATCGACGCGCTGAATCCGCGGTACCGGAGAGGCCAGCAAGCGCACCGTGACCTGTCCACCCTCTTTGACGCGTGCGGCATCGCTGCCTGGCACGCCCGTCATCACCAAGCGAATCGGCGGCAGGCCCATCGAAAGAAGTCCCGTCGGCTGACTGCCGCCCATGGCCTGCGCGGTCTTTCCGATCGTAAACACCAGATCGGGCTTGGTGCCGATGCGCAGCGACACAGGCAGCGTCTCGCCGTTCTCGCGCACCGCGCCGCTTCCGTCGACGGGGGGAGAGACCAGATCGCTCCAAGGCTTATCGGGGAACAAGCGAGGAGAGCCATCGGGCTTGTCAAGATCGGGCTCGCCACTTGGAATATTCAGCGATGACGTCGGCAGGGTCGCTGGAATCGGGAAGTAGTTGCCGCTGCGCTTGTCGACCGCGTGATAAAGAAGCGGCACGCGACCGCCACCTTCGCCGTCTTGCACGTGAATCTGCGTCGCACCCAAGCGCAGCAGAAAAAGCGGCGCCTGGGCTTCGCTGGGCATTCCGGGCAGGCTCGAAGGGCAGCCTAGCCAGGCGCGGATCTGCTGTTCTCCCGTCGGCAGATCGCTTTCGCTACCCGGTACAAAGTCGATCCGCAGCGTGCCTGGTTTCTGATCGGCATCGTGCAGCGTCTTGATCCGCGTACCGTCTTTTTTCGCAAGCTCGACGCGAAGCGGGTGTGGATCTGTCGAGCCGCCACGATCGGCCACCAAGACCTCGATGGCCAGCTTCGACTTGCTGCGTAGCTCAGCCAGCGGTGCCGCCATCGTCAATGTCACTTGAGGCTGGCAGACGCGGGGCGGCGGGTCGCTTTGATCCGGGGGCGTTGCCGCATCCGCCGGCTCTGCCGCATCGGCAGGCAGCGCCGCATCAAGACGCGTGTCCATCGAGTCATCGCGCTCATCAGTGCGATCGAATGGCGGATCCGTTAGGTCTTGCGGGTCGCTGCACGCGACGAGCAGCGATGCGAAAAATGGGATCGAGCGAGCGAGCGAGCCAAAGGGAGTCCGCGGCACCGGGACACCTCCAAGGAAAAGGGCGTCAGCGACCGTCAGCGAAGCGAGGCCGCATTGTACGCAGCGGTGCCTTTTTGCGAAGCCGTTTCAGCGCTCCGAAAGTGGCAGCGTAAACCAGAACGTAGAGCCTTGACCGACCGTGCTTTCGACGCCGACATCGCCGTGCATGGCTTCGACCAGGTGCTTGACGATGGCCAAGCCCAAGCCCGTGCCTCCCAGCGCCCGCGAGCGCCCCGCGTCCACGCGATAGAAGCGTTCGAAGAGACGCGGCAAGTGCTCGGCAGAGATGCCGGGGCCGCGATCGGATACGGCGATACGCAGCATCGAGCGTTCAGCCTGCTTGATCACCTCGGCGCGCAGGACGATCTCGGACGCAGTGGACCCATACTTCAGCGCGTTGTCCAGCAGGTTGCTGAGCACTTGTTCAAGCGCTCGCCGCTCGCCCAAGACCTGTGGTGCAGGGCTGGGCAAGCGGCAGGAAAGAACGATCTGCTTGCTCTCGGCCCGCGGCTGAAACAGCGAAAGCACGTGCTGGGCGATCTCTTCGACGGGCAAAGCCACCATGCTCAGGCGAAAGCCCGGCGACTCGATCCGCGATAGATCCAAAAGGTCCTCGACCAAGCGATGCAGGCGTTCGGCGTTGCGCGCGATGATTTCGACGAAGCGCTCGATGTGCTGCGGATCGCGCTGACTTGCCGAACGCAGCGTCTCGACTGCGCTACACAGCGAGGCCAGAGGTGTTCTTAGCTCGTGCGAGGCGTTCGCGACAAAGTCCCGGCGCACCGCCAAGGCCGCGGTCAGCTTCGCTGCCAGCTTGTCGAGTCCGCGGCCCAGCATCGCTAGCTCGTCTCCTTCACTGGGACCAGGCTCGGCGCGCGGGCTCAGATCGCCTTGCGCCATTCGCGTCGCGATCGTCGTCAAGAGGCGTAGACTGCGAACCGCCAAGTGCGCGGCGGCACTCGACATCACAACCGCAACCGCCAGCGCCAGGACCGATGCCAAAAACAGCGCCAAGTGCAGCTTGTCCATGGCGCGATCGATGGCCACAAGCGGCATCGACAAGCGTGCGATCGCCGGTTCACCGTCGGCTGCCGCAAAAGGCTGCGCGACGTACAGCATGCGCTGGCGCAGCGTCGCGCTGTACCGTGTGGCCACACTGACCGGAGCGTTTCCCATGCGCAGACCGGGGATGGCGTTGCCCAGTGCCTCACGAATTTCGGGTCGGCTGGCGTGGTTTTCCACATGCGCCAGTTCTTCCTCGGCTACCTCTGAGTCTCCGCGCAGCGCACCGTCGGCAGAAAGCAACGTCACGCGAGCATCAGCGAGGGGTGCCAAGCGACGGGCCGTAGTCTGCCAGGCACGCAGCTCGCGAAGCGACAGCTTGGCAGCCTGCGCGGCGTCGGCCACCAAGCGCAGGCGAACTTTCAGATCGCTCTCGATGCGGCTGGAAATCACCTCATCTAGCGTCGGACGCAGATAGGCATAGGTGCTGGCCAGCGAGACGGCGATCAAGCCCAGCGAAAGCAGGAACAGCTTGCTGCGTATACCCAGAATCACGGACTGACCTTGGTTGCGCCGTCGACAAAGCGATAACCGACGCCGCGGACGGTCTCGACTTGATCGCCCACGATGCCAATCTTTTCGCGCAGCCGCTTGATGTGCGTATCGACGGTGCGCGTGCTCAAGCTGGGATCCATATTCCACACGTGCTCAAGCAAATGACTGCGGCTGAGTACGCGGCCATGCTCGCTCGCCAGCGTCCACAGCAGGCGAAACTCCAGCGCGGTCAAGCGCACTTCGCTGCCCTGCACGAAGACGCGATGCGCGGCCGGGTCAATGTGCAGCGCACCCAGGGTCAGCGGCATCGTCGTCGGCGCTGGCGATGCCACGGGTACATGTGGCGTTTGGCTTGGCTCTTTGCTCTGGGGCTGGCGTCGCAGAACGGCCTGGATACGCAGCAGAAGCTCGCGCACGCTAAAGGGCTTTACGACATAGTCGTCCGCGCCCACTTCGAAGCCCACGACGCGATCGATCTCTTCGCCGCGCGCCGTCAGCATGATCACGGGCGTCGACTGTAGCTCGGGCGTGCTACGCAGACGCTGACAGACCTTAGTTCCCGGCAGATCGGGAAGCATCAGATCGAGCAGCACCAGATCGGGCTGCTCGCGCAGGCACAGCGCCAAGGCTTCCTCGCCCGAGGCGGTGCAGCGGACCTCATATCCGGCTTCGCGCAGGTTGTATTCGAGGATGCTCTGAAGGTCGGGCTCGTCTTCGACCAGCAAGATCTTGCTCATGGCTCACCTGGGCAGAGGCCGCCCACGCCGCAGATGCATACTCAGCCGGCGGCAGCGATGCAAGCACCGCGGTGACGAGCGAGAACGGGATAGCGAGCGCAGCGAGGCGGAGCGGGCTAAAACGCGTTGGGGCGGAAGGTCAGCGTCGTCGACTCGAACGACTCGCCGGCCGCGAAGAAGGGGAAGGCAAGCTGGGTGCCTCCGACGATGGCTTGCAGATCGGCGCCCACGGCATCCAGAACGACGCTGGGCGTTGGCTGCACCCGCAGACCCGAGATGTTGTACTCAAGAACGGCGTTGCCGGCGCGTCGGCTGTCCGTCCAGTAGTTGATCAGGTTCGTGCCGGGCGGCTGGCTTGCGTCAGGCAGCGCAAACGGTCCCGACAGCCCAAAGGCCAGCTCATGCGGTCGCTGTGCTGCCGCCGACAGCGTCGTGCTGCTGCCACTGCCCAGCACGTCGAAGCGCAGGTGGGGGTTTATGTACGTCGTCTGCAAGCCCGCCCCTTTGAGCGCAGAAAACAAGCTGGGATCATCGGTTACATGGGCAAATAGATAGTTATTAAAATTACCAGTTCCAGTTGGAGGATTGATTAATACGCCTAGGTGCCCCATGATGCCTGGATGCCCTGCTGCGTTACCGACTTTAATCTCTTGGCATTTGGCCATATGCGCAACGGCAATTGCCAATCCTGGAGGTCCTGGCGATAGCGTATATTGTGAAGGAACCAAATTTGATACATTAGCGACGGGAACCACACCCACGCCGCCAAATTCAATGCAATTGGTAAAGGTCGCGCGCACCTCGCGGGCCAGAGCAATTTCCTGCTGTGTGGCTGCAGCATCCTCCTCAGCGACGGGGCCACAGCCCACGGCAGCAACGCTAGCGAGCGTGAAGGCACTCAGCGTCAGCGCGTATGAACTCTTGGTCCTCATGTGGCTCGATCGTCCCAGGTGGCTCTTGACCAACGACATGGTAGGCTCCTTTCCTACATGGATGATTGTACCTAAAATGTAAATTGACGACGTCTTGATGATAGGCACGATTTCATGATTTCATTGATGACAAATAAAGGCAAGAACCTTGAATGAATCAATGGTAATCGCCGACATCTATCTAATAAGACAGAGAGTTCTTCTTGCCGACAGGCAATGCGTTGAGAGACAAACTGCACGACCGTGGGCGGCTTGAAAAATGGGGCCATCTGCCACCACACGGCAGCCGGGGGGCGCGCTAGGATCACTTCACCATGCGTCATCTTGGCTGTCTTCGTTCGGTGGGCTTGCTCGTCTTTACGTCTTTGCTGGGGCTCGCGCTGAGTCCCGGCATCGGCCACGCGTTCTGTGGATTCTTCGTCGCTGGCAGCAACCAGCGTCTGTATAACAACGCGTCGCAGGTCGTGCTGTTGCGCAAGGGCAATCGCACGGTGATGACGATGTCGAACAACTACAAAGGACCGCCGGAAGACTTTGCGATGGTGGTGCCAGTGCCCGTGGTTCTGCAGAAGCATCAGGTGCGAACCCCAAGCGCTAAGGTCTTTGCCCGCGTCGACGAGCTTACTGCGCCGCGCTTGGTCGAGTACTGGCAGCAGGATCCGTGCGGCGGCGGCGGTTATGGCATCGGCTTTGGCAGCATGGCGCTACGAGGCAAGACCAGCCGCGCGGCCATGGACGACATGGACGGATCGGCAGCGCAGTACCGCGTCAAGATCGAAGCGCAGTTCGAGGTCGGCGAGTACGACATCCTGATCCTGTCCGCCGAGGAATCAGGGGGCCTTGAGGCTTGGCTGCGGCTGCAGAAGTACAACATTCCGCAGGGCGCTGCCGAGGCGCTGGCCCCATATATCCGCGAGCAGATGAAGTTCTTTGTCGCCAAAGTCGACATCAAAAAGGTCAAGCGCGACAGCCGCGGCTTGGTCGTGTTGTCGCCGCTGCAGTTCTCGTACGACGCCAACGAACTACGCCTGCCGGTGCGCTTGGGACTGCTCAACGCCGAGGAAAAACAAGACCTGCTGGTCTATGTGCTGCATCAGAGCAAGCGCTACGAAGTGGCCAACTATCCCAACGTGTTCATCCCCACCAACCTGGAAGTGCTCGATCGCGTGCGGCAGAGCTTTGCCGGCTTCTATGGCGAGCTATTCGACGAGACGCTGCGTCGCCAAAACAACCGCGCCGTGGTCACCGAGTACGCCTGGGACACCGCAAGCTGCGATCCCTGTCCGACTCCGCCGCTGACGCCGGGCGATCTGGTGACGCTGGGCGTCAGTCGAAGCGACGCCGAAAACGCGTCGTGGGTGGTCACGCGCATGCACACGCGCTATGACAAGCAGACGCTGAGCGAGGACCTGATCTTCCGCGCGGCTCGGCCGGTGGTCGGCGGGCGCGCCGATCGCGAGGACGGGGGCGGCCCATGGAAGGCGCAAGTGCGCGGCGACGAAAGCAACAACTTCCAGGCTCGGTACATCATTCGTCATTACTGGGGACGCAAGGCGACGTGCGACAACCCGGATTACACAATGTGGGGTGGTCCGCCGGGCAATCGTCCTCTCCGTCCCGTCGCAGCCCGCGATCTCGCCAACCAGCCGCGCGGTCAGCTTGAGCTAGCCACCGTCGTAAAAACCAAGGTGCCGACGCTTGGGCTGACTGGCCTGGTGAAGAAGCCGCTTCCCGCCAAGCCCTGATTGGATCCGGGCAAGATCGGCTTTGTCGACGAGGGCAGCGACAGAGCGCAAGGCCTGAAAAACCGCGGAGCCGGCGCGGTAAAATGAGGAGCCTCGATCAGACCGAGGGCCCGCAGGAGAGCAGTCGTGGCCAAGAAATACGGAAGCGCACCGCAGATGAGCATCGATGCCAGCCGACGGTACACCGCCCTCTTTAAGACGGAAAAGGGCGAGTTTGAAGTCGAGCTGTTCGCCAAGCAGGCACCGCGCACCGTCAACAACTTCGTGTTTCTGGCCCGTGATGGGTTTTACGACGGTGTGACCTTTCACCGTGTCTTGCGCGGCTTCATGGCGCAGGCCGGCGATCCGACGGGCACTGGCACCGGGGGCCCTGGGTACAAGTTCGCCGATGAGTTCGATCCGACGCTTCGCCACAGCGGTCCGGGCATTCTGTCGATGGCCAACTCGGGTGCCAACAGCAACGGCAGTCAGTTCTTCATCACATTTGCCGCCACGCCGCACCTGGACGATCGGCACACGGTCTTTGGCAAGGTGATCCGCGGTATGGATGTCGTGTTCAGCATCACCGAGCGGGACCCCAGCCGCGCCACCAAGCCCGGCGTTCAGATTCATTCCATCGAAATTCGCGAGAGCTAGCCTTACTGTGGGCAGGGCGCGCTGCCTGCCATGCAACGATCGGCCGGCCTGGCTCGTATGGATCGCTGAGCATGCACGATCCAGCGTGGTATAGCCCGGACTCGGTGTCCGCTTCGCGTCAGAGCCGTGGCGCCTTGGCGCTGCTTCTGTACCTGCTGGCTGCGCTGGTGCTGCCGTCGCTGCACTTGGCAAACCATGGGCACGCGCATCAGCACATCGCGCTGGGCTTGCGGCTGCATCCGCAGGGTGCTGCGCAGCTTCAGCACGCCGAGACCCCAGAGTACGACCCGCACGACCCGCACGACCCGCACGACCCGCACGACCCGCACGACCCACACGACGAACAGCACGAACACCACGCCGCGCCTGCCGAGCGCGTGCTTCCGCTTTCTTCAGCGCTGCGCGGCCCTGGGGCTTCCCATGCGCCCTTTGACGCAGGGCACGGCCTGGGTAGCCTGTCGCACTTTGCCTTGGGTGTTCTTGCGGCGGCCGCATCACCGCAACTTCCTGCGGCTTTTCTATGGGCCTTCTGTGTCGCTGTGGCAGCGGGCCGCGAGGCTGCCGCGTCTCCTCTGTTGTTGGCTGCGCATGGCCCACGTGGGCCGCCTGCGGCGCCGGTTCTGAATCGCTAACCCAGAACCTTGGCATCCCGCAGCGACGCATCGCCGCTGCAGCGGGGAGGAGACCATGTCGTGTATCCGATGCGCGGGCGGCGCCGTGTTTTGTGCCCTCGCGTTTTTGCAGACCGCTGTCTTGGCGCAGAGCCCAGACGCTAGCTCGTCGGCACCCAGCGCCGCCGGCAAGGCTGCGTTTTCGACGCTGGTGGTGGCCGATCGGCCGATCACCGCGGCGTCTTCCTTGACCGTGCGTGAGCAGGATCTGCGCCTGCGACCGATCCAGCGCACGAGCGATCTTTTGCGCGTCGCGCCGGGTCTGATCACGATCCAGCATGCCGGTGGCGGCAAAGCCAGCCAGTACCTTTTACGCGGCTTTGATGCTGACCATGGTACGGACGTCGCGCTTACTCTCGACGGAGTTCCGATCAACATGGTCTCGCACGCGCACGGCCAGGGCTATGCGGACAGCAACTTTGTTTTGCCCGAGATCATCGAGCGAATCGAAGTATTCAAAGGTCCCTATTTCGCAGAGCTTGGCGACTTCGCGACGGCTGGAGCCATCAACTTGGTCAGCAAGCGCAGCCTGCAGAACAGCTTCGCCACGCTGCAAGCTGGGATGTACAACACGCTGCGCAGCGTCGTCGGCGCAGGCCATTCCTTTTTGGATGGACGGCTGCACGCGCTGGTGTTCGGCGAAGGCAGCTACGCCGATGGGCCGTTTGAAAATCCTGAGCGCAGCAAGCGCTTCAATGCCTTCGGCAAGCTGACGTATGACATCGCGCCGGGATCCTCGATCTCGCTGGCCATCACCAGCTATGCCGGAGACTGGTTTGCGTCGGGGCAGATTCCCAATCGCGCCGTCGAACGTGGTGTGATTTCGCGTTTTGGATCGCTTGATCCCAGCGAAGGCGGCGGCTCGTTTCGATACAACGTGTACCTTGCGTATCAGCTCAGAAACGAGGCGCACGATCTGTCGACGCTCGTCTATTACTCGCGCTATTCGCTGAAGCTGTATTCCAACTTCACGCTGTTTTCGCGCGACCCTGAAAACGGCGACGGCATCGAGCAAGCGGACGACCGCGATCTGCTGGGGTTTCGCGTGAACTATCGCAGGCGGGCTCGCGTTTCTTGGCTGGGCGCGGATACCAGCGTCGGCTTGTCTGGTCGCTTGGATGTCATCCACAACAGCCTGTTTGCTCAGCGCGCTCGCGAGCGGCTGTCGCCCGTCGCCGATCACGACATCCGGCAGAGCAACCTTGCGCTGTATATCAAAGAAGAGCTGCGCTTTTCACGCTGGCTGCGGCTGATCGCAGGACTGCGCGCGGACTACTTCGTCTTCGATGTAAACGATCGCCAACGAGACCTCACTGCGACGGGCATGCAGGGGGATTCGACGTCAGGTGTGCGCGGCGATCTGTTGGTGAGCCCCAAGGCGACGCTGGTTGTCTCGCCGCATCGCTTGCTGGATCTGTTCGCAAACTTCGGCCGCGGTTTTCATTCGAACGACGCGCGTGGCGTTGTGCGCAGGACCGATCCGGTGACACCGCTGACCGCCGCGCTGGGCTATGAGCTAGGCGCACGCACGCGGCTATGGGATCGCCTGGATCTCGCCGCCAGCCTGTGGGGTCTGGATCTCGACAGCGAGCTAGTCTGGGTCGGCGACGAAGGCGTGACCGAAGCCGCCGGAGCAACGCGCCGCCTGGGTCTGGAATTCGAGGGCCGCCTGCGCATTGCGCACTGGCTGTTTGCCGACCTGGATCTAACACTGAACGACGCGAAGTATGTGCAGAACGCGGGGAACGGCAGCGCGGTGGCTTTGGCACCGCGGGTTACTGTGGCCGCGGGGCTATCTGCGCTTCTGCCATTTGGGCTGCGCGCGGCCCTGCGCTTTACCGGCATTGCTGCGAGGCCAGCGACAGAAGATGGCTTCTTATCAGCCGAGGGCGTGTATCTGCTCGACGCCTTCGCCAGCTATCGCTATCGCTTTATCGAGCTTGGAATCTCTGTCGAGAACCTGACCAATTCCGCGTATCGCTCGGCCCAGTTCGCGACGACTTCGCGGCTCGCTGACGAGGCGCCGATCACGGCACCGCCATCCGCTGCGGCGTGCCCTGCTGGCACGCGCGCTCAGACCCATGATGCGGGCTTGTTCACCGGCTGCGAAGACGTGAACTTCACGCCGGGCACACCGATCCAAGCTCAGGTTCGCGCAACGCTTTATTTCTAGGCCTGCCGCGGTCGCCATGGGTTGGCACGGCGCGCTGGCTCATGCAATCACGCGTCGTCGGATCGGTTCGCGCGGTACGATGGCGCTCAGTTTCGGTTCACCCCAACAAAAAGGATGTGCAGAAATGAAGCCCACGTACTTGGTTTCTCGTCGCAGGTTCGCTGGAATGGTGGCTGGTCTGTCGCTTGCGCTGTGTGCTCTGCCTGGCGCGTTGCATGCCGCGAAAGTGGGCGACGCAGCGCCGGCTTTTTCCGCCGTCGACAGCAACGGCAAGGCGGTCTCGCTTGCCCAGTTCAAAGGCAAGTACGTCGTGCTGGAATGGCACAACCACGGCTGCCCCTACGTCAAGAAACACTACGGCAGCGGCAACCTGCCCAAGCTGCAGAAAGAGTGGACGGGCAAGGGCGTGATCTGGCTGGCCGTTGTCTCGTCGGCGCCCGGCAAAGAAGGGCATGTCGACGGGCCGACCGCCAACGCCAACATGAAGCAGGCGGGGGCCGCGCCGACGGCCGTGCTGCTTGATCCCAAGGGCGAGCTAGGCAAGCTGTACGGCGCCAAGACGACGCCGCATATGTTCATCGTCAACCCGCAGGGCACGCTGATCTATGGCGGCGCCATCGACGACAAGCCCAGCACCGATGCCGGCGACATCGCCACAGCCAAGAACTATGTGACGCAGGCTCTGACGGAAGCCATGGCCAACAAGCCCGTGAGTGTCCCGACGACGCCACCGTATGGTTGCTCGGTGAAGTACTAGAAGCCATCACACAAGCCTGCGGGCCCCATCCAGCCGGCTGTCGGTCCTCGCAGCTCCGAGGCTGCTCTGGGTGGGCAGCCGTCTGCTTTGGGCTTCTGGCCACGCGTTATGAGATGGCCGGTAGCGCGGCGGCGGGGATGCGCGGGCCGTAAACGGGCAGACCTGCGGCCCAGATTCTTGTCAGGGACTGCACGTTCAACGCTATGCTGTGCCGGTGACGTCGCTGTCCCCGCCGCTGCGAGTGTGGCTGATCTATGCCAGCAAAGATCAGTCGTTCTGTGATGAATTAAGTCATCACTTGACGTTGCTTCAGAATGAAGGAATTATACAATATAGTCACAGTCTTGTTATTGAATTAGGGAGAAACTGGCAAGAGGAACACGAACGACACATTGCAGAGGCCGACATTGTTATTTTGCTAATTAGTGCGGATTTCTTGGCCGCCAATAGCATGCAGCGCCCGGATATGCAGCACATCTTTTCGCGTCAGGCGCTGGGCCAGCTCGTCGTGCTGCCGGTCATCTTGCGTCCCGTTGAATGGCAAGCCACCGCCCTCAACCGACTCGATCCGCTGCCGCCTGGTGGGCGGCCGATTGTCGACTGGCCAACGCACGATCACGGGTGGCGAGAGGTTACGCGGCAGCTGCGGGCGCTCGGCCGAGAGCGCCCCCGTGGACTGCTGCGCGTCCTTTTGTGCGTGGCCGGAGAGGAGCCCACAGCGTATGAGCAGGCGCTGCGCACCGCCCTTTTGTCGCTTGGCTCCATTCAAATAGACCTGTTCGACCGCACCGCTTTTGGCAGCGAACAGGCACGGGCTGATGCCTGCCGGACAAAGCTCAGAAACGCAGAGGTTGTCGTCATTGTGCAAGAAGACAGCCCGGCTCTTATTGGTGAATCGTTAGATCTGCAGTTCGTGCGGCACGTATATCGTGAAATTGAATCTGATGCTAAACCGGCCTTGGTCTTTCTGCGGCAATGGGACGAACGAAATCAAGCACCAGGGCATTCATCCTCACATCATGGGGAAATCATTTCGCTTCGCCGGGAGTTATTACGGAATCGTGTCGTCGATTTTTTTGACAGCGCGAAAGAGCTACCGCGGCGCATCGAACGCGCGCTCGCCAACTTTTCGTTTCAGCGCCGCGCACTTGGCGGCTCGCGTCCGCGGCCGCTGCCGCCCCAGCCGCTGATTGCGCATCCCTATCCGCTGGATGCTCACTTCATCGGCCGCTCTGAAGAACGTCGCTTGCTCGCGGACTGGTTCAATGCCGACGCGGCTCCGCTTTTGGTCTTGGAAGCGATGGGCGGGCAGGGCAAGACGGCGCTTGCCTGGTGCTTCAGCCAGTTTGATGTGTTGGGAGCGCCGCTTCCCGGTGCAGGCTCGCCTCCGCTGCACCGTCGCTTTCGGCCCGAGCGCCCTTGCCAGGGCTTCCTGTGGTGGTCGTTCTATGAAGTCAACGCGCGCTTTCCCGAGTTTCTCAAGGCGGCGCTGCGCTACTTCCGAGGCGCGACGGACTCTGAGTCAAACCCTGCCTCGCTCGGGCACAAGGATGATCCGGTGCGCGAGCTTCTATGGCACCTAGAGCGGCAGCGCTTCTTCCTGGTGCTCGATGGCTTCGAGCGCGAGCTGAAAAGCTACATCGCGGGCTATCGCCCCGATCACGGGGACATGCCTGTGGGGGGGGACCCACGTGACGCGCGTCGCTGCATCGACCACGATGCCGTGCGCTTCCTGGTGGGCCTGTGCGGCATTCCTCAGCTTCGCGCGAGGGTTCTTCTGACCAGCCGCCTGTTTCCTGCCGAGCTAGAGGCCGCCGACGGCTCGCCGCTATCGGCCTGTCGGCGGGTGATTCTTGCCGACTTCAGCGACGACGAAGTCGTGGATCTCTTTCACCACTCGGGGATCACTGCGCATGCCAAGGACATTGCAGCGCTGGCCGCGATCTATGGGCGACATCCGCTGGCGATGCGTCTTTTGATCGGCGTCATTCGCAACGATCCCATGTACCCAGGAGACCTGCGCGCGGCCGATGGCTACGATGTGATTCGCGATCTGGTGCGACGGCAGCACCACATCCTGCATGTGGCCTTTGAGTCCCTGGCGCGACCGGATCAGCAGCTCCTTAGCTCGATCGCGGCGTTTCGCGGGCCGGTTGACTATAAAGCGATCGTTGCCGTCGAGGATGCTCGCGCGCAGGCGGGCGGCGTGCGAGGTCGCGATGCCAGTACATTGCGTCGAGCGGTGCGCGAGCTGACCTCGCGCAATCTGCTGCTGCGCGAAGAACGTCGACGACAGTTCGATCTGCATCCAGTGGTTCGGCGCTACGCCTATGAGCGCTTGGTCAACAAGCAGAGCATTCACCACGACCTGAGCACATACTTTGAGTCGTTTGCGACGGCAGGTCAGGCACAAGACCGCAGTCAGCTTGAGCCGCTGATCGAGCTATTTCATCAGTTGGTGGCATCCGGCAATCAGAGCCGCGCCCTGCACGTGCTAAAGCAGCGCATCTATGCGCCGCTGGTGCATGAATTTGTCGATGTGCGGACGGCGCTGGAGCTGTTTTCGGCGCTGTCCCCAGAGCTGAAGCCGCAGGCGTATAGCTGGAAGGCGGGCGATCCGCGGCAGTGGTTTAATCAGCGCTTCGCGGTCGTGTTGTTCGCCGCGGGTCTATTGCGCCGCGCCTTGGATTTTCTCGACCACAAGCGGCGGCTCAGCGAAAGCAGCAGCGACGACTCGGGCATGTACAACGTCGACGAGATCCTGCAGTCGGTGCTGGACGACAGCATGAACCAAGTCGCCATGCTGCGCGTCTGCGGAGAGCTGCCGGCCGCGGTGCGCTTCTGCGAAGAGCAGCGGGGCCTGCTTTTTCTTTCGTCCGATGTCAGCGGATCGCATGAGCTGCATCCTTGGGATCCGATTCCATGGCTGCTTGACGCCGAGCATGCCCTGACGCTGATCTGCATGGGCCGCAGCGACGAGGCGGAACGCCTGCTTGCGGCGCTCAAGCTGCCGGCTTTGGGCAGTGCCCGCGAGGATGCAGCGGCCCGCTGTTCGTTGGCGCGCATCCATCGATTGTGTGCGCAGGCGCACGGCATGAACCAACGGCCCGCCCGCGCGGTACAAGCGGCACATGCAGGACGCGAGCTGCTGCTTGCGATGGAGCCGCGGTTGCTGGCGCGCACGCAGGAGCTCTTGGCCTTGGATGCGGTGCTGGCGCGCTGCATGGTGCATCCGGCGCTGGCTGCGCCTCAGCCGCCTGGCGACGCGCTTTCGCTGTGGAGCGAGCGCCTTGCCGACAACCTGCGCATGACTCGCGCCTCGGGCTTGGCGGGGTACGAGATCGACACCTGCCTGGCGCTGGCGGAAGTGCGGCTGGCCGCGGGCGATTCCGCTGCGGCGATGTCTCACGCCACGCTGGCGTGGTCGCTGGCCGCCCGAGGCGAGCTTCGCCTGTACGCCGCCGATGCGCTGCTGCTGCTCGCGCGTATTGCGGCGGCCCAGGGCCTGACGCAACAGACGCGAGACTGGGCTTTGCAGGCGGTGCAGGCTGCTGAGCTGGGGGCAGGGCTTGATGTCTATGTCCCGGTGGCGCGGGCCGCTCGTGCGTTGGCGGCCTAGACGCAGAAAACTGTCGCGAGCCCATGCCGATCGTCGTCTTGACGAAGCGCGGTCACCGTTGGGACTGCTCGCTGCAGGCGTGCGTTGTGGTTCGCTTAGGGCGGCAGCTTGACGAAGCGCAGCGTGACGCTGTCGGTCTGCCCCCAACCAGTCACAGTGACCTGGCCCGCGGCCAAGTCGGCCGTCTGAAAACGAAACAGTCGGGCCGGAGCGATGACATCGTCGGCCGATGTCATGTCCTTGTCCCATAGCTCAAGCGTCACGCCCAGCGAGGTCAGATCGCTGGCGCGATAGTTTTTGCCCTGGTCCGTCCACGTCGGTGACAGGGTATCGTCCTGCGTCGGCGACGTGAACATGCCCATCTTGAAGTAGGGGTCGGGCTTGGACAGGGCGGCAACGTCCCAGTTTTTGCTGCCGTTCGTCTGTCGAATCCGCGCCTCGGTCAGCAAGAAGCGCCACAGCCCGTTGGGATCCAGGTCGCAGGTCTGCTGCGGCAGGCAGATCTCGTACGCTGCGGGGTTGCAGACGCGACAGCTTTGGCCGCCGCTGCCGCAGCCGGTGATCGAGGTTCCCGTCTGACAGATACCGGCAAAGCAGCAGCCCGTGCAGTTTTCTGGACTGCAGCCAACCGCGGCTTGCGGCTCGGCTAGGTCAGGCATCGGCGGCGTCGGCTCTGCGGTGCCGCAGCCGCAAAGCCACGTCAGCATGGCCACCCCAGCGAGACGTCCGAGGGCAGCGACGCGTGCGTTGGCACGACGCAGAAACGACACGCGCAGTGAGCAAGGCGCAGCGGCGCACAGCATGGCGATTGACTCCTCAGCAGTCACAGGACGTTGATGAATCGGTCGAGCGCGGCCAGCGCCTCAGGCGCTCGTGTGCGGTGGGTGATTCCCAAAAAGGCCTGACGCACGGTCTGATCTGCATCGAGGAAGAGCAGCCCCGGCACCGGGCCGACCCAGGGGACGGACTGGACCCGCAGCTTGCTGTACTTGCGCTGCGCAGCGAGCGAGCGCAGCCAGCTTTCGTCTCCGTGACTGCGCTGATCGCGCGGGTACAGCAAGCGAACCTCGGGCCCTGCGTCGCCCGTTGGCAAGCGGTGATGCAGCAGCGAAAGCTCAAGCTGCCTGACCTCGGCGGTGGGCGCCTGCTCGCGCTGAGCCCAGGGCACGATCGACGACAACGCGGGGACGGTCTGTGCCAGAAACGCGGGCTGGCCCTGCAGGGAACGCAGCAGGCGCGTCCAGCCATCTTGTAGCTCGGACAAGCGGTTCTGGATGCTGCCGACAAAGGCCTGGCGAACCGTGTGCTCGCGGTCCATCAGCAAGGTCAGGGGCTGCACGTCGTTTTCCAGCCGCGCGCGAATCTGGCTGCGCTGCCCTGGCAAGTGACTCGCCGCATCGCCGTAGGGAATCAGGAACTGCTCGCAATCCGGCAGCTTGCGTTCGTTTGCCGCCAGAAAGCGGCGAAAGCCCTGTTCGCTGTGCGTCTCACCCAAAAAGACCACTCGCAGATCAGTGCGGTTGCGCAGCACGCCCCAGATATGCCTCCAGGTCGGCATCTCAATCACACAGGGCGGACATGCATCCCCCCAAAAATGCAACACAGTGACTGGTGCGGTCAGCGGCGCAATGGGGGTATTATCGCGCTCGGCACGCAATTCATTTAGCGAAATACGGCGATTTAATAACAAGCTTTCTTGCTGAGCTGTTAATTGCTCAAATCGAGAAACAGACAGCGGTGCAACCGCCAGAGCAGAAATGAAATCACGGCGTCGCATTCGTATCCCCCAGGTGTGCAGTATCGAATCAGTGCAATTATTGAGTATTAGTTGGGCGAAGAACGGTTTTCTTGTGTGCTATTCACCACAGGAGCACTGGGTGTTGTGCTCTGTAGGGATTGGTTTTCTTCGCTAATATCAGTCGGCCAACAATCAATCAAATAAACCCATACGCTAAGCTGAACAGCTTGCTTGATTTGTTGCTGGCTTTGACTGCCTTTGGATAGATTATAATAACCGATCGGTGGCTTGCTGTCGGCCGTTAAGTGAGCCAGCTCGGAGTCTTGCACCAGATAAGGGACAAGCCAAACGCGAATATCTTTATCGGTAATGACAGGAATTCGCTCATCGCTGCCGTGCAGCCGCTTTGAAGTGTCCTGCAGTTGGCGAATCACATCGCTGACCCGATCGCGGGCCGCAAGGACGGCTGTCTCGTCACTGCCACCTCCCTTCGTCGGTTTGCGGGCGGTGGTGTTGGCAACAACCAATACCTTGGTACGCGGCAGCAGTCGTTTGCTAATAATTTTTTCAAGTCGATGCACATGCACGGGATTGTCCCAGGTATTTGGAAAATAAAATGCAGCGCTGCGCTGCGTTTTCATAAGTAATAAAAATCGACCCTGTGGGTCTGCATCAGAAATGGCGGATATGATCTCGGAATCTTCGCACCAGCGCCCTTTTACACAGAGCGCTGATACATCTTTCACCAAATCCGAGACTTCTTTGCCACAACTGGCATTGGCAATGGCCATCGCCGCTTCGCGCTTGGTCTCTTCAAGCTGAGCCAGGGCCTCAGCTAGCTGAGCTTCAACGCGCCGAAGCGCTTCGATAGTCGCGCAGCCGCTGCACAAAGGCACTGCCAGACTGGCCAACACAGCGATCAAGGCCCACGAAGCGGGTCGCCGCTGTGCGTGGTGCTGGGCCGATCGCGAAACAAGGAATGAACGAGGTGTAGAGCGCGAAAGCAGGGCCGGCATCTCAGTCCCCTTTTTTGATCAAGATCTCGCCTGTACCGGGTACCGCATTTAACTGATGACGCACGCAGTCGCGAAATTCACTGGCGTGTTTATTATTTAATGGAGTGGATGCCGATACCGAATAATGCCGATTGAATGGCACAAGCCGGATGGCCGACACACCACTGCACGAGCGCAGGAGCTGCAGGCAGTCGCCAAGCGTCTGCTGCAGCGCCTGTGGTAGCTCGACGCTGGCGCGCATGACCAACGCACAGCTGACGGCGGCTGGGGGCTCATGTGGCGTGCTCGGCTTGCCGCTTCTTCCCGTCGAGCCACCAGGCGGTTTGCTGCCGCTGCCAACGCCGCCCTGTTGCTTGCCCGTGTTGCTGGCGGTGTCCGGTCGCTTGCCCGTGTTGCTGGCGGTGTC
>CAZKOY010000001.1:43640-91335 GCA_964554495.1 uncultured Myxococcales bacterium
TCGCGCCGACTTTTCCCGTCGCGCCGACTTTTCCCGTCGCGCCAGTTGCCACTGCGTTCGCCGCGCTGCCGCCGCTCGGGGCGGAATCCGCAAGCGAGCCGTGGGGGCTCTCTGGCGATGTCGAAGTCGCTGCAGTGGCGCTTCCAGCAGCGCCTTGTTTGTCGCGGGGCTCCGTCGCGGTGCCCGCTGCGCTGCCGACGACAGCGCCGACAGTTCCGATTTTGCTGGTGGGGGTTTGACCGGTGTGCGCGACGTCGTGATCGTCGGGATCGTCGGGATCGGGGCGACGCGCTGCGGCATCGGCGGGCTTTCCTCGATGGGCCGCATCGTGATCCGGCAGGAGCTTCGCCCCGTCGCTGCCGCCGTCATGAGTCGCCCCCAGGCCGCCATCCCCTTGCTGGGCGACGCCCGGCACCTGCGAGGCTAGGACAATGGCCAAGATCACCAGGACGCACAGACTGCCGCCGCCGAGGGTCCACCACAGCCGCTGCGAAGCGCGCTTGCTGGAGGCTGGCTTCGGCGGTGGCTTCGCGGCTGCGAGCGAGATCCCAAGCTCGTGGCAGAAGTCGCGGATCGATGCGTGACGCTGCTGCGGGCTCTTGTAGTGCGCTTTGTTCAAGGCTCGGCTGAAGCCCGGCACGGCCTGCGAGGGCGCAGCAAACGGAATCGGGTCTTCCCGCTGGATCTTGGACAGCACGGCCACGCGGTCGTCCCCCTGACGCCGGAAGGCCTGCGCACCTTTGTGCATTTCATAGATCAGGCTGGCCAAGCTGAAGATGTCGCTCTTTTCCGTCGCAGGTTCGCGCAGAAGCTGCTCGGGAGCTTGGTACGGCAAGAGTGCGTCGGGACACTCGATCGTGTGCCACAGCGTCGGCGCGACCAGGCCCATGCCAGTCAGCGTGACCTGCACCTGATCGTCGCCTGCGCTGTTTAGAAGAACGGTCTCGGGTCGCAGGTCCAGGTGCAGGCAGTGCCCCTGGTGCAGTGCGTCCAGCGCCTCGGCGATTTGGCGATAGATATGCTGCGAACGGGCAAACGAAAGGGGGCGGGGCAGGGGGGTCTGCTGGCGCGGCAGCGTTAGCTCGGTGCGCAGCGTGTGGCCGATGGGCTCTTCCAGGATCAGGAAGCAGCGCCCTGGACCGTCGATGACGTAGTCGATCACAGAAGCCAGGTTGCGGTGACGGATGCCCAAAAGACGCTTGGCATGGTCCTCAAACCAGCTCAGGTACCCCCGGACGGCGGCGAGCGCCGGCAGGACGCGCAGGCCGAGCAGCGAGCGCGTCTTTTGCAGATCGCAGAGCGCATAGCTCTCGCAGACGGGGTCGCTCGTCAGCAGGCGCTCAACGATGTAGGCGCTCTTGAGCGTCTCGCCATGGGGTACTACGTCGGACAAGACAATAACTCCTTGTGTTGATTATTGAGTGGTCTCAATCGCGATATCGGTTAAGACCCACTTGAACTCGCCAAAGCGATCAGTGGCGGCCCAGTTATAGGCAAACGCCGACATCGTGGCCTCGACGGTCAACGTCTTTCCGGCGACGCTTGTCGGCAGCTCCAGCCGCACGTCATACGCCTGCGAGAGCTTGGTCTGGAACGCAGGCTGCCAGTCGAGCGGCATGTTGGTTCCTTGATCGCGCAGGATCAGGCTGCCGCGGGTGATGCGCGGCTGGGCGCTGCCCGAGCCAAGCTCGGATGCGAAGTCATGCAAGGTCTTGAGCCGCAGCACAGCGCGCGAGGCGCCGGACGGGATGACCACCGGATTCGATGCCACCGAGCAGTCGAGCTGAAAGCCCTTGTTTTGGCTGGCCGTGTTCGTGATCGGGGTTCCGTCGAGCGTCAGCGAGCGCCCAGAGGCCTGGGCGACCATCTGCGAGCAGCCAAAGCCATTGACCGCAGGCTTGGCCGCAAAGCTGACCTCGGTTGCCTTGACGTTGACTGGGGGGCTGCCGCTGTCGTTGCCGTTGGCCTGATCCGGTGGTGCGCCCGCGTCTGTTGGGTGTTCTTCCAGAGGATCGAAGAGGCCGCCTTGTTGGCAGGCACCAAGCAGGGTCGCGACGGCGATGGAGGCAATGGAATATCGGAGTCTCATGTTCAACCTCGGACCGTTTCGGTCTCACCGAAGATTTCTAGATGTCTGCGGCCAGGGGTCCTTTGGGCCGCAGGAGCGCTGATTTGTGGACCTCGCCCGGTGAAGCCCGGCCGCGTGCGAGGCGTGCTGCGATCTACTGGTGGCCCGTCTCTTTCAAGAAGTACGCGGGGGGCTGCGGCGTTCTGACAGGGCCACAAGATCGGGCCGCTGCGCGCCCGCAGGCGCGGTGTCGCGGACGGGCGGCTCACCATGGGAAGGCCGCTAGGAAGCCGACGGCAGACAGGGCCGCAAGCGAGCCGCTGACCGCAAGTGGTCCCGTCATCCTGTACGTGAACCGTCCCGCGGCATCGTACGGCTGACCCTGAAGGCCGCCGAAGGTTGCGGTGGCCACCAGGCTGCTGACCAACATGCCGCCCAGACTGCCCAGCGCCAGACCGCGAAAGAAGGTCCGCTTGCCCACCGCGGGCTCGCGGCACAGGCGCTCTTCAAGCTGGGCGCGCTCGCTGTCCGAGGCGCTGGCTTTTTCGGCTCGCGCTTGCTCGGCAGCGGGACATGGGCCGGTGGTGGGGCAGCGAATGACGGCCTGGCCTGCCGGACGAGCGACGCCCAGCGAGAGCCCGAGGGCCGCAGCCGACAGCCCCGACAGGCCATACAGCACACCCTGGTGCGGACCCAGCGCATACGTCGGCGAGTTGGGATCAGACGGCCGAAACGCTTTTCCGTCGAGTGACGACAAGCTGACGGCGGCAAACAGGCTTGAGAACAGCAGGGACGACGAGGCCCCGATGGCCAGGCCGCGGCCAAAGCTATAGACCTGTGGGCAGGCGCGGCGGATGGGGGCGGGCTCGCTCGGCAGGATCGACGGCAGCGGCTCGACGACCTGGGCCGTGAACAGTGCATCGACGGCAGAGGCCAGGGTCTTAGGCTTGCTGTCCTCGCTGCACTGGGTGCAGTCTTTTTTGCCGACGCGCACAACATGGCCCTGGCGATCGGCCAGGGCGACCTCGACCGAATAGTTGGCGGGATGATCGAGGATGTCTGCCGTGAGCAGGTAGTCGGCTTGATGCGTCTGCGAAAGCAGGGCCCAGCACTCGCGCGAGCGACACCCCAGATCGTCGCGCCGGAGCGACGGATTCAAGATCTTGGCGGTCCGATAGAGGGATGTGACATGCGCCTGCACCACGCTGCGCGCTCGTGCGTCAAAGTCGATCCCCTGCTGGGCCGAGTCGTGCTTCACGCTGACGCCCAGGACCAAGATGCTGGCGTGCGCGATGTCCAGCGGGCGAGCCGCAGTCGCCGCGGGCTGAGCCTGTGCCCACGTCGGCGTTGCAGAGAGCAGGAACAGCAGGAACAGTCGGACTAATTTGGTACACATGTTGACCCATCGTATTCCGTTAGGAAAGGTGTCGGCCGTGGCGCTGATATACATGTAGCGTCACATCCTGGTTATGTGTCCCGCACCATGCGAGATGCACATGACTGCGAGTCCCAGCAGAAGGACAAGCAGAAATGCCACAAATAAACGCAGCCCTTGCAGACGCTCAGCAGCCAAGACATCTTGCTGGATGGTGTGGTGAATGCGATACACCGCGGCGAGCAAGCGATGTGAAGCATCGGGCCCCCGCTCGGTTCGGCTTTTCACAAAGCTGGCATTTTGACCACGCACCATTGACCGCAAAATAAGCATCATGAGTTCATCGCGACAGAAGGGCTCAGGAATGGCCTTGCAAAGTTCGGCATAATCCTCACGGTTTCTGGCCTTTACCGCTGTAGCGGTCAGATCGCAGGGTTTCTTTTGTAATAAGTCAACCAGTGCCTTCAGCAGCTCTACTTCTTTGTCGCTGCCAGTCAAGATATAGTAAAATAATCCACCCACAGCATAGATGTCATGTGCTTCGCCTAGCTTGCGGACAATCTGAAATTGATGATTCTGTGGGTTCGGAGGAGGCGTGCCGTTGACATAGGCATAGAAATTTGAACTACCTCTTGGAATTTCTTCAACTCGCGCGATTTCCATATCGTGTGAGTGAGATGAATCGGTGGCATCGGTCAAGATATCAGAAGGCAGAACTGATAAATCAGTATTGATTAATCCGGCCGGTAGTCGAATGCAAGCAATTGGATCACTGTTAAATTCAAGGCCATTCACAGGCTCTTTGCGGTTTTGTGCTTCTGGAGAGATATAAGGTCGTTTTACCCATACGGCCTTCACATCGTCTTCTTCATACCAACTGCGACTAAGCTCCTCTTTGTCGGCGAGGCCAAAGTCGATGACCTTGATCTCAAAGTCACCTGAGTTGATCAGCTCGCGGATGCGGCCGCGGAAGGACAGCTTCTCGTTGCCGCGCCAGCGGCCTTCGCCTTGCTCGTCTCCGACGATGCGCAAGAGGATGTTGTCGGGGGCGAGATCCTTGTGGACGATTTTTTTCTCGGTGTGCAGCCAGGCGATTGCCTCGGCTAGCTGCATCATCAGCCCGACGCGCTCAAGCAGCATTACTTTGGCCAAGATGACTTCGGGATGATTGGGAAGGAAAAAGCTGCGCAGGCGCCCAGATACGCCCGAGAGGCGCTTCGTATCGGGGATACTCATCGCATACTGTTTGCAAATATCGCGAATGGCGCGCTGACGGTGTTCATGAAAACGCAAGACAGCATTTTTGCTGCGATCACCGGGACTCTCTAACAGCTCCATCACAATAGCGTCGCGATCGACAAAATTGATAATCGTACCGGTATTAATTGAGCAACAATCCTTGGCGAGCTTGCTGAAGAGGCGACTTTCATAACGCTGCACTTCGTTGCCAGAAATGCTGAATGCGCACTTGCTGCAGTGCAGAGCTGGGTGCGTCTGATATGGACCTTTGGCATCAGAGGCGCTGGGGGCCATGCGCTGCAGATAATGTGATCCGCACTCAGGGCACTTGGGATGATACAAGGCTCCGCAGCCTCCGCAGAGAACCAGCGGCCCTAGATGGACAATATCGATCAAGTTGACGGTATTGACACTAACGCCATCAACCAGTGTGCGTAACAGGTCGATCTCTTGTTGAAACAGACGCTCTGCTGAGAAATCGACATGCTCGTGCAAGATTTTGATGGCCACCGGTCGCACATTACGACCAGCGCTGCGCTGCATTGCACGATAGACTTTGGCAAAGCGTCCTCGACCTAGCTGATGAGGCAGGATGCGATTGTCTGATTCATTGCGAGTTTGCAGGATTTCATAGTTGACCTCAGAGGACAACGTACTGACCGAGCGGATAATGACATTGCTGGCGTTCATAGTTGATTACATCCTGATGGACACACAAACCAGATAAATGCATCCGGTCGTGTTGTCGGTTGTGTGTAGAACGATGAATCGCAATACCGGGCCCCGGCTGGCAATTTCGATTTCCAGATCGGGCAGCGCCAAGGTAAGCGGGATTTCGCCGTCTTCGGCGCCTATGCTGGAATAGTGAATGCGCTGGACCCAGGTCCGGCGGTGGCCGAGATCGATGCTGGCGCTCTTGGCGCTGCGCGCGATCAGACAGCTTCGCAGCTTGGTGCTGGGCTCGTGGGCGTTCAAATAAAGCTGCGGCGCATCGCGCGAGGTCTGCGGCTCGGCCAGCTCTAGGTTGATCGAGGAGCCTTTGATCAGCAGCACCAGCGGCGCCGGAAACAGGCCCGGTATCGACGGTACGGCAACTGGAATGGGGGCGCGTGTCTGCGACAGCGCGACGTCCAGGCTGCACAGGCGAAGCTCGTGGCCCAGCACGCTGCGCTGTGCCTGCAGCGTTCCGGGGACGGGCGGACGCAGGGTCTGACGCGAGCCCGTCGGGCCCACAGGCTGAGGAAGGGGCAAGGGCGGCGGCTGCAAGCGGCCCAGAAGCTCGGGGATGCTGGGGCGCTCATGCGGGTTGGCATGGAGCGCCGATAGCACCGCGGGCTCGACAAAGGCGGGACGCTCGCGGAGCGGCGGCAGCCGAGGCAGCACGTCCCCTGGCGAGCGCGCCCCGCGCAGCTTCTGCAGATCGCCTTCAAACAGGGCAAAGGCAATGGCGCCAAAGCTATAGATATCGCTCTTGGGGGTCGGAACCGCGCCCTCGCGACACTCGGGCGCCAGGAACGGATCGTGTCCGCTGTCGGTGAGCGGCAGGCGCAGCACCGCAGCGACGGACAGACCCAGCAGCTGGTGCGGCTGCTGCTTGGTGCCGGCCAGGATGCTGATCGCCTCGGGTCGCAGGCCCCCGTGTACATAGTCGGCTTCTAGCTCGCTGGCTTTCTGCAGCAGGCGGCCAAGCTGAAGCAGCGCCTGGATGCGCTCGGCGATGGGCTGCTTGCGCAGCTCGTCCAGGTTCCAGACGGCGGGATAGGCCGGGCAGACGGCGATGGCCGGTCCCGAGTCCCACGCGACGCCGACCTCGTGGATGGTGGTAAACGGCAGGCGATGGTCGCCATGCAGTTCAGACAGGGCTTGGCGCTTGCGGACATAGGCAGCGAGCGCTTTGTACTGTTCACTGCTCAGCGACGTGAGCTGCTTACCCTGGCCGACCAGCACGGCGAGGATTGGCTTATTGAGAGACGGCTTGGTGGTCTCGGTTGGCAGCGAGGCACTGGCCAGCGACACCACCTGCGCATGGAACTGCAGCTGGAACAGCGACGAGCCAATCGGCACGACGGCTCCGGCGGGGCTGGCGAGCTTATAGGTGCCCTGAAGGACGATGCGGTTGCACAGTCCCGTCGGATCGTCGACGTATGAGTAGTTGGGACGGGGGCCCGTCCGCCGCGATGGACCGTCGCTGAGCGCCTCAGGCACATGGGTGAGTAGGCTGGCTTTCTTGGCCGTCAGGTTCAGGCCGACGCTGGCCAGGTACTGCAGGATGGCGTCGGGGTTAAGAAACTGCCCGCCTTCTTCGGCCACCACCTGTCGCAGGTCGCTGCCAAGCTGCTGCGCTGTGCTGTAGCGCTGATCGAGCTCACGGCTGAGCGCCTTTGCGACGATGGCTTCCAGCTTCCGCGAGACGTGCGGGCAGAGCTGCGACAGCGGCGGAATGGGGGCTTTGGCGACTGCAAACAGCGTCGCAACCATGTCATCTTTCGTGAATAACGGCTTGCCAGTACATAGCTCAAAAAGCATAACCCCCAGTGCCCAGATATCCGTTCGACGGTCCAAAGGCTGACTTTGAACCTGCTCGGGCGACATATAAGAGGGTTTCCCTTTTAGGATCTTTGGATCAGTCAGCTCAAGCCGATTGCAGTCCCGAGCCAGGCCCAAGTCGATGACCTTTAGCAGCCCCTCGGGCGTCACCATCATGTTGGAATGCGACACATCGCGATGGACGACATTCATGGGCCGCCCGTCGGGATCTTGCAGCTCATGCAGCGCGTGGAGCCCGGCGCAGGCCTGGCTGATAAGAGCGGCCGCCAAGCCTGGCGGCAAGCGCAGTCCGCGCTGTGCTAGATCAGAATAAATATCATATAAAGAAATGCCGCGAATATATTCCATTGATATAAATAGATGATTTCCTCGTTTTCCGATTTCATATGTGCGTACAATATTATTGTTATTTAATTCTGCGGCGATACGCGCCTCGTCCAGAAACATAGCCTCGGCGTTGCCAAGGTCAAAGATATTAGGATTAATGAGCTTGATTGCGACATTCTTAGCGAAGCCACCTAGGCCCTGCTGGCGCGCCAGAAAGACCTCGGCCATGCCGCCGCCACCCAGCTTGCCGATGAGCAAATAGGTGCCGAATGGCACAGCCAGCCCAATCTCGATCATCACCACCGGCCCTTGCGGATGGGTGGCAAGCTGCACGCGGCTGGGCAGCAGGGTGCCGGGCGCGAGGGGCTTGCCGTTTTCGAGGTTTACAAGCAGAGCGGAGGGATTGGCCGGCAGCAGGACATAGCCGCGGTCTTTGCGCTGGATGACAAGCTGCTCGGCCGCAACGCCCGAATCGCGTACATAAACATCGGCCTTGGGCTGCGAGCCAAGGACGATGCGGTCCTTGTCCAGAAACGAAAAGCAGGTCTCGGACTTGGTGCCAATCTTGAGCGTGACGCGGACGATGGCCTGCAGGCTTTCTTCGGTCCTTGGATCCGCCGGCAAGATGAAGAGATCGCTGCTTGGAACAGGCGCGGTGCTCATAGACGTCCCCCGGTGCGCCGCGTGGGCTGACTAGCGTGGGCCTGCATGCCTTGGCACTTCGCTGCAGGCAACGAAGATCGAGATCCACTCACATGGATGAGTACGCGCGGGCGGACGGAAGTCTGACAAACGGACGCTTGCAGGCGACACACGCCGTCGCCAACGCATCGTGTCGATCGCAGAACGCGGAAAGCGGGCGCGAGTCAGGGTGCGAAGAAGGAAACGACAAAGAGAGGGCGGGCTGCCGTGACCTGGCGGAGCTGGGCGGGGCGAGCGAAGGAGAGGCGCCGCGGTGAGCACTGCGCTTCGCCGCGCCGTCGCAAGCCGGTGTCTAGGTCACTTTCTGGCCGAAGTCGACAAGCTCGGCGGTGACGCGATCGAGGCGGGACATCAAGAACATGCCGCGCAGGTTGCCGCGCGGATGGCTGACGGTGTGATCGGCCCAGTACTGCAGGCCATTTCCCGTCGACAAGCCGCGACAAGGCACGGCTTCGCTGCCCAGGCCGGGCAGCGTCACGGCCATAACCGGCTCAAGCCCGGCGCGATCCCAGGCATACGGCATCTGCGTCAGAAGCGGGCGCAGCGGGCTGTTTTCCCACAGCGAAGGATCGTCGCTGCGCACGAATGCGCCCGTCTTGATGTCCTGTCGCAGCGTATAGGCATAGCCGTTTTCGTGCGGCGATTTGCTCGAGATCAGTCGCGTCACCTTGTCGACATAGATGACGTGGCGCTCGGGGATGATGTCGCCTTGGTGGACGGCGCCGACCTCGAACACCCAGTCATCACCGACGTAGCCGACGCACTCGACGTGCAGAATGAACGGCCGCGTGGTGTAACCGATGGTGTCCTTGTGAACGACGCGATAGCGCCAGAAGTCACCGACGGCGATGGGCGGCGGATACCCAGCGGCCTCGGCGGGGGTGATCACCCAGTGCAGATCCAAGCTGGCCAGCTTGCGCTGCAGCTTGCTGAAGTCGTTGATCTTCGTGTCTTGCGTCACGGTGTACACGATCTGGCGCAGCGTCGGATGGAAGTACTGCTCGTGGTTCTCTTGGCTGGATCCGGGGTCACGTTCTTCGGCGGCGTTCTGCACGGAAAGCGGCTGCGGGCGCCACACCAAGTCGGGGTGATCGCCGATGCTGCGTCCGGTCCACGTGCCGCCATGAGGGTTCGCCTTGTCGCCGCGGATGCGATAGGTGTAGACCTTGGGCTTGTCCTCTTCCGGCCAGTTGCGCGTGCCGATGAAGTCAGGCATGACGCCATCGTCGGCAAACCAGAGCTTCATGGTCACGTCGTACTGGTTTCCGCCCAGCGATGTGTAGCTGCACTCATAGCGATAGGCCGGATAGTTCCACACCTCGCGCGTGGATTTTCCCGTCTGAGGATCGATGGGATCGAGCTTGGTATCGAAGATCAGGCCGCGGCGATCTTTGCCGATCGACTGCAGGACCGCGGCGTGAAAGATGTGCGCTTCGTCCGAGCCGATGCGGCGGATCAGATCGACCGGATCGCCGTTATGACAGACGGTAAGCAGGCCTTTTTGATCGCCGACCTTGAAGGAAATACCGTGAAGCTCGCGGGCTTTGGTCGGCTCGTTTTCCAACACGGACGCCGCCGCCCAGCCGTTGCAGTGCCCCCACCAGAAGGCCTTGTAACCGGTCGCTTGCTCAAGGCGCGAGTCGGCGAAGTTGCGCCAGTTTTCAAACTCTCGCGAGCGCGGGTTGGGCAGACCCAGCGCGGTGCAATAGCGGTCGTACTTATCAAGAGGCCCGTTGTCGTCGTACAGGTTGCGATAGTCAGGGCGGTCTCGGCTCGACAGCATCGGCCACCAATAACCTGACCACGCCTGATGATCCGCTTCACCTTGCGTCAGATAGTCGCTCATCCTGCCTCCTAGGGCGTTCAGGATAGGTCAGATCTGCGGCGCGACTCAATTGCTTCGGCGCCTGGCGTCCGCGGGCTGCAGGCAACGAAGCGACATCCGCGTGCTGCCTTGCTGTCGCGGTGGTGATACGGTGCGCGCGATGCTTGTCATTCCGGTTGGCGGTTGCGGTGAGTTCGGGAAAAACCTGACGGCCTACGTGGCGGGTAGCGTGCTCGTGTTGGCCGACTGCGGCATTCAGATGCCGGACGATGTCACGCCGGGAATTGAGCACATCCTGCCCGATTTCGATGCGGTGATCTCGCGCTATGGCCCGCCATCCGCCGTGCTGCTCACGCACGGGCACGAAGATCACATCGGAGCGCTTGGCTACTTGCTGCGCCAGCTCGGCTGGGCAGTGCCGGTCTATGGTCGACCGCTGACGCTGCGCTTGTGCGAGCGTCGTATGGACAAGCTGGGCATCGCATCTCGGCTGCGCGACCTGCGCGAGTTTGTCGCCAATCGACCGGTGTTCTTTGGTTGGGGCAGCGATGCGCCGGCATCCGACGATGCAGAGTTGCCGATCGCGCAAGAGGTCGATGGCGAGCAAGCGGTGATGAAGGTGACGCCGCTTTCAGTACCGCACTCGATCCCCGAAGCCTGTGCGCTGCTGATTGAATCGCTCGGACCTGATGGTCGCCGTGTCTTGCATACCGGAGACTTCAAGCTCGACGAGATGGGAGAGTTCGCATTTGCCGAGCTTGCGCGTCGTCCAGTCGATGTGCTGGTCGGCGACAGCACCAATGCCCAGGTCGCTGGCAAGACGCCGCACGAGCGCACCGCCAGCGATGCCCTGTCGGCGCTGCTCGCTGATCGGGCACGGCGTGGGCGCATCGTCGTGGCGCTGTTTTCTTCCCATCTAGAGCGCGTGTCGCGCTTGGCTCGTGCGTGTCAAACAGCCGGGCGCAAGCTGTGCTTGGTTGGACGCGGGCTGCACGATGCGGTTGCTGCGGCCGAGCGGGCGCGCGTGTTGTCACTTCCTGCCGATGTGCTGATCTCAGCTGAGCAGGCCTGCGCTTTGCCTGCCGAGCGCGTGGCGATTTTGTGTACGGGGACGCAGGGCGAGCGCATGGCTGCCCTGGGTCGCTTGGTTGCAGCGCTCGATCGTGGCGCACCTGCGGCCTTTGGTGGGCTGCGCTTGTCGGCAGGGGACACCGTAGTCCTAGCCGCGCGCATCATCCCCGGACACGAGCGCCAGGTAGGGCGCCTGCTCGATCGCTTGGTCTTGGCGAATATCGATGTGCTGACCGGGGGACCGTACGCAGTGTCTGGCCATGGCAGCCAAGAAGATCTGCGAGCGCTGATGGCAGCGGCACAGCCGCGCATGGTGGTGCCGGTGCATGGAACGCCGCGGCAGATCTATGCCCATGCAGCCCTGGCCGAGAGCATGGGGATCCCTGCGCTGCGCTGTCGCAACGGCGATGTCATCTCGGTCGACGATGAGATCGCCATCACCGACAACATCGAGCCCGTGCCGCGCATCGTCGACGGCCATACCGTTGGTGAAGTCGGTCACCATACGCTGCGCATGCGCCTGCGACTTTCGTATTCTGGGGTGGTTGTCGTGGCCGCTGACCCGCTTTTGCCGGGGCGCCTGCTGGTTCGCACTGTGGGCGTTCGCGATCCTGGCCAAGGACTAGAAGAGCTGTGCAGCGAAGCAGCGAGTCAGGCGTCGTTGCTTCTGCGCGATGCCCATGGTTCATCACCGACTCGCTGGGCTACGCTACCAGAGGAGACGCGGCGCTTGGTTGCTCGCACGGTGCGCAATACCTTTCTGCGCCGTCGCGGCGTGAAGCCCACGGTGCTGACGGTTCTACCCGGTGATGATTTCCGATACGATGAGGACCCGGACCCACTAGACGCCGCAGCCGACTAACCTAAGGGCACTCGGCTTTCGGCACTGCGGAGGCGCAATGTCGCAGCGTTCACGGATGAGCAAGTTAGGCAGGATTGGAGCCGCGGTTGCCTTGCTGTGGTTGGCAAGCGGTTGTCTGAAGCTGACGCTGTACCAAGCAGCGGTCATGAAGCCGAGTCAGATCGCCATGTACTTCAACGTCCTGGACTCTGCCGGTAACCCCGTGCCGAACCTGACCGCCGATCGCTTCGAGATCTACGAAGACGGTGGGCGGATCTCGACGTTTGAATCGAAGCAGACGATCTTGAATCCTGAGATCGCCGCGATTCACTACACGCTGTTGCTTGTCGATCTGTCGGGCAGCATCACGCAGTCGGGCGCGCTCGAACAGCTAAAGCCAGCGGTGCAGACCTTCGCGGATCGCGTTGGGCAGCTGCAGAAAGTCGCGATCTATGGCTTCGATGGATCGACGCAGCTCTATCCGTTGCTCAACTTCACCAAGGGCGGCGACGCTGTGCGCAGCGTCAGCGAGCGCTTGAGTTCGTTCAAAGGCCGCGATCCCTCGACGAACCTAAACGGCGCGGTCGTCGAAGGCCTGAAGGTCTTGGAAAAGGCCGTGGCGCATGAGCCGACACCGCTTAAGTTTGGCTCGCTGGTCGTTTTCACCGACGGGTCGGATCGGGCACAGCGCGTTCTGCGCGCCGATCTCGACAAGGCTCTCGATGCGGCGCACGAGGATCGCACTTCGCTGTATGTCATCGGCATCGGCAAAGAGATCAACAACAGCGAGCTTCGCAACATCGGCCGCACGCACGCGTTCCTCAGCCAAGACCCGGCCGAGCTAGCCAAGGCCTTTGATGACATCGCGCAGCGTGTCGAGGCGTACACCAAGAGCTTCTATCTTTTGTCGTACTGCTCTCCGGCTCGCGCGCAGGAACACGATCTGAAAGTCGTCACCAAGGTCGGGGCCAGCAGCGGTTCGCTGAGCTACCACTTCAACGCGCAGGGCTTTGGGCCAAACTGTGACTCGAACCGATTGCCGCACTTCGATCTGAAGAACCCCACCAAGCGCAAGGCCAGCGCCAGTCAGAGCGACTAGCCAACAGGCGGCTGCGGCGTCGTAGCCGCTTGCCGCTGCTTCGCGCCGAACTTCGCGCAACTTTGGCGATATACTCTGTAGATCGCCATGTCTAGTCAGCAGGCGCCTACGCTGCTCTCTCGGCGCTGTCCGCACTGCAATATGCTCTATCCGGCAGATGCGGATCACGTCTGCTCAAGCAGCCCGACCCAAAGCGCACCCAGCGTGGCCACGGCGCCCGATGAAGCACTGGCCGCGACAGCCAAGGTGCCAAGCAGTGCCACTGCGCAGACCCTTTCGCGATCGGCTGCCGTGGCGCGCAGTGCCGAGGACGATCTGGTCGGCCTGATCCTCGGAGAGCGCTACGAGATCGAAAAGCGCCTGTCGGCAGGCGGCATGGGCGTCGTTTATCGCGGGCGGCATATCGTGCTCGACAGCCCGATCGCCGTGAAGATCCTGCTGAAGCCGCAGGATGCCGAAGCGCAGCGCCGCTTTCTGCAAGAAGCCAAGCTGGCCTCGCTGATTCGTCATCCCAACACGGTCTATATCTCGGACTTTGGGCTCTTGCCCGACGGGCGATCGTATCTGGTGATGGAATATCTGCAGGGGCCGACGCTGCGTCAGGCCCTGCAAGGCGGGCGCTTGTCCGTGCCACGCGCCTGCGCCATCGCACGCCAGATCGCCGAGGGACTGGCGGCCGTCCACGACAAGGGCATCGTGCATCGCGACCTGAAGCCCGAGAACATTTTTCTCATCCGCGATGGCCAAAAAGAGTTCGTAAAGATCGTCGACTTTGGCATTGCGTTGGCGGCACCGACGCTGCGCGTCGAGTCAAGCAAAGCTGCGTCGAACAGTGCGGAAGCCGGCAAAGCAAGCAGCGCTGCGGATCCGGCGCCGCAGACTGGCGCCGATGCATCGGCGGAGCTATCGGTTCGGCAGACGCTTCCGGGAACCGTACTCGGAACGCCGCACTACATGTCGCCTGAGCAGGCCGACGGAGCGGATGTCGATGCGCGCACGGATCAGTACGCGCTGGGCTGCATCTTGTACGAGATGCTGACGGGCGATGTGCCGTTCGATCACCCCACGAACGTGATGGCCATCATGTTTAAGCACGTGTCGGAAGCGGTGATGCCGCCGCGCAAGCGCTGTCCCGACGCGCGCATCCCAGAAGCGGTCGAAGCGATTGTTCTGCGCATGCTGGCCAAGACGCGCGAGGAACGCTTTCCATCGCTGGCAGAGCTGGCCGGGGCACTCTCGCGCGAGCTATCTCTGCTCGCTCCCGACGATGCGCTGCTTCCGCTGGACGCGGGGGGATCGGCGAGCTCGCTGGGTGGGCGGCTTTCGACACAGGTAGTGCTGCGCCCACGACGCTGGCAGCTGCTTTCGGTCTATGCAGCGCTGGGCGTACTGCTTCTGGGCACAGGTGTGCTGGGGTATCGCCAGTATCGCGCGAGTCAGCAGCTACGCAGCCGTGAGCTGTCGGCAGCCGAGCTAGCGACGGTCCGAAAGTCGTCACTGCAGGTACTGGCTTCGCAGCTTGCATCCTCGCCGGATCCGTTGGCGCGCGAGCTACGAGTGGGTGCGCTTCTGAGTGCGGGCAAGACGCACGAGATGGCGCTGCAGCCGTTCTTGGTTCCCTTGCTTTCAGATCCCGATGCCGACATCGCAGCGCTTGCGGCCGAGGCGCTGGGGCAGCTTGGCGATCGCCGCGCAGTGTCGCCACTTGCCGACCTGCTGGCTCGCGCCCGTCAGCCAGGTGTGCAGGCTGCCGCTGCTTCTGCGCTGGATCTGCTCGACGATGAGCGTGGGCAGCGGGCGCTGCTTCAGATGCTGGATGGCAGCGATGAGGTGGCGCGCTTTCGCGCGGCATATGTCCTGGTTGGCAAGGGCAACCGCAAAGCCGTCGCAGTGCTCAGCAGCTTGCTGGAACGCAGTCATCCACCCGATGAAGTAGTGCTGGATGCGCTGACGCGGCTTTCGCAAGCCGGCGAAGATGCAGCGCGTCGTCAGCTGTTATCTCGTCTGTCGTCGGCCGAGCAGCCGCAGAAGCGCTTGCCGATCGCCTATCGCTTGGCACAGCTCGGCGAACCGCAAGGGCGCGATGAGCTGCGTCAGCTGGCAGAAAACCCAGGGCCGCAGCAGCTCTTGGCCGCGAGGCTGTATGTCTCGCCCGAGCACGCGACCTTGGGCGATTTGTTTCGTCAGGTGCTGCGCGATCCTGCCGCCAGCCAGAGCGCTCAGCTTCTGGCCGTCGAGGGTTTGGGATCTGGCGGTCGACTGCGGGACATTGGGCTGTTGCGGCCGAACCTGTCGCCCGGAACGATCGAGCGTCTGCGACAAGCTGCCGCGGTGGCAGTGCTGCGCTTGTCGGCGCTGGATGCCAGCGTAGTGTCCGAGCAGAGCCTTGCCTGGGCGCAAGATGCGCTGCGCGACAGCAGCTGGCTGGTGCGCCAAGCAGGAACGGCCGTCCTCGGTGATCTCGAAACCGACGCCGCCACGCAGGCGCTGTCGGGCATGCTGAAAGACAGCGATCAGCGCGTGCGCAAGAGTGCTGTGCGCGCCCTTGGGCGCAAGCGAAGTCGTGATGCGCTGCTGGCACTTCGCGAGGCGCTATATGACGCCGAAGTTTCCGTGCGCGAAGAAGCTCTGCGCGGGCTTTCGCGCGTCGCCAAGGTGCTGAGCGACCAAGGGCAGGTGCAGGTCAAGCAAGATGTCGCGGGCTGGCTGCGCGATGTGCTGACGCAGGGCAAGCCCAGTGAGCAGGTCTTGGCCCGCAGTGCGCTTTTGCGTCTGGGGGACGAGACGCAGCGTCCGGCGCTGGTTGCGCTGCAAGCTTCGCCGGATCGTGACGCGCGGCAGCTTCTGGCGGAACAGAGCGATCGCAAAGATGCCAGCGCAATGCTGGTGGCGATGCTCGCCGATGGCGATGCGGGGGTGCGCATGACCGCGGCGCAGAAGCTGGCGGAACAAGGCGACAGTCGCGCGCTGCCGGCGCTGCGCGATGCTCTTTCGGCGGGGGGGCGCAGCAGTGTCATGGCCTTTGCGCTGCTGCGACGGCTGGGCGAGCAGGTGGCTCCGCCGCGCGAGCTCGATCGACTGCTGCACGGACCCGATGTCGGCGAGCGCATGCAGACCGTCGAGGCGCTGGGCAAGCTGCCGCCGGAAGTGGCGGTGTCCTTCCTGCTGGACGCGGCGCGTGATGCCGAGCGCTTGGTGCGCCGCTTGGTCGCCGAAGTGGCAGCCGATCTACCGGAAGGCCCGCAAGGTCCGCCGGGCTTGGCTATCCTGCGCTTGCTGCAGCAAGACAGTGACGCGGGCGTGCGCTTTCGGGCTGCTGCGTTGATCGCGCGCTTTGGTGACCTGAGTCGCTACCAACGACTGGCGGTGAGTGCAGCGAAGAAGTCGGCGGATGACAGCGATGGTGTACCGCGCCTACTGCGTCCGGTGATGCTGGATTCATCGCCTGGTGATGCGGGAAGTGACGCGGCTTCGGCAGCAGCTGTGCAAGATGCCGGCGTGCCGCCCGAGGTCAGCGATGCCGGAGCCAGCGATACGCTCACCGCCGTCGAGAACAGCGGCGACAAAGCGCTGGATGCCATCGGTCAGTTGGCGCGCAAAGGACTGCAGGCCTTTTCTGCTAAGGACTTTGGCAAGGCGCTCAAGCTTCTGCACAAGGCCGAGAAGCAGTGCGAAAAGAAAAAGAGCCGCGCCGAGGCCTGTGCGCAGCTTTCGCAAGAGATGGCAGTGCGCATCGCACAGATCTACGAGAAGCAAGACCAGCTTGTCGAAGCGATGAGCGAGTACGAAAAGGCACTGCGGGTCACTGGTGCAGCGAGCAAGGGCGCGGCATCTCTGAATGGGGAAGCTGAAGCAGGGCAAGCGCGCCTGCGCGGACAGCTTGGGCGCGTCAGCATGCCCAAGACTGTATCGGGCCGCTGCCGCGAAGTGACCGAGTGGATGCTGCCGGGCACCAACGTCGTGACCATCAACGGGGCGCAGACGTTTGTGAAGGTTCGTCCGGGCGAAGTGCAAAACCTAGGAAGCTGTCCATGAAACCCTGGAACGAAGGCGGCCAAGCGATCGTAGTAGGGGAGGGGTGAGAGCGCATGATTCGGCATCGCTGGGGTGTTTGTTTGGTAAGTGGTCCGCGCTGTGTGGGGCTGTTGCTCGGGCTGCTTTTGTCCCTGCTGACGCCGCTTTCCTGGGCGAAAAAAGGCAAGGAAAAGACCGGCAGCGCTGGCACGGGGCTCGGTGAGCGAGCGCGCAGCCTGCGGCAGCAAGGGATCTCGGCGCTGTCGCTGAAAGACTTCACAGCCGCGGCCGATCTGCTGTCCCAGGCCTATCGCGTGTCGCCCGATGCCGAGACGCTGTATCAGCTTGGGCGCTTGGCGTGGCTAAGCGGTCGCACCGTCGCGGCGCAGGACCTGATGCGGCGCTATCTGGCCGATTCGGCTAGCGGGCAAGATGCGGCGGCCAAGAAAGATGCCGAGCAGCTTGTCGAGCAGCCGCGTCCGCCCAGCGGCGAGGTGGCGATCGTGGGTGAGCGCGGCGCTCTGGTGTTGGTGGATGAGCGAGTCACCGGCATGCTGCCGTTGCCGCTGCCTCTGCTTCTGACCAGCGGCGAGCACCGCATCACGCTTGAGATTGCCCAGCGTCGCATCGAAGGTCCGGTCAAGGTCTTGCCGGGTCGTCTGTCCGAGCTTCGCTTCAACGTCAACTCGGATGCGGTGGTATCGCGTGTCGTGCCGGCTGTGGTGTGGCTGCCCGAGTACAAGGGCGTGCCCTCGGAAGCGCAGCGTTTGCTGAGCCAGACGATCGAGCAAGCGGTGCGCAAGCAGCGCCTGTCCATCGTGCCCAAGGGCGTGGCCTTGGCGCAGGCGCCGCGCTTGGCTGACTGTCTGGAACAGCTTGACTGCCAGGACAAGCTGACGACGGTGAATGAGGCGGACTACTTGCTTGCGACCAGCATCGAAGCCACCGGGGACTTGACGCAGTCAGACTGGATCTTGCGTCTGTCGTTGGTCGAGGCGACGACGGGCGACTCGGCCGCGAAGCGCAGCGAGCCGTGTACGCGCTGCTCGGCGGATCAGGCCAGTTCGACCCTGGACGCACTGGTGTCGCGCCTGCTGAACGAGGGCATGGCGCGACCGCGCGGCATCTTGGAAGTGCTGTCGACGCCGCCGGGGGCAGACATCTTGCTGACCGAGCGCAAGCTGGGACAGGCGCCGTACCAGCGCGCGGCGCTTGCTGGCAGCTATACGCTGGTCCTCAAGCAAGCCGGCTATAAGCTGCACACCGCCACCATCGTCGTCGAAGAAGGCAAGAAGGCGACGCTGCGCGTCGAGCTAGTCAGCGAAACCGAGCCAGCCAAGCCGCCGCCCCCCGTCGTGGTCGCTCCGCCGCCGCCTCCTCCTCCGATTGTCGTCGTGGCGCGAGGGCCGCAGGCAGGCGAGCGGGCACCGCGTCCGCTGTGGCGCTTGGCGCTGGGGGCGTCGCTGATTGGCGCCGGCTTCCTGGTTGGGGGCTTTGGCGTGTCGGGTTTGGTGCAGCACGGCCGTCCCGCGGACCCCGAGAACAAGACGTATTTTGATACGCAAGATAAAGGTATTGCGCTGCTTTCGGTAGGTGGGTTGATGGCCGTGGGGGGCGTCGTCCTGATCATAATTCCAGGGCCTAAAGTTAAATAGATCGTGAATTCCTGAACAATTCGTATCGCTGGAAATAGGAATTCCGATTTTGTCGCAGACCATAAAGGAGTGACTATGCGCACGTTCATAATCGCTAGTTCCGCACTTTTCATGATCGGAGGAATCTGGAGCTGCGACAAGATATGGTCTAGCTCGGTCACCGACTGCGGCCGCCCTGGGTTCAAGTGCCCAGATGGCTACACGCCACCGGGGCAGGATCTATCAATGAATGGCGGAGATGGCGGGACGACTTCCGGCGATATGATGGGCTCGACTCCAGACGACATGGCGGGCACCGCCCCACTTTATACAAGTGTATACGTCGCAAACGATAGCAATCGCACGACGATGGTTGGGACGGGAAATGGTGAAATTAAGATTTATTATGATAATATCATCACATATGTCCCAGGGTTGGAATCGCAGAGGACAATATCTGTAAATCCTGGAAAGTCAATTACCGGAATTTGGCGCGGAAATGTATATCAATCTGCTCCGCAGGATAAACAGTTGATAATTGCGATTTCAAATGATAATAAGATATTTTCTTATATTGATGGAGTGGCAAGGCCAGTCTATGATACTTCGGTAACGACACGATCGTTGTGGGTTGGTGATTGGAATCGTGATTTATCTACAAAAATAATCTCTCCATCACAAGGCCAGGTAAAGGCCTATGTCAGTGGGGACGATGGCTATGTCATAAGCGGCAATATTCAATCGGATGCCACCATCATGTGGCAGACGGCGACGAACCTGGGCACGGATCCTCGGCCATCGCTGCGCACGCTGAGCGGCCTGGCGTCGATCACGACCTATGAACTGATGATGATGTGCATGATGACGACGACGGGACGCTGCTCGGAAGGGCATGCCTGGGCGGCGGGCGACAACGGCGCTCTGTTCGTCCTGACGGGCACCGGCACCTGGGGACCCGTTGGAGCCTTTGCCCCACGGCCCGGCGCTGGATCGAGCTATCTGGGCATGGCGGTCGATCCCTATAGCACCGACGTCTCGGTGGTCGGCAGCAGCGGAACGTACGTGCAGCGCGTCGCGGGCAGCGCCAACTCATGGACCATGCCGCAGCCATCGCCGATCGGCACCAGCACACTGCGCTCGGCGTGCGCGTTTTCGTCGTACGACCGCTGGGCCGTGGGCGACGGCGGCGTGGTCTATCACACGGGCAATGACATCATGGGTATCACGTGGGAAAAAGACACGATCCAGCTTGTCGACAAGAACTACGCAACCGTCGACTTCAAGGGCGTTCACTGCTCGCCAGCTAGCAACGGCAAGCCGCAGCGCGTGTCGGTGGTGGGCAGCAAGGGGACATTCATCTTCCGCAACTACGACAGCGGCATGGGTCAGTACATGCCGTGGCAGGTTGCCGCCGAGTAGCGGCAACAAATGGCTGAGCTTGCTTTCACGCAGCACGCCGTACCGCGCTCGATCCTCCAACGCCCTGGCTCCCCAAGACACCGCTAACGCTGCGCAGGCAAAAGAAGATAGGATGGTTTCATGCTTCAGCGGCTGGCCGCGGTGGTGGACCGCCTGTGGGGACCGCTGCTCCGGCTCCTCTCGGTGTCGCTGGAGCAGCTCGGCGCGCACGTCATGCTGCTGTGGAACGTCGTGCGCTGGGCGCTGCGCCCGCCGTACCGCCTGGGCGTGCTGCTCGAAGCCATGGTGTTCATCGGCGTTGAGTCGCTGCCCATCGTCCTTCTGATCAGCCTGTTCGTCGGAGCCGTCTTTGCACTGCAGCTCAGCTCGGCGCTGCGCACTTTTCAGGCCGAGGCGTTTACTGGCGCGACCGTCGGCTTGGCCCTGACGCGTGAGCTGGCCCCGGTGTTTACGTCCATCGTCGTCGCGGCGCGGGCCGGCGCGGGCATGGCCACCGAGCTGGGATCGATGCGCATCACCGAGCAGATCGATGCGCTGGCGACGATGGCAGTAAACCCCGTGCAGTATCTGGTCGTGCCCCGCGTCATCGGCGGAATCCTCATGGTGCCGCTTTTGGCCATGGTGTTTAACTGCATCGGCATGGTCGGCGCGTACATCGTTGCCGTCGGTATGCAGAACGTCGATCGCGGCATTTTCATGGAAAACGCGCGCTGGCTGCTCGATCCCAACGACATCACGCAGGGGATGATCAAGGCGGTGATCTTCGGCTTGGCGCTGACGCTGATTGCATGCCAGCAGGGCTATAACGCCTCGGGTGGAGCCAAGGGCGTCGGCGTCGCAACCACGCGCGCCGTCGTCGGCAGCTTCGTCACCATCCTGGTGCTCGATTACTTCCTGACAGACATCTGGCTGACGTTCTTTAGCAAGAACATCCAGAACTAGAGTAGCCGCATGCCGTGGAAGCCCGAAGTAAACGAGGACGTCAGCCAACGCAGCGAGGAGTGGCACGTCCGCATTCGCGGCATCAACAAGACGTTTGGTACCCACCACGTCTTGCGCGGCATCGACCTTGACATCGCGCGCGGCAAGATCAACGTCATCATCGGCGGCTCGGGCCAGGGCAAGTCGGTGATCATGAAGCACCTGATGGGGCTGCTTAAGCCCGACACCGGAAGCATCTTTGTCGACGGTGAAGATATCGTGCCGCTCAACGACGTGGGGCTAAACCGCGTGCGCAAGCAGTTCGGCATGCTGTTTCAGTATGCGGCGCTGTTTGACTCGCTGACCGTCGAAGAAAACATCGTCTTTGCGCTGGTCGAGCACGGCGATCCGACGACGCCCGAGCGCTATGCCGATGGTCGCCGTCGGCCACCGCGGCGATACAGCCGAAGCGAGCTGCACGACATCGCGCTGGAACAGCTCGACAAGCTGGCCTTGCCGCGCGTTCTTTTGCGCAAGTTCCCAGCCGAGCTGTCCGGTGGTCAGCGCAAGCGCGTGGGCTTGGCGCGAGCCCTGGTCATGAAGCCGCGCATCCTGCTTTACGACGAGCCAACGACGGGCCTGGATCCAGTATCCACCAAGAATGTCGATGACATGATCCGCAGTGTCTCGCGCGAGCACGGCGTGACCAGCGTCATCATCAGCCACGACATGGCGTCAACGTTCCGCATCGGAGACCGCGTGTCGGCGCTTTACAACGGTAGAATCATCGAGAGCGGTCCACCGGACGAGCTGCGCAAGAGCCACCACAAGTGGCTGCGCGAATTCATCGCCACGTCGGGCGCTGTGCAGATGGATCCGGTCGCCGAAGCCGACTTAATCGACGAGCCCTTGATTACCGCGGGAGCACCCCCATGAAGACGTTTTCAGCTGCGCTCAAGGTGGGGATCACCACCGTCTTGATTCTGGTGATGAGCACGGTGGCGTACCGCTTCGTTAGCAAGAGCATGCGCGGGCCGGCCGGGCCCGTGGTGTGGGCGCTGTTCAAAGATGCGACGGGCTTGGTCGACAAGTCGCGCGTGCAAGTGGCCGGCCTGCTCATTGGCGAGATCGTGGATCGTCGCCTGCAAGGCAACCTGGCGCGCGTCGCGATTCGCATTCGACCCGACACCGAGCTGTGGTCGAACGCCGCGATCTACAAGAAAAGCTCGTCGCTGCTGGGCGAGTACTACATCGAAGTCGATCCGGGCACTCCTGAGTCGCCAGACCCACTGTCGGGGCAGATGACGCGCAATCATCGCCTAAAAGACGGCGACCAAGTGGTCAACGTGGTCGAGGCGATCACGACGTCGGACATCCTGTATCAAGTGAACGAGACGCTGCCCATCGTGCGCGACATCTTGCGCGATGTGCAGAAGCTGACGCAGGGGCCGGTGCAGGACATCGCACGCGACGTGCAGAGCAGCATCGTCAAAAACTCAGACGCCATCACCCAGTTGATCAAACACGTCGACGAGATCGCCGTCGATGTCAAAGGCATGACCGGCGGCCAGAGCCGCGAAGACATCTCGAAAGCCATCGGCAACGTGCGCGAGATCACTGAGGGCCTGCGCGATCTCGTCGGCAAGGGATCGAGCGAAGTCGACTCGACGGGAACCAAGCTGCGTCAGAACCTGGACAAGATCTCGAACGCTGTGGACAGCTTGAACACGGCGCTTGGTAACGTGGCGTCTTTGACCACGGACGTGCGCAAGGGCAAGGGCACGGTGGGGCGCTTGCTCGTCGACGAAGCCATCGGCGACAACGTGCAGCAGATCACAGACGACGCGCGCGACTTTGTGCGCACGCTGGGCCAGCTTCAGACGATCGTGGGCCTGCGCGCTGAGTACTATGTGTCGACCAACGACATCAAGAACGCCGTCGAGATTCGCCTGCAGACGCGCCCCGACAAGTACTATCAGTTGGAGCTCATCGACGATCCGCGCGGCACACGCAGCTATCAGCGCGTGTACACCACCACTGACGACCCATCGAAACCAGTGGCGACGACGACGGATACAGTGACGATGACGCGCGGCTTCAAGATCAGCTTCCAGTTTGCCAAGCGCTTCCTCTTCGATCCCAAGTGGTTCATTTTGACGCTGCGCTACGGCATCAAGGAATCGACGGGTGGCATCGGCTTTGACCTGGACTTCTTCCGCGAGCGCTTGGCGCTGCGCGCCGATCTGTTCGACTTCCGCGCCAACGTCCTGCCGCGCCTGCGCATCTGGAGCTTGGTGCAGCCCTATCGCAACCTGTATCTGGTCGGCGGCGTCGACGATGTGCTCAACGACCGACCGCCGGGGGTGCTTAGCAATACCGGCCGCGACTTCTACATCGGCGGTCAGCTGATGTTCAACGACGAAGACCTGAAGGCCATGCTCGCCGTCGCTGGCTCCGCCTTGAGCAGCGCGGGCCGCTAGCCTGCAATCGCCTTCCCTGCCCACCGTCGCTTCGCGATAGAATGACCCTATGTGTGCCTCTCGGGGTCTGATCTCGACGTCGACTGCAAAACCGACCAGGCGGGCCGGAGTCTTCGCACGGCTGCGCGCACAGATGTTTTGGGGCGCGCTGTGTGCGGCACCGAGCCTTTTTTCTGCGGCGCTTCTGCTTTCTGGATCTAGCGTCGCACATGCCCAAGGTCGCGCCGGCAGCGAGACGGAAGAAGACGTCCTGTTCAAGAAGGCGGAAGAAGAGTTCAACGCCGGGGACTACGCCGGAGCCGCCGAGCTTTACGATCAGGTCATCAAGATCAACCCGACGCGAGTCGAGGCATTCGTCAAGCGCGCGACGCTGCACTTTCGCGAGCGCGACTTCAACAAAGCCATCGAGCTTTTGACGCGGGCCGAGAAGCTGTCGGTAAGCGATCTGACGATCAAGACCGTGCTGGGTCTGTGCTTTTACGAGAGCGGTCAGCGCGAGCGCGGCCTTTCGTACTTGGAAGACGTCGTGCGTCAGCGCGCCGAGAGCTATGAGGCACAGTTTCAAATCGGCAAGCACTACGCGCGCATCGAACCGAGCCGCGCCATCACTGCACTTGAGCAGTACTTCCGCTATCGCCCCGACGATCAGAAGGGCCTGGATCCGCTGGCGCAGCACCACCTAGGCACGGCGTACTATTTGCGCGGACAGCTTCCCGAAGCGGCCAAGTTGCTGCAGCAAGCGCACGACAGTCGGCCGCGGGATCACCAGATTCGTCAGACGCTGGGGACGGTTCTGATCGCGCAGCGGCGCTGGGCGGAAGGCGCTGAGCTGTATGAGAACTATCAGAGCGAGATCGAGCGTCGACCGGCCGTCGCGTTCAACCTGGCGACGTGCTACCTGAACCTGGGGCGACGCGATGACGCACGTCGGCTTGCGCAGCGGTATCAACAGCTTCGCCCTAACGATCCACGTGGGCTGTTGCTGCTCGCGGCGATCGATCGCAGCAGTGACAAGGAAGCGGATCTGCGGGCCGCACTTGGCAAGTATGAGCAAGCGCAAGAGGCGATGCGCAGCGCCAATCCGGCGCTAGAGGCGCGCTCGCGCGTCAATGTTCGAGTCGCGATGGCGCGCACGTACCTGCAGCTTAAGGACACGCAGCGTGCCGTGGGCTTGCTTGAGCCAGCGCTGAGCGACGTAAAGGGCAAGAACGAGCCACAGGAAGGCGGTCGCAGCGACGGAAATCGTGAAGAAGCAGAGCTTCTCGCGGCCATGCTTGACGCGCGCTTGCAGCAGATGACACAGGCCAAGGTGCTGCCCGGATCGGCACAAGTACCGGCGGGGCTTTTGCCCTTGGCCGATCGCCTGGCCGAGCTATCGTCGACGGATCCGCCAGCCTTGGCCTTGGCTGGCAGTGCCGCGTATGCCGCGGGCAGCTTCGAAAAAGCGCGACGCTACTACAGCGAAGCGCGCACGCAGGATGACAAGCTGCCGCGGGCCCGGATTGGCCTTTCGCGAACGCTGGAACAGCTGGCCTTGGCCGAGGTCTCGCGCGTCGAGGAAGCGGTTCCTCGCGTCGGTGAAAAGGGGGCAAGAAAGGAACAGGCGACATCGGCGATCACGCCGGAAGCGCGCACCGCTGCACTGGCCAATGCGCAGACTCTGCTGCGCGAGGCGCAGCGCTTGGATGACAACCCCAGCGTGACGCGGAATCTGGCCGCAGTGTACTTGCTGCAAGGCAATGCCGCCGAGAGCGAAAAGCTGCTGCTCGCGCCTGCGTTCAATCGCGGCGATGTCGTGGCCCTGCGCCTGCGCTCGCGTGCGCAACAGCAGCTCGGCAAGTCGGTCGCCGCGCAAGAGTCCGCCGAGCGCGCGGTCAGCGAGGCGAAGAAGCAGCTTGAGAGTTTGCCGAGCGCCGATGGAAATCGCCGTCCACTTTTTGTGCAGCGCTTGGCCGAGGCGCAGATTGAGCTCGCCGTGCGCTTCTTGAGCGAAAGCAAAGACACGCGCGACCGACTGGAACGCGCCGTCGATTTGTTAGAGCAGGCGAGCAAAGAGCTGAGCACGATCCCCGATGCACCCGTCGTCAAAGACACGCTGCGCGCGGCACAGCGCGATCTGGCTGTGGCCCATCTGCGTCGCGGTCGCTTGCGCCTAGCCGACGCCGAAAACCAGATCGGGAAGAACGGTGTCACGGCAGCAACCTTGAAGCTGGCTGAAGACGCGCTGGCCGATCTGCAGCATGCACTGGAAAGCAACCGCCTGGAATCGCAGGCGCCGAGCCGCGAGACGGGTCAGGCTTTGTGCCTGGCTGCTCTGGCCGCTGCGCAGGCCAACCAACCAAAGACGGCGCGTGACCTTGTGAGCCGCGCTTCGTCGTCGGGCTGCGAGCTGGTCAGTCCGTATAGCCGGCTGGGGACCGAGCTGCTTTCCGTGTTCGTCACCTATCGCGGCACCAACGCACCGACCCAGCGCGAGCAGCTTCTGCGCACCTTGCCGCGTCTGCAGGGGCGCGCCGGCAACGCCGCCGATGCGGCCACGCTGCAGCGTGTGCTGCGGGCGCTCTTGTATTCGACCAACATGGCGCTGGCCTATGATTATTACGTGACGGGCCGCGGCAAGCAGGTGGGACCGACGCTGCGAGCCGCGCAGAAGACCGCGCCGCGCAGCGACGATGAAGACGCCATCCTGCAGCACAACCTGGCGATCGTTGATTTGAACGAAGGGCGCGGCGTCGGGGAAAAGACGCTAGAGCGCCTGGGGCCGAACCCACCCGAAGCGCTGGTCAACCTGGGCATCTTGCAGGACCGTCGCGGTCAGCCGCGCAAAGCGCTGGATCTGTATCGACGTGCATTCGAGCGTGGGGCGCGCACTCCGAAGCTGCGCGAGTGGATTGATACCAAGGACCGCCTGCTTGGCGGCGCAGCGCAGTAGGAACGGGAGGCAAAGCACATGCGCACACAGAACCTGAATCCTTCCCGTTCACTGCGTGGGCTGGCCGTGATCGGCGCGGCGGCACTTGCGCTGATGGCGCCGTGTGCCGTGCAGGCGCAGGATGCGGGGGCGCCGTTGATCTTGGCGCTGTATGCCCCGCTGGCTCCGCTGCCGTCGGCGGATGCGCGCTTTGCGTTTGTCGACAAGCTGGCGCGACAGCTACAAAGTGCCGGCATCGCGGCGCAGCCCAAGGTCTTCGCGCGGGCGACCGACTTGGACGCGGCGATCAAAAAAGGTCAGGTCGATCTGGCCGTGCTCGACGCGTTTTATCTGGCTGAGCGCGGCAGCAGCTACAACGTGCTAGCGGTGGCAACCGCAGGCGGTGAACCGTATCTGCGCTGGGGCTTGCACACGCACCTGCCCGGCAACAGCATCCTGGATCTGAATAGCAAGCGCTTGGCGTGGGTGTCGCCCGCGGGGACCAAAGAAGCGACGTACATCAACAACGTGCTGCTCTATGGCGAGCTGAGAGTCGCGCAGTTTTTTGGCATGGGCAGCCCAGCGCCTGATATCAGCGCCGCGGTGAGCGACGTTGTCCTGCGGCGCGCCGACTGCGTGTTCGCGCCTGAGCCTGCTGTGCAGGGCAAGTCGCTGCGCCGCGTGTACGACGCAGGAGAAGCAGGACGCATTCCCAATCCGGCGCTGGTTCAGGTGTCGAGCAAGGTGACAGCCGACATCGCAGCCGGCGTTCGCAAGGCGCTGAGCAACTTCAACACTACGGGCATTCTGGATGGCTGGCGCACCAGCGCATCCGTCGGAGAACCCTATCGCCAGCTGCGCGTGCGACTACGGGGCCGCCCCGACCGCAGCTTGATTCTGGCCGAGCCCTCGCGATCGAACACGCAGGTTCACAGCGGCATGGTGGCGACGACCGAGACGCCCGTTCTGCTGCCGCCGATCCGGTCTCTCTTGGCGCCGCCCATCGATCTGCCCTAGCTGCATAGCCGATCGCGAGTGCCCTGCGGGCCACTTCCCCGCGTCCTAGTTCCGTCGAGGAGATCCATGCTGCGCGCGTATCGCTCGGTCACCGAGCAGAGCCTGCACTACTTCATTCGTCCCCACCTGGGTATGCCGCGGCAGCCGATTGAGTCGCCGGCCGCCTGGCGCGGGGAAGATCTGCGCGGTGGTGGACGCGAAGCGCAGTGGATGGCGACGCTTTCGGCCGCTCAGATCGAGGAGCTCGACGCGGCGCTGGCGCTGGCTCGCTCGACGGGCAAGCCGCTATCGGCACTTTCGACGCAAGACTTCCCGCTGCCGACGCTTAGGGCTTTGCTGTCGCAGTGGCGGCACAACGTCCAGCAGGGTCTGGGGGTTCAGGTGATCCGCGGCCTGCCCGTGACGCGTTGGTCGCTTGCCGACTGCGAGCGCGTCTTTTTTTGCCTGGGCTTGCACTTGGGGGTTCCCGGCGCGCAGAACCGCTTTGAAGAGCTGCTCGGTCACGTACGCGACGAGGGGCTTTCGTACGATGACCCCACGGTGCGCGGCTATCGAACGACGGCGCAGCTGTCCTATCACTGCGATGCCGCGGATGTGGTGGGCTTGCTGTGCCTGCAGCCCGCGCAGTCGGGAGGACGCAGTCGCTTTGTCAGCTCAGTCACGGTGTGGAACGAGTTGTTTCAGCAGCGTCCCGATCTGGCGCGGCGCTTGTTTGAACCGGTACTTCTCGATACGCGCGGCGATGGTGGCTTGAATTTTTTCCCCATCGCTCCCTGCCGGTACAGCCAGGGTGTGCTGCGCACGTTCTATCACGCGGACTACTTCCGCACGGCCGAGCGTCATCCTGGGGCGCCGTCGCTGACAGCGCAAGAGCGCGAGCTTTTCGACCTGTACGACGCGATTGCGTCGCGTCCCGAGCTGTATCTTGAAATGGACTTCGCGCCGGGCGACATCCAGCTACTCAGCAACCACACTCTGCTGCACGCGCGAGGCGCCTATGTCGACGCCGCGGGCAGCAAGCGTCACCTGCTGCGGCTGTGGCTGTCGGTGCCGCAGCGTCCGTCATTTGCTGCTCTGCCATCCCTTTTGCAGGAATCCGTGCGGCTTTTGGGGGCGCTTTTGGTGGGGCGAATCCGCGACCGAACGCGCCGTGTCGCGACGACACCAGCGGTCTAAAGCGCGCACCGCGTCTTCGTCGCGGGCTTACTTGATGGTCACGATGTGGCCGGCGGAAAAGGCGTTGAACTCGGGCGCGTACATCGACTGTACGGTGGCGGGTCCAACGCGGAAGGTGCCGGCCATGTTGGCACGCAGGCGATACTTGAACGTGTATTCTCCGACGGGAAGACGCTCGAAGAAGAAGTTCATGCCGCTGTCGCGCACCTCTTCGTAATAGACCAAGCCCAGATCCCACTTGTAGCGTGATACGGCGGCCTCTGGCTCAAGCCCAGCAGCGCGCGGATCGCGCAAGTGGACGTATTCCGCTTCGTGTTTGCTGCGCATGGATAGCTGCACTTCCACTTCGTCGCCGGCTTGCAGCGCGGCCCCTTCCGCAAGGGGCGTAAGCACGAACTCTTTGCCGTTGTTCTGCCGCTTGTAGTACGTGCGCGTCACGCTGAAGAAGTCGCCGCGTCCTTCGCTGGGCAAGCGATCTGTTGAGTAATGCCACGTCGCTGAAGCGAACATGTAGCCCTTGGTCTCTTTCTTGACCTGCACGGTTGAAAGCGAAGCGGGGCTCTGCGCCAGGCGGGCTCCGGGCACGATGATTTGCGTCTTGCCGACATACGTGTCGGGCTCGAACACAAAGTGCTCGCGCAGTCCGTCGGCACCTTGGCCACTTCCGATCTGTACCGTCGCCTCTTCGCGGATGCCCAGCGCGCCTTCACGTCGCAGGTAATGCACCAGGGAATAGATCACTTCTGCGGTGGCGCGCGTCGACTTCCACTGGCTCAGCTTCTTGTTCAGGAGCAGCCACAGCACCAGTCCGTCTTTCTTGCTGTTCGCCGGATCGATCTCCATCAGCGTGCGCAGGGCAAAGGCGTGCGACTCGATGGTGTCGCGGTACCACAGCCACGAGCGATCTTCGGCGGCCCAGAACGTGCCCTGATCGGGGGCCGTCTTGGCCGAGTCCATCACGCTGTCCCAGACGAGCTTTGCGTCTTGTGCGCGACCCATGCGCTTGAGCGTCAGCGCAAGCTGGCCCTTGCTGAGCGGCGACAGATCCTTCCAGCGCTTGAACGCATAGGCCAGGATGTCCTTGCGATCTTCCGGCGTCAGCGCATCGCCAGTCCACGACGCATCGGGATAGGCGCTGGCGACATAGTTAAGGAAGGTCAGAAACTCGGGCCCGCACTCGTTTTTGCGCATGCACTCGCGGTAGTCCTCGCGGAAGTGACGCGCCAGGTACTGCCAGCCGCGCTGCACCAGATCCTTGGGTACATCGACTTGAAACTCGATCGCCTTGCTAAAGCCGTGCATCAGGTACAGCGTCATGTACGGCGACGGTGGGCCACCTGGGAACCAGGGGAAGCCGCCGAGGCTGGTCTGCATCTTGCGCAGCTTGGAAAGGGCGCTGTCGCGCTGGGCTTTGGCGATGTTGGCATCGAGCACATTGATCAAGCGGGCATCGAAGCCATCGGGAAGCTTGGCGCCACCTTGGGCCTGCTGCAGCCACGGCGACTCTTCCAGCGTCATCTTGTAGCTGGGGCGGTTGGCATCGGGGCCATCGAAGCGCTCAAGCCGCGTGCTGCGCTTGGCAAACTCTTCCGCCATGCGCGCGACCGCTGGGTACTGCCTGTACAGCGACGACACGATGCCCGTCGACAGGAAGCGGTTGGCGGTCTGCTCGACGCACTCATAGGGGAACGTGACCAGATACGGCAGCGCCTTGAGCACAGTAAAGAAGAGCTGATTGTCCAGCGTGACGACGAGCTGATCGTGAATGCGCGTCGGATCGTCGTTCTTGGCCAGGTCAGGAAAGCTCATGCTGCGCTGATCCTTGTCGCGCAGCGTCACAAACCGCGACTCAGTCAGGTGCATACGGCTCGGCAGAACCGGCAGAGGCCGCAGCTCACCATCGCTCAGATCTCCGGCTCGCGCGACCACTTGGAATGCGTACTCGCCAACGCGACGCGGTGCCGAAAGTGGGAAGTGCAGCGTCGTGCTTTTGCCGGCGTCAACCAGGAAGCTGTGCTCGGTCTGCGCGACTTGGAACAGCGCATGTCGCGCCTCTTTGCTGTCGGGATCGACGATCTCAAGCTTCAGCGATCCGCGCAGTGCGTGATCGCTTGCGTTGTTCACCATGACCTTTAGATCGGCGCTGTCGCCCTCGCGGAAAAAGCGCGGAAGGTACGGCCGCACCATCAGCTCTTTCACGGTGCGTGCATCTTTGCGCAGCGATGCTGAGCGCAGATCTTTGGTGATCGCGTGGACCCAGACATTCCAGGCTGTGACCGAATCGGGAACCTGGAATTCCAGCACCGCGCTACCGTCCTTGTCGGTGATCAGCGACGGCAAGAAGAACGCAGTCTCGGCGAAGTTGCTGCGAATCTGCGGAGTCTCGCTATCGGCAGGCTTGGTTGGGCCGCGCATGACTTCGTCTTCTGCATCAGGCTCGCTGCGCGATTCCGCCAGAGCATCAGCGCGCTCTAGGCGAGCGCGGGCAGCGGCTGGAGCCGCGGGTCGCGGTGCGGGCTGCGCGGGTGGCGGTGGCGGCGCACCCGGAGCCATCATCGGCATCACACTGCGCACGGCCATGCCTCCAAATGGCCCACCACCATAACCGCCGCTGCCGGGCCCGCCGATCGCATAGCCATCAAAGAACTTCAGCGAGGACTCGGTCAGCTTGGCGTTGGGATGCCCTGGCACGTAGTAGTCATTGACGAGCCACTGCGCTGAACCGCTGCCGAGCGTTGATCGTGACCACGTGGCGTTGCCACGATACGGGAACAGCGACAGCGGACTCGGCGGGCTGTGCGGCGAAAACAGATCCAAGCTGCGGTCGTACATATAGGCCAGAAGCTCGGCGACGCCGCGACCGACGACAGCACCATCGGGGCCCTTGACCGTGATGCGCCAGGACTCGCGCTGGCCAGGACGCAGCTTGTCGCGGAACGTCGCGAATTCCAGCTGAAGCTGTTTGTTGTCCCAGGGCACAGACAGCGGAAGCTGCTGCGACAGATATTGGTGATCGCGCACCATCCATACGACGAACGCCAAGCCGCCGCGGTCGTCTTCGCGCACCGGATAGTCGATGAGCGTGGTGCCCGAGAGCAATCGCCGCTCGACGAGCTGACCGCTGCGGAAGATCTCCAGGTTCAGTGCCTGATCAGAAAAACCAGAAGCGATCAGCAGCTTGGCCGTCTGCCCGACCTGCACTTGTGAGCTGGCAAAGCGCACCAGGAAGGGCAGGGCTGGGCTGCTCGTACGTCCGCTGCCTCCAACGACAAAGTCTTTCCATGCTTCGACTTTTTCGCCGAACTCATCGACGGTTTCGTAGCGCAGGCGATAGGCCCCGGCGGCAAGGGGCGGCAGCTTGATCTGCGCTTCGCCTTTTTCGTTGTGGCGCAGCTTGCCGCGCTGCTGCTCGTTGCCATCGCGCATGCGGGCCAGGGCGCCATCTTCCGAATACCCCGGTGACCAGCGGGGGCGCAGGCGATCGCCGGGCGTGGGATGGCTGGTCGGGGTGCTCTCGTCCTCGTCTTCGCCGCGACCCAGAAGTGGGACATCGGCGGGCATGACCAGCGGCCCGTCGGCCGCAAGCGCCAGCAAGCGATAGCTGCCATCCCCTGAGCGCGGTACTCCGTCGAGGCTGCTGCGGCGAATGGTGACACGCGAGGCATCGCTTGCCCCTTCGCGGACGAAGCCGCCTTCGACATCGATCGCCGCTTCAATCGATCGGAAGCCCAAGCGGAACCCGCGCGAGGCCGAGCGCGTCTCGCCCCCTTCATCGGTTAAGTCAGCCTTGACCAGGTAGCGATAGCTGATGTCTTTGGCGTTCTTGTCTTGCGCGAGTCGCTCGTCGGCAGCCGGCGTGAACGAGATCTTGAACACGCCACTGGCATCGAGCTCAACGGTGCCGTTGGCCACGGTCTGACTGCCGCTCTGCGTCGGGAAGCCAAAGAAACCCCACCACCACGGATACACCGGCTCGCGACTGACGCGATAGGCGACCTTGCCAGCAGTAACGGGCATGCCAAAGAAGTAACGCGCCTCGCCAGTCAGCGTCGCCGGCTTGCCCAGCCGCAGCGCTTCGCTGGGATCTTTCAGCGTTACTTCAAACGTTGGCCGCTTGTACTCTTCGACACGGACCATCGCCTGACCGCTGTATGCGCCGCGCACCTCGACGCGCCAGCTTCCCAGCAGGCGACCGCTTGGAATCGTGAACTCACCGGCTGCGCTGCCGAACTCATTCGACACCAGATCGGTCTTGGCGACTTCTTGGTTGTTTCCGTCGAGAAGAACGACGTTTAGCTTGGCGCCTTTTTCGACTTCCATGCGCGCTGCTTCGCGCTTGCCGCTGTACGCCACGATCTTGAAGAACAGCTTCTGGTCGGGGCGATAGATGCTGCGATCGGTATAGACCAGCGAGGCTTTTTCAGCCGGCTCGCGGTAGCGGCGACCGAAGTAGTGCGTCTGGACATCCAGCGCCCAGTGCTCGCCATACTGCGCCAGCACAAAAGCGGACTTGCCATCGGTTCCACTCAAGCGCGCGACGCCTTGGGCATCGGTCTTTTCGCTGTCGATGCGTCGATGCTTGCCGCCATAGTTTTGTTCATACAGATAAACCTGCGCGCCGGGCAGCGGCTTTCCCGTCGAGCCAGAGACCGCCGTGACCTCCAAGGTCTTGTCGATGACGCGGCTGACCAGCACCAGGTCGGTGGCGATGAAGTTCAGCCCAAAGACCCGGTTGCCTTGCGCGGCAAAGTCAGGCTGCTTGGACACCACGATGATGTGCCAGCCGTGCTGCTTGATCGGTGGCGTCACATACGTGCTGTGCATCTGGAAGTCGGGCGTGGCAGGCAGCTTTTCCACCCAGCTCGCGACGGGCTGCTTGCCGCGGACAAGCTTGGTTAGCTCTTGGGTGGTGTAAAGCAGGTTGTAGTCCTGGGACGACTCGATGCGCTCTTGCAGATTGGCGGCGTATACGCGGAAGTAGAGCTGGTCCAGGTTCTTGTGCCGTACGCGCAGCGAGCGCTTGCCCAGAGCGTCGCTCTGCATGCCGTCCATGTTGAAGTCGGGCGCCGAGATCGCCGCCATCTGTTGCGCGCAGATGTTCCCCGGCACCGAATCGGGATAGGCGCTTTGTCCCTCCTTGGCGAGCTCATAGGCTTTCTTGAGATCGCCGGTCCCCTCGCGAACAAGCTCGCTTTCGAGCGCCTTGCCCATGGCCCACCACGCGACGCTGCGATACTCCGGCAGCAGCTTCGAAAGGTGCGCGACGATGTGCGAGCGATCGCGGCGATCGGTGAAGTGGCGATGCAGCATGCGCAGGCGTTCAAGGCGTGCTTCCAGGGTCGCTTCCCGTCGAGATTCGCCCAGGCTTGCGTGCGTGCGTTCCAGATCATCAAGCACGGCGATGGCGCGCAGAAGCGGATGCTTGCTGTCGTCGTCGATGCGGTTTGCCTCGGCTTCCAGCGAGCCCCCAAGCAGTCGCGCGAAGTCCAAGCGAAAGAGCTCGTTGCTTTCGACGGGCTTCCAGTGGCTGCTATCGGCGAGAAGCTCGGCAGCGAGGTACGAAACCGCATCGCGCAGCGTGCCGCGAACATGGGCCGGATAGCTGCCTGGTTGCAGGTACTCAGCCAGCGTTGCAAGCGGTGTGGCAGTCAGCTCTGCCCGTCGCTGAAATACGCGAGCATAGGCGCGCTGCGCTTCGCCAAAGATCTGATCGCGGGTCCATGACTTCAGATCGATGGGTCCCTTTGTCTCGACGCGCTCGCGCTTGGCGATCTCCCACGAGTACGCGCGCAGATAGTTCATCAAGCTGTACGCGTAATAGAGCTCCAGCGTGATCTGCGAAAGGCTGTCTTGCGGCCACGACTCGCTGCGCAACAAGCGCACCGCCGTCTCGTGACCATGCAGGCCGACCTGTAGCTGCACTTCTTTGATCAGCGCTTCCGTCCACTCTTCGCTGTTGCCCTGCTTTTGCGCGGTCGCGCGGATCGTCACACACAGCGCGCGGGCCTCTTCGAACTTCTGCTCTTCGATCAGCGTGTCGACCCGCTTCCAATCCTTTGAGCGCGGCATGTTCTTCCTCTGAAGTGGCGAAACGGTCTTGGGCTGCGGGGCCGCCTGCGCCGATGCCGTCAAGCCATCGGTTGCGCTGCGCGAAGGTGCCGTCGCGTCGTGGCGAGGGCACCCCCCAAGCATCATCAGCCCTGCCCCTAGGCCAGTAAGCAGCAGGATACGCGCAAAAATCATCCGAAAGGGGGCGATCCCCCGCGAAGGTGCAGCGGATTCTCTCAGCAGCATGCGGCCATTAGACCACCTTTCCGATCGCGAGGGGGAGACGGTGCCGCGGACGTGCCCAGCCTCCCACTCTGCGTGATACGATTCGGTGCGTGCAGAGGACCTTTGCCATCGGTGATATCCATGGCGAGCTAGAGCATTTGCAGCGCCTCTTGGCCAAGCTGCCGTCGCGAACGGCAGAGGACACCATCGTGTTCTTGGGCGACTACATCGATCGCGGCCCGAAATCGATTGAAGTGGTCGAGTGCGTCGAGACGCTGCGTCAGACGGATCCGGCTCGCGTGATTACGCTGCGCGGCAACCACGAAGACGCCTGGCTTGAGACCCTGCAGTCGCCCAATCCGGGCTTCTTGCTGCCTGACGGAAACGGCTGTCGTGCGCTCCTTCGCTCGCTGGTCGATGTGCGCGGCATGGACCTCATGCAAGAGACGATGCTGCTCTTGCAGCCGGGCGGCTGGTTTCCCGACGGGCTGCGCGGCTGGATGAAAGATCTACCGCTTTGGTACGAAGACCAGCACGCGATCTATGTCCACGCAGGCCTCGACGGGGAAGGCGATCACTGGCTGCATCCCCGCGAGGGCAGCTCGCGTTCGCTTCTGTGGATGCGCGAGCGCGACTTTTTTCAGCAGTACCACGGGAAGCGCATCGTTTTCGGCCACACCGATACCAGCACGCTGCCAGCCGATGGGGATCCTGAGACGCCAGATGCGGTGCGTCAGGTCTGGATCAGAGGCGACTTGATCGGCATCGACACCGGCTGCGGTCGCAGTGGCTTCCTGTCTTGTGTCGAGCTGCCCAGCTTGGCGATCTATGACTCGCGCTAGCGGAGTGCATCGCGCAGCGCTGCCAGAAAGGCGTCACGTAGCTGCGCAGCTATGGCCGGCTCAGCGAGGATCGAGCGTCGGCGATAGGAACGGCGGGCGCATCGGGCTGTGACAGGCTTTCAAGCCAGCTAGCGACGTGATCGTTAAAGGCCGACCGAGCCGAAGCCGGCAAGGGCGCTTCACGAGGCGCGCGATAGCGCAGCGGATCGACGAGCTTCCCCGCCACGCGCAGGCTGAAGTGCAGGTGCGGCTGCGCGCCCAGTGGTCCCGTCGGATATGGGCCGGTCTGTCCGACGAAACCCACAAGCTGTCGCAGGCGCACGCTCTGTCCGATGCGCAGGCCTTTGGCAGTGCGAGACAGGTGCTGATACGTGGTCTCGACGCCTCCGGCATGGGCCAGACTCAGCGTCAGCCCACCGGGAGTGCGCGAGCCCAGCGCGACCACGCGACCTGCTGCTGCGGCATACACAGGAGCCCCCAGCGGCGCCGGGAAGTCGACGGCGCTGCGGGTGCGATCGCCATGCAGAGCGGGCTTGATCGGACGGGTCACACCGCGGGCTGTCGCGATGCTCTCGGGAGGGCGGCTAAGCTGCAGCGGCACGCGGCACAGGGTGCGCGACAGGCTCTCGCCGGACTCGGTGAAATAGTGGCGAGACGCTCCGGCCGCGGCTCCTGCGTTGTCCTGCGAGGCGGCAGCCTGCGGGCTTAAGAAAGCGCGCAGGCTTGCCGGACGCCCCGCTTCCGGTGCCGTCGAGCGAGCCTTCGGCAGAAGCTCGGCAGCCAGCAGGCGCCCATAGCGATAGAAGCTGCCGCCGATGCTGACTTTTTCGATAAGGACGCGCAGGCGATCCCCCGTGCGGGCTTCCAGATGCAGCGGCTGCTCGCAGGCAAATAGCTCGGCGAGGCGGCTGGCCAGCGCAGCGTGTTCACCGGCTTGCGTGACAGCGCTCGCTAGGTCGCCGTCGCGTACGAAGGTCAACGTGACGGCGTGCGGCGCTCGCTGCATGGGCTGATCCAAGCGGTGCGCGACGAAGCGCTCGGCGCTGCCGGTGGCCACGCGTTCTAGGTGGTATGCGCTGCTTGCGGTCAGGCGGTAGTCAACCGCGGCGAGCGCATCATCGGCATCCTGAAAAAAGGTCAGCGTTTGCTGGGGCCCAAAGCCGCCTGGATCCTGCAGGGGCTGCAGCGTGGCCAGGAGCTCTTCTGCCATCGCTCCGACGATGCCTTGCGCCTTCAAAACGCTGGCCAGCGACTCGTTTGGCTTCAGGCGGACCTCTGTTACGCGCGGGAAGTCGGGCAGCGACAGCGCGTTGCGCGGCTTGCGCGTGGGACGCACCGGCACGGGCGGCGTACCGGGGGGACCAATCAGGCGCGGGCTGAGTGCAGCTCGTCGGCCACTGCTGGCCAAGTCCATCAGCGCCGGCACTGATGTATTGCTGCGATAGTAAAGGACGTACAGGTTGATGGCAGCGAGCGCGACCAGCACGCTCCCGAGTGCCAAGGGCGTGCGATGGCGACGCCAAAACGGCACGCTGCTGCGCATTCGACGAGAGCCCGCCGCCGCGCCTACGCGATAGGCGCTGCCGCCACGCTTGCGAGCATGACGGCCCAATTTCGGCAGCAGACGAAGATCAGACAGAATGCGCAGCGCGGTCGATGAAGAAGGGCGACGGCGCGACATGCGTAGACGTTCACGAGTAGCACGCGCCTCGGAGGCTGTGAATTTTTCTGCGCAATGTCGGCTGCGGTGCAGCGTGCGAGGCGGCTTGGTCTACCAGTGCGAGCTACTCAGGAGGGAACGCAGAGAGCGCCTAGCGACCAAAGAGGTTCTGCAGGCCCTGCTGCACGCCCTGTGGCAAGCGCTGACCGGGCTGAGCGGGTGGTTGACCCGGCTGGGCGGGCTGTGTCGGCTGTCCTGCCGGTGCGCCCGGCTGACCCAGGCCCGGCAGGCCCATCGGCAGCTGAGGCGTCGTACGGCCAGGCAGGATGCCGCCACCTGCTCCGCCTGCTCCAGCGGCTCCGCCTAGGACATTGGGCAGCACGCCGCCACCGCGGTTCTTGAGGAGATCAGCGCCTCGACCACGTGCCACGGCCTGCAGCAGGGCGGCGACGGTCCTAGGCAGATCCGTGATCTGAAGCTGCGGGCTGCTGATCGAGCCCCCAACCCGCAGGCCAACCGGAATTGGGCTGTCGGGAACCACTTTCCCACCCGTCGCTGCTGCGATGGCCTTGGGCGACAGGTCCAGCGAGCCGGCCAGGTTCATGGTCTTGTCGAGGCCGATGCTGCCGGTCAGAGCCAGTGCGCCTTCTTCGGTGTTGATGCGCAGCGGTGTGTTGGTATGCAGGCGTCCGCCCTCGATGCGGAACTGCGCCTGTAGATCGCGGATCGTCATGTCGCGATTGCCGCCGTTTTGCCCGAGCTTGTTGCCAAGCTGCGACAATAGCGGGTTCACGATTTGCGGGGTCAGGCCGGCACCCTCGAAGCGACCGTTGGTGAAGCCCATGCCGAGCTGGCCGGTGATGCGCGGTGCAATGTCTGCCCACGAAAGGCCGCTGCCATCGGCGGACAGATCCATCGAGCCGCGGCCCGAGATCTTTTTGCCGACGTCGCCACCGCGCAGCGACAGCGCATCGCTGAGCTCGATGCGATCGAGCTTGGCGCGCAGGTTGAAGCGCGGACGGCTGGGACCAAAGTCGATCGTTGAGCCGGTCGCACTGACCGAGCCACCCAAGGCCTGCCCGCGCAGCGTCTTGATGAGCAGTCGTCCGTCGAGCATGGTCAGCTCCAGCAAGAAGTCACGTACGGCGGCGCCTTTGTATTTGCCGCTGTCAATCTGCACACGTCCGTTTAGGTCGAGCTGCTTGAGCCAGCGCGGCGGTGGGCTGTCTCCGCCGCCGGTCTTGTTGTCGCCGTCATCGTCGCTGCTTTTCTTGTCACCGAGGATTCGATCAAGGTCCAAGCGATCGGCGTTGAAGTTAAAGGCGATCTTGCGTGGCTGGTTCAGGCCGATCACCTCGCCGGTTCCTTTGATCGTCCCGCCAGCTACGCTCATGTGAAATTCATCCAGGCGTGCCCGCACGCTGGCCAGCTTGTTGGGGTTTCCGTCGATGGCCAGCGCGATGCGCAGCTTGCTATCCATCAGCCCACCCAGACTGCCGCGATTCAGCGCCGGCAGCACGTTCGCCAGCTTGGCGAGGTCGAGATCGACCACCGGCACTTTCATATCCAGGTTGTTGTTGCCCAGATCGGCCTTGCCGTTGACGCGCAGCGTGCCGCCCGGCAGTGTAAGCTCGGCGAGCTTGACGACGACGACGCGGGCGCTGCGCTCGATTTGCGCTCGCAAGCGCATGGGCACCCCGCGATCTTTGTCGATGCTGCCGGGCATCTTGAGCTGCGCTGCCGTCAGATCGAGATCGGCCTGGACCGACGCAGAGTTCGCGGTGGAACGGACCTGCGCTTGCAGATCCGCGCCGCCGCGCAGATCCAGCTCTCCCTGGTCGATGAGGGCGTTTTTCATCGTTACGTTGGCGCCCAGATCGACCTGCTCGCCTTGCTTCTTGATGCTGGCCACGACACGCAGATCGCCGTCGATGCGACTGCCTTTTGGAACCGCCTTTTCGACGGTGGGCAGCAGGCGCAGCAGGCGATCGAGATCCACCGTGCCGGTATCGGCTTTCAGGTCCAGATCATCCGCCGAGCGGACTTGCCCACGCAGCAGCAACGCCATCGGGCCAAGCGTCAGGCCCAGCTTTTCGATCAGCGCGCCCTTCTTTTCTCCCTGCACTTGACCTTTGAATTCCAGCGACAGCGGCGTGCTTGCGGGCTTGGACAACACAGGCAGCATCACCGTCGCAGGGGTCAGATCCAAGGCCACTTCAATCTGTGCCGCTGTCGGCGAGCCCGACGCGCTGCCACGTAGCTGGATCGGGCCGCGTAGCTCGGCGCCTTTGGGAATGGCGGCCGGCGGCAGCATAGCCACCATGCGTTCGAGCAGAAAGCCGCGCGAGGCGATGCTCAGCATGTGGACCGCTGGCGTCGCCCATAGGCTGCGCACGTCGGCCTTGGCGCTGATCGCCATGTCGTTCAAGGAAAGGTCCAGCTTGTCGAGCTTCACATCGCCGGCCACCAGCGTCGCGCCAAGCTGGGCTTCCAGCTTGACATCCACGGGTTGTCCTCGTCGCTGTGCCGCCGGAAATCCCGAGCCTGCATCCTGTTCCAGCGTCAGTCCGCGCGCGGCAAAGAACGCCGACAGACTCAGGTTGCCAGAGTCGAGGGGAGTCGAAAGAGCCAGCTTGGCTTCCAGACGAGCCCGCGCCAGCCCCACGCCCGGCGAGGCTGGCAGAAAGCGCAAGAGCGGCTCGACTTCGATCGGCAGGATCTCAAGCTCGGCCTTGCGCAAGAGCGAGATGGGCTGCGTCACTTGCAGATCGCGCGGCAGCGGGCCGACGGTCAGGCCGAGATGAAAGTTGCGCTGCGCGGAGAGCAGCGACATGTCCAAGGTCAGCGAGAACGGCTCGAACAAGCGGGCTTCTTGCAGGCCTAGTTGGATGCCTTCGATCTTGATCGGCGCCGCCGCCCCATAGGGCGTCGACAGGTCGTAGAACAGGATCGCTCCATCGCTGAGAGCCGCTTGATGAAGGACGATGCCAGCTAGGCGATCGATCTCGGCCTGCGTCATCGGCGGGCTCTCGGGCTGATCGGCTAGCTTTTCCAAGATGTCTTGGTACGACAGGCGACCGTCGGCGCTGCGCATCACCTGTACGCGCAGGTCTGTGATCTCGACGCTGTCGACTTCGACGCGGCGGCCGAGCGACCACAACAGCGGAAACACAGCGACGCGAGCGCGTACCGCCCCGATGCTGAGCAACGGCTGAGAGAGCAGCCCAGCGGCCCCCTCGGGTGCCTCGATGGCAATGTCGCGGATCTCAAGCCGCGTCTTGGGCAAGAGCTTCAGACGAACCCGCCCAACGCGGATCTTGCGTCCCAGCTTTTCTTGAATCTTGGGGGCCTGGGCCGTGATCTGCTTTTCAACCATGCCACCGAGGTCGACGGCAAAGCCCACCACCAGGAAGCCGATGACGACCAGTCCCAAAAGACCCGCGAAGATCTTTAGCGCCAGCTTGACCCCGGCGGGCAGGCCGGTCTTTCTGGCGGCGGGGCGAGTCTCTGACGCGTGTTCCGTGCTGGGCATACTCGGTCTCCAGTGCTGATGAGCAAGGTTATTCTTACACGCTCTGACCGGGCGGCGGCCCACTGTCATGGGCGAACTGTGGGCCTCGTGGGAATGGCAGACCGGGCTTGTCTGTTGCTCTGGCAGTCATTAGCTTTCGCGATACTCGTGTATTTCGCGCCCCCTTGGGCAATGGACTGGAGGAAACAGGACATGGCAACGCAACTCCGAGAGACGCGCTTCTGGCGCAGCATTGCGCTTTTCTCTACGGGCGCTCTCATCACCCTGGCTTGCACGCGGGTCAAGGTGACCTGGGATCAGGCTGCTTCGGCTGCTGGGCCCGCGGTGGCGATGGTGACGACGCAGACCGCAGGTTCAACGACAAGCTCGACGGGAACGCCGGCTGCGGCACTGCCCACGGGAAAAGGGCAAGTCGAGGACGCGCGTGGGCTGTCGCGGACGTTTGCGCAAGTGGCTGAGCAGGTCTCGCCGAGCGTGGTCGCCATTCGCGTCGCCAAGAAACAGAAAGTCTCGCGCGTGATGCGACGCGGCTTTCCCTTCCATCCGAACATGCCCTTCCCATTTGGCGGACCGTTTGGGGGACCCGAAGACGACGAGGAGGGCGGCGACGAGGACATGGGGGCGCCGCTGCAGCGCGGAGCCGGATCCGGGGTCGTCATCGATGAAAAGGGCTTCATCCTCACCAACAACCACGTCGTCGGGGGCGCTGACGAGATCAAGGTCCAGTTCCTCGACGGAAAAGAGCTGCCAGCCAAGATCGTGGGAACCGATCCTCGCTCGGACTTGGCGGTGATCAGCGTCCAGACCAAGGGGCTCTCGCTCAAGGCCGCGCCGCTGGGTGATTCCGAAAAGCTTGCTGTCGGCGAGTGGGTCATGGCGATCGGCAATCCGTTTGGCCTGGATCACACCGTGACCGTCGGAGTCATCAGCGCCAAAGGCCGCTCTGGCATTGGCGATCGTGGGGGCAACTACCAGGACTTTCTGCAGACCGACGCGTCGATCAACCCTGGCAACTCGGGCGGGCCGCTGGTCAACCTGAACGGGGAAATCATCGGCATCAACACCGCGATCTTGGGACCGGGTGGCAACATTGGCATCGGCTTTGCGGTCCCGTCGGACATGGCCAAGCCTATTGCGCGTGAGCTAATCGCCAGCGGCAAGGTGCGGCGGCCGTTCTTGGGCATCTCGATGCAGCCCTATACGACGGATATGGCCAAGGCGATGGGCGCTCCCGAGAAAGGCGCGCTGGTCGGTCAGCTCAATCCGGGCGCTCCCGCCGAGAAAGCCGGTGTCCGGCGCGGCGACGTGATCGTCAAGGTCGACGGCAAGCCCGTGATGACCTCGCGCGATGTGCAGCGCTATGTGCTAGCTCGTCGCGTCGGCGATGCAATTGGTCTTGAGGTCTGGCGAGACGGCAAGCTGATGACGCTCACGGCCAAGACGGCCGAGCTTCCGGGTGAAGACGGATCGCCGGCTGCGGCCAGCAGCGACGATGGCCAAGCGAGCAAGGCCAAGCTGGGCCTGGGCCTGCAGACGCTGACACCGCAGATGGCCGAGCGCTTTGGCCTCAAGGCGGATCACGGTGTGTTGATCAACGCCATCAAGCCGGGCAGCCCGGCTGCAGAGGCTGGCTTGGCCCGCGGCGACGTGATCCTGGAAGTCGATCGTCGGTCCGTGCGTACCGCTGAGGATGCCGTCAAAGCTCTGACCAGCGAGCGGTCCGGCGGCCATGTCCTGCTTGTGCAGCGCGGTGAGCAGTCCTTGTTCGTGCTGGTACAGCCCGCGCAGAAGTAACCCCCGGCCTCTCTCCTGCGTGCGAGGTTGCCCAACCTCGCGGCGGGCAGCGTCCCTATCTTCTCCCGCGCTCGTTCCTGGCTTTCCTCGCGAAGTTCCTGGGACCTACTTGCTGCTTGAAGACGGCGTCTGGCTTTGCGCAGTCAGCGCGTCGGCAAGCTGCGCGAACTCGCTGACGGACAGCGTCTCGGCGCGGCGGCTCAGATCAATGCCGCTCGCCTGCAGCGCTGGCAGAGCCTGTTCACCCAGCTGCGCAAGAAGCGAATTGCGCAGCATTTTCCGTCGCTGTGAAAATCCCGCGCGCACCACGGCCTGATACGCTGACAGATCGCGTACGGGCACCCGGCTCTCGACAAAGGGGGTCAGGCGCACGACAGTCGAGTCGACGTTGGGAGCAGGAATGAAGGCGCGGCGGCCCACGTGACAGACGAGCTCGACCCTGGCGAGCATCTGCACCTGTGCTGACAGCGCGCTATAGGCGTCGCTTCCGACGGTGGCCAGCAGCCGATCGGCCACCTCGCGCTGGATCATGATGACCAGGCTGCGCAGAAGTGCCCTGTGAGCCAGGCAGTGAAAGATCAGCGGCGAGGTGATCTGGTAAGGCAGGTTGCCGACGACGACCGGCTTGCGGGGCAGGCTGCGTCCCATAAGCAGCGCGGGCAGCTCGACGGACAGCGCATCGGCTTCGTGCAGAGTCAAGCGCGGGTGTGAGCACAGCTCGGCTTGCAGGACCGCGCACATGTCCCGCTCACGCTCGATGGCGATGACTTCCGCACCTGTCGCCAGAAGATGGCTGGTGAGCGTGCCCAGGCCGGCGCCGATCTCAATGGCGACATCCCCTGGACTCAACTGGCAGGCTGCAACAATGGCTCGATATGCGCGATCATCGACGAGAAAGTTCTGGCTCCAGCTCTTTTTGGCGCGGATGCCATAGCGCTCGATCAGCGTGCGCGCATCCAAGATCACATCGGTTGCGATGGGGGACGAAGGCTCGATGGGGTTCATGCGGAAAGGGGCAGGGTGGCAGTTGCGTTGAGCAGCTCATCGCTGCGCTCGCCGCGACGCAGGCGCAGAGCTCCGGCGGCAGCGATCATGGCGGCGTTGTCCGCGCACCAGCGGGGCTTGGCTGCAAAGAAGTCGATGCCGCGCTCGTTGCATAGGCTGGCCAAGCTGGCCCGCAGCCCGCGGTTGCAGGCCACACCGCCTGAGACCACGACGGCGCCGATTCCGGGTCCCAGCTGATCCAAGGCCAGCGCCGTCTTGCGCTGTAGCTGTTCAACGATCGCGGCCTGAAAAGACGCGCAGAAATCGGCCAGCTCGTGGCCTTGTGGCGTCGGACGTTGGGCCAGCAGCATGGCGGCGGCAGTCTTCAGACCGCTGAAGCTAAGCTGCAGCCCGCGCTTGCGTCCGGTCATCGCGCGCGGAAAACGAAACACACTGGGGTTGCCGTGTTCGGCCAAGCGATCGATATGCGGGCCGGCGGGATAACCCAGGCCCAAGATCTTGCCGACCTTGTCGAAGGCCTCGCCAGCCGCGTCATCGCTAGTGCTGCCGAGCACGCTGTAGTCTCCAAGGCCGCGGACATGGACCAAGGCCGTGTGCCCACCCGAAACGAGCAGCGCCAGATGGGGCAGGGGCGGGCGCTTCTGGCCTTCTGTTTCGCACAGGTACGCCGCGAGCAGGTGACCTTCCAAGTGGTTTACGCCGATGAGCGGCAGCCCGCGAGCAAACGCCAGCGCTTTGCCGACCTGGACCGCAACCAGCAGGGCGCCGACCAAGCCCGGCCCACGGGTGACCGCGATGCCGTCGAGATCGCCCAGCTGAATGCTCGCCTGCTGCAGCGCGCTGTCGAGGGTCGGCAGGATGTTTTTTATGTGATGCCGTGCCGCGATCTCGGGGACGATGCCGCCCCAGCGGTTGTGCAGTTCGATCTGCGAAGCGACGACATCGGCGCGCACCCAAAGCAGTGGCACAGCCTCACGGGAAGCGGCGCCGTTTTGCGCTGTGCCGTCGATCAGCTCGACGATGGCGCAGGCTGTTTCGTCGCACGAGGACTCGATTCCCAAGACGCGCATAACCGGCTTCTATGTCGGCTATTCCGTGCGGGCCTTGAGCGTGGTCTTAAGAACCACGCGCTGCCCGTCGCGAAGGACGATGACGTCAACTTCCTGCCCTGGCTTGTACTTCTTTAGGGCAAAGGCCATGTCTTCCAGCGTCTCGATCTTGCTGTCGCCAAGGCCCACAAGGACATCGCCAGAGCGCACGCCCGCTGCTTCGGCGGGGCTCTGTGGGCGGGCTCCGGTCAGCTTGACGCCTCCGCGGCTGCCCTGCATCGCTGTGTAATCGGGAATGGTTCCCAGATACGCGCCATAGCCTCGGTCGCCGGCCCGCGGTGGCGGCCCGCTGGGCTTTTTCCAGGTCAGGCCCGTCGGGTTTTGGCGCAAGCGATCGACGGTATCGCGCACCAACAGGGCGGCCAGATCGGCGATCTGGGTTATGCCCATAGCGTTGATTTTGTCGACGGTATCGCTGGGGCGGTGATAGTCGGCATGCGCCCCTGTAAAGAAGAACAAGACCGGCACGCCATTGCCGTAAAACGGCGTCATGTCGCTGGGGCCATAGCCGTCGCCGCCCAAGCGGCAGAACAGGGCCTGGCTTTGGCAGCGTGGTGCGACGATCTCAGCCCACTCGCTAGCCGAGTCGCTGCCTTGCACCACGACGCTGGGCAGGGTCTGACCGGCAGCCGAAGCCAGGCGACCGACCATGTCAAAGTTGAACATGGCCTTGATGCGTTCCTTGCGCAGGCCGCGCGGCAGCTTTTCGATGAAGCGGCTGGAGCCGACGAGACCGACTTCCTCAGCCGTGAATGCCACGAAATAGACGTCGGTCGGCGTCGGAAACGGCTGTTTTTTTAGCTGAGCGGCGGTGTGCAGCAAGGCCACGGTGCCCGACGCGTTGTCGTCGGCGCCAGGGTGGACGGCCTTCACTCCAGGAGCCAGCGAGCCGCGCCCCCCGAATCCCAAGTGATCATAGTGCGCGCCCAAGACGAGGACCGGGGCATCCGCGGCACCGCTTGGCAGGAAGCCGATGACGTTGCGCTCGCGTCGCGACTCGCGCGCCAGCTTGACTTCACCGGCCAGCTTGGCAGTCAGCGTCACACTACTCGGCTTACCCTCGATAGCGGCCTTTTCCAGGCTGCTCAAGATCTCGGCTGGCGACGATGTGCCCGTGCCCCGCAGAAGTTCAGCGAGCGTATTTTTTGCCAAGAACAGAACCGGCAGACCGGCGCCACCCTCGGGGCCATCGAGGGTCAACTTGGGCACACCATCGCTGCTAAGGTCGACGAAGACCACGGCGGTCGCTCCGTGCTCACGAGCTGTCCAGGCTTTGAAGCGCAGGTCTGAGTACGAGCGCGCGGCACCCCCCGAGAACTTGTTGGCTGGCACGCCGCGCAGAATGACCGCGACGTGGCCCTTCAGATCGTTGCCGGCGAAGTCGTCCCAGTGGGCTTCCGGGGCGGTGATGCCATAGCCGCAGAACTTCAGAGGGCCACTCCACGCGCCGGTTCCTGACATGCCGGCGGGGCTGACTTCGTCGGCTCGCAAGGGGCGGCCTGGGGCGGGCTCGGCGATTCGCACACGCGTTCCTTGGTCGCGAACACCGACGAAGACCTCAACATCCTGAAAGAACGAAGGCTTGCCTGATTTGTCTTTGGCGCTGACTGCAGGATCGGCGCCTGGGGTAAGGCCAGCTTGCGCCATCCACGTCGCGATCTGCTCGGCTGCAGCGGTGATGCCCTTGGTTCCAACACCCCGCCCTTCGCGCGCGGGATCGGTCAGCCAGGCCATGCGCTTTTGCGCCTCGTCGGCGGCGGTGGTGACAAACGCGCTTTGCACGGCTGGCCCGGACTGCCAGTCAGCGACGTAGATGTTGGTCTCGCCACGAACCTTGCCGCCGCGGTTGCTCGCAAACACCAGCTTCGTCGCGTCGGGAGAGAAGATCGGAAAGCCGTCAAAGTCCGGGCTGAACGTGATCCTCTCCATGTTGGTGCCGTCGGAGTTGATGGCCCACAGGTCGAATTCACGTCCGCGCGGATCGCCGTAGTTCGACGAGAAAATGATGCGGCGGTTGGCGGCTCCGGCGAGCTTGGCGGGATAGAAGAAGGGGGCAAACGACGCCGCCCCGAAGTCGGTCACTGGGTGCGCGTTTGAGCCGTCGGCATTGGCGACCCAAAGCTCCATGCGTGTCGGGCGGACCAAGTGTTCCTTGAGCAACGCGCGCATCTCGGCAAGTTCAGCAGCGCTGCGCGGCCGGGCGGCTCGCCAGACGATGTGCTGGCAGTCTTCGGAAAAGAACGCTCCGCCGTCATAGCCGGGGGCATTGGTGAGCCGCTTGACCCCTGTACCGTCGAGATTCATGCGATACAGCTCAAGGTCACCGTCCCGATCCGAGGTGAAGATGACACTGCCATCCCGACAGACGGTGGCTTCGGCATCATAGGCCTGGGTCTGCGTCATTCGTTTCAGGTCGCTGCCGTCGGGTTTGCTGCTGTAGATCTGGTAGTTGTAAAGCGGCCAGACATACCCTTTGCTGCGATCCGGCGTCGGTGGACAGGCGTCGCTTAGGTGCCGCGTCGAGCTGAACAGGACGCGGTCGCCTGCCGGGAAGAAATAGCTACAGGTGTGTCGTCCGTGGCCGCCACTAAGCTGCTTGAGTAGACCAAGGCCACGGTTCGATTCTCCGAGGTCCAGGGTATAGATCTGATCGCAGCGATCGCTGGCCGTCGTGGCCTGCATGCTCAAGCGCTTTCCGTCGAAGGACCAGTAGGCTTCCGCGTTTTCGCCTCCGGCCGTCAACTGACGCAGGTTGGCCAGATGTTTTTCGTCGGGGTGCAGCACTGGACCGGGGGGCATGGGGCCTGCGGCATG
>CAZKOY010000001.1:91435-135457 GCA_964554495.1 uncultured Myxococcales bacterium
GGCGGGTGCCGTCGAGCCAGGGTGTGCAGCGGGTGGTTGAGGTGTGCCTGCGACGCGCGGACCGTCTTGTACAACGGTTGGGCCAGCATGTATCAGCGAGGCTTGGGCTAGCCAAGCACAAGCCACCCAACCCATGGGGGCTCGCAACCTGCCAAAACTGATGACAGGGGGAAGCAAAAGCGATAAAGAGGCAGGCACGGTTAGCATACGCGTCCGAGTCAACATGGAAGCCGCGTCGTACCCCGCTCCGGCGCCGCAGGTCAATCTCTGTAAAAAGCTCGGGGAGCACGGTATTATCTAGAGAACCTTCACCGGGGGCTGCCGTCGAGGTAGACGCCTTCCCCGACGGGATGCCAAGGAGTTTCGGTAGCAATGGCCCGCGAAGAAAACTCGCTTTTGTTCTCTCTGAAAGAGCTGCACAAGCTCGAAGAAGATCGCCAGCGTGAAGAGGAAGATGCTCGCATCGCAGCGATCGAAGCTGAGCGCCGTGCCAAAGAAGATGCGGAGCGCGCCGCGCGAGAAGCGGAAGAGGCGCGAATCCGCGCCATAAAAGATGCGGAGCGCCGCGCTCGCGAAGAAAAAGAGCGCAAAGAGATGGAGGACCGCGTTCGGCTGGAAGAGTCGGAGCGCCGGGCTCGCATCGAGGCACAGGCGAAGATCGAAGAGAACCGCTTGGCGGCCGAGGCCGAGGCCATCCGCACCAAGCCAATTCCATGGAAGCTGATCTTCGCCGTGGCAGCGGCCTTGGTGACCTTGTCGGTGGTCATCCTGATCGTCGTGAACCGCAGCCAAGCGGCAGCCAAGATGGAAGCGCGTCGGCAGCTGATTGCCAAGCTGGACGCCGAGCGCAAGGCCGACAAGGACGAGCAGGCTCGTCTGCAGAAGGTGCTGTCCGAAAAAATGGGTGAGGTCGATCGCATCAGCAGAATGTTGGGCTCCGCGACGGACGAGAAAGAAAAGATGGAGCTCGCAAGGCAGGCGCGTGATGCCGCTCGTCGCGCATCTGCGGCCGCTGCTGAAGCCGATGCCCAGCGCAAGGCCGCCAAAGAGCGTGAGAAGAAGGCCAAGTTCGAGCGCTGCAAGGGCTCAGATGACCCGCTCTGCGGTATCAACTAAGCTCGCTCTCGTTTCCCTGTTTTCCTCGTAGCTTTGCTGCTCTGCGGTCTGCCTCGCCCGAGGCAGCGCAAGGCATCGCAGCCTTCCTACTCGCAACGCAACACCTTCCAGAAAACTAGAGGCAATGATGACGATGACAGCTTATGTCCGCAGACGCATGGTTCGTTTGGGCACGGCATTGGGAAGCGCGCTGCTCATTTTGGCGGCGAGCGCGGGCTGTGAACCGCCTCCAGATACGTCGCCAGTGGTCAGCATCATGTCGCCGGTCCAGGATCAGAAGCTCAAGGCTGGCCAGCGCATTGATGTCCGCTTCACCGTCGGAGGCTTTGATTCCTCAGGCCCAACGATGGTCAAGTTCGCGTTGGGCAGTGGAGCGGTCAAAGAATACGGCAAAGGCCGCGTGCGCGCCTTTATCGATTCCAGCCTCACTCAGGCGGAAACCAAAGTTCTGCCGACCGATGCGAACCCGTTTCTGGTTCCCGATCCCATTGACGTACCGGATCTCTCCACGTCCCCGTATCTGAAGCCGGGTCCGCACACCGTCCGGCTCATCCTTTACTACAACGACGATCTAACCACGAAGGTCGAGCCACAGCGCTCGGGCGTTGTGAAGATCGTCCTCGAATAGTGCTCAATACCATTCGAGTCGGCGGTTCGGCGGGGCTGGACTTGAAGAGGCATCTAGCGTCGGGGGCCAAGGGCTCGTCGGCGGGGACGAGTTAGTCGCCGCAACACCCAGACGGAACGGGCGAGCGAGCAGGTATCCGACGGCAAAGCCGCCGACGTGTGCCCACCAAGCGATGCCGGGGATGCCAAGCCCCGCGCCGATCAGCTGATAGATCAGCCAGACCAAAAGGTATGTGCGCGTCTTCCAATGCACGGTGAAAAAGAAGATCAGCGATACCAAGCGAGCCTGAGGGAACAACACCACGTAGGCGGCCATGACGCCGGCCACGGCTCCTGACGCACCCAGAACGGGGATACCTGGGCGATCCGTTAGCAGGGCGTGGCACAGCGCGGCCCCAAGCCCGGCCCCGAAGTACAGAAACAGGAATCGCAGCGGTCCCAGGCGATCTTCGACGTTGTCTCCAAAGACCCACAGAAAGTACATGTTGCCGAGGATGTGCAGCAGGCTGCCATGCATGAACATGTGCAAGAGCAGAGGTTGCCAGCCTCCACGAACGAAGTGAGCGGGCACCAGGGCGTACTGCGAGACGAGCATGTCGCGCCCATCGCTGATCTGCCACAGAAACACCAGCACGCAGAGCCCCAGAAGCGTCATCACGGCCAGCGGCCGACGCAGGCGCGGCTGCCACTGCTCGACGGGAAGACCGGTCATGAGCATGAACAGCCAGCGCCACGCAGACGACGGGCCGTTCATCACCGCGGGATCAGCCAAGAAGGGCGCAAGGCGCGAATCGCGCAGCGAGTGGGCTAGCTGATCCAGCTCTCCTCCGTCGAACCACAGGCCATGGCAGGTTGGGCATTGATCGATCGAAAGCGGCGATCCAGACCCGCCTGGCATGGGCACCGCTTGCGTGCGGCTGGGCGCGAGCTGCCTCTCGATCATGTTCGTCTCGGGGTGGCGAGGGCAGGGCATGCTCGCGGCATCGCCGACCAGGATCGACGAGTGCAGCGCGAAGGCTTCGCTGTTGCCCAGCTGGGCCAGTGCGGCGAGCTCTCCGCCATCGAACCAGACTCCGTGGCAGGACGCACAGCGATCGATCTCGATGCGACCGCTTGGCGTCTGCTCCAGCGTCGCAATCAGGGGCTCTTTGCAGCGTGGGCAGAGCATAGATGTCACGGTATCACGGAGCGCTCGATGGCGACCGCGCCAGACAGAGCCGAGCTCGGTCCCGAGCGGCCGCAAGGGCAAGTCTGGGCGCTGGTTGGCAAATTTTGCCGACGGAGACAACGCAGCTGAACTTGCCTACCATGGAGCTATGCAACATCAACACACGCGCACACTCGATGGTTTTGCCGCTCGCCGGGCTCGTTTCTCAACATGCTTGGGGATCGGGCTTTCGCTGGCTCTGTTTGCGTGCTCAAGCGGCGGCAGCCCTGGCACCGACAATCAAGACACAGACGGCGGTGCCAGCGACGTAGATATGAGTGGCATGCCAGGCAGCGGTGGGGACATGGGCGCGACTGGCGGGAACCCAGAGGGCAACCCGCTACTCAACGGCATCACCGCGGCGCACAACGTCGCCCGTGCCGCCGTCATGCCCGCCCCCAGCACCCCGCTGCCCGCATTGACGTGGAGCCCAACGGTGGCGGCCGCAGCGCAGACCTGGGCCAATCGCTGCATGTTTCAGCACTCAAGCAACGGCTACGGCGAGAACATCTACGCCGACGCTGGGCAAGGTGATGCGCAGGCCGTCGTCGATAACTGGGTTTCTGAGAAAGCGAACTACAACTACGCAGCGAATACCTGCAGCAAGGTCTGCGGCCACTACACGCAGGTCGTATGGCGCAACTCGCTGCGACTGGGCTGTGCGGCGAAGCAATGCACGACTGGCTCGCCGTTTGGGTCGTTCAACGGCGGCAAGTGGACATTCTGGGTCTGCGACTACGATCCGCCCGGCAACTTCGGCGGCCAGCGGCCCTACTGATTGCGCTGGTCCCCACTGCGGGGTGGTCGCAGCAGTCGACCGATCGGTCAAGATGATTGACCCATCGGTCAAGTGCCGTCGTACACAGGCTGTCCTGTGATATGCACACGGCCATGCTGCCGTTTCGAATCGGAGAAGATGCCCTCACCTTGCCGGCCCTGTGCTCGGTCGCGCGAGAGCGACGCAGGGTCGTGTTGGCTGCTGCCGCGCAGGAGCGGATCGCCCGAGCGCGTGCCGTCATCGATGAGATCGTCTTGCGCGGGGATGCTGCGCCGAGCGTCTATGGCGTCAACACGGGCTTTGGCTTCCTGGCTGATGTGCGTATCTCGGCTCGCGAGATCGCGACGCTGCAGCGCAACCTGATTCGCTCGCATGCCGTGGGCGTTGGCCCGGCTTTGTCCGTCGAAGTGGTGCGGGCGATGCTGCTTCTGCGGGCGGTTACGCTGAGCCAAGGGCACAGTGGCGTGCGACCGCTTGTTGTCGAGCGCATCTGCGATTTTCTGAACCATGGCGTTCATCCCGTTGTGCCTTCGCGCGGATCGGTGGGCGCATCGGGGGATCTCGCTCCGCTTGCGCACTTGGCGCTGGCGCTGATCGGCGAAGGCGAGGTGCAGCATGGCCCGCCGACCGCTGGCGGTGTTGAACCGACGCTGCCCGCCGCTGATGTGCTCGTGCGCTTGCGGCTTGCGCCGATCGAGCTATCGGCGCGCGAGGGCTTGGCCTTGGTCAATGGCACGCAGTGCATGACCGCCATCGGCGGCCTGTCGCTGCACGATGCACTGGATGCCTGCGTTCTGGCCGATGTTATGGGGGCGCTATCGCTTGAGGCTCTTTTGGGTACGCCGCGCGCATTCGATTCACGCGTGCAGAGCGTGCGCCCGCACCCCGGCCAAGCGCAGAGCGCAGCCAACCTGCGGCGACTGCTTGCCGGCAGCGCGATCGTCGCTTCACACAAGGACTGCGCGAAAGTGCAGGATGCGTACTCATTGCGCTGCATGCCGCAAGTGCATGGGGCCAGTCGGGATGCGCTGGGCTATGCCCGCGACGTGCTGCTGCGCGAGATGGCGTCTGCGACGGACAACCCGCTGATCTTTCCACCTGACCCGTCCGCTGCCGCGGCCCCTGCGAGCGATGTGAACGACGCCAATGGGGGCACTCAAAGCCAGGCAGAGATCATCTCGGGTGGTAACTTCCATGGGCAGCCCGTAGCGTTGGCGCTGGACTTTGCGGCCATCGCTGCCGCCGAGCTAGCGAGCATTGCCGAGCGCCGCATCGAACAGCTTATGAACCCGCACACGTCTTCGGGTCTGCCGGCTTTTCTGACGCCGTGGTCTGGTTTGAACTCGGGCTTCATGATGGCTCATGTCACGGCCGCGGCGCTGGTGTCTGATAACAAGATCCTCGCGCATCCGGCTAGCGTCGACAGCATTCCGACGTCAGCAGGGCGCGAAGATCACGTGTCGATGGGCGTTCACGCCGCCGACAAGCTGGGGCGGATCGTCGACAACGTACGCAACGTGCTGGCAATCGAGCTTCTGTGTGCGGCGCAAGGGATTCACTTGCGTCGACCGATCGAGCCGAGCCCCGCGCTGAAAGCAGCCTGCGAAGTGCTGCGCCGACGAGTTCCTCCGCTTGACGAAGATCGCCCGCTGTACCGCGACATTCAGGCAGCGCGGGCGGTGATCGATGATCCCGAATTCTTGGCCGCGGTACGACGGCAGGTCGAGCTGGTCTAGCTCGCGCGATCCGCGAGGTGTTCGACCCAACGGGTCAGCAAGGGCGGGCCGGTGAGCTACTGCGTGACGTAGAAGTAGTTGATGCACATCTCGTCAGTGGTGGCTTCGCCCCAGCGGATCGTATTGGACGTGGGGTTGTCCCAGGTGCAGGTGAACGTGATCTTGGTGCCCTTGGCTAGGCTGATTCCCGTCGGAGCGTCGTACATATAGAGCTGCTGCCAGTGAAAGTCCCAGCGCGGGATGTCGATCAGGCACTGACTGTTTCCACCGGGCGGCAGTGCTTCGATCTTGGCTCGCTTGCCCAGCTGATGCAGGTGCGGTGCCACACCCCACAGCGTCACATTGCTTGGCGTGGTCAGGCTGTTGCTGGCGCTGTAGTCGACGGCGCCGGCCGGGATCCTGAACGTGTTTTCTGCAAGCGAGGTCAAAAGAGCAGGTCGCGGCACACGCGTCGCGGCGAACTGCAGGCGAATCTTGGACCGATCCGGCTGCTTGGCGTTGAGCGTGTTGTAATGGATCTGCATGACCAGACCCGCCCCCGCCTTGATCGGAATGCCGGTTCCCGACGGGTATAGCGTCGCCGACGAGCCAGGCACCCACGCGGCCACAAGCTGCGGCGAGGCGATACCAGGGCCTCCGTAGCAGGTGTAGCCCAGACCCGCGCCGGCTTGATCCTTGGCCTGTAGCTCGGCCAGCGACCCAGAATAGACCAGCACGTGATGCACTTCCGCGCGGACGCCCGCGATGAATTCATGCCCCGTCAGATCGCTGTCCGCCGTTAGCTTGGGATCGAGGACAAAGCAGCGATAGTCATCGGTGGTGACTGGCGTGTACTCGCCGCCGATATCGAGCTCGCTATACGGTCCCACGAGCGTCTGTCCCGTGCCCATCGGCGGGGGCGGCGCGTCGGCCGGGTCGCCTTCCGGGGCGTTGTCTTTTGACCACGAGTACAGCGTGTCGATCTGATCCTGCGAAAGCGCCCGCGCGTCTTTGAATGACTGACAGTCATCGGATGGCATCCACGGTGGCATGCGGCGTGCCTGCGTGGCGGCTGCCATCTGCACGTGGTTCTTTTGCGCCTCGGCATAGCTCGACAACGGGAATGGTCCGACGCCGCCCTGCACGTGGCAGCCTTGACAGGCCGTCTGCGTGATCGCAAGGACATCTTTGTAGTACGTCATGCCAGGCTTGTACGTCGGCTCGGGGTACACGACTCCGTCGAGGTACTGCGGCGGGGACTTGCCGCAGCCGACAAGCAGGCCCGCGGCGAGCGCCACCGCGTTAAGGCAGTTCGCCCATCGCTGGGCGTCATCGCAAGGCTTGGGAACACGTCTTGGCATCGTGCGCACTCCTTGGCTGGTCATCGCAAGGCAGGGACCGATGCCATAGACGAAGTGTGCGGTGTGCAGGTTCCTATGCTGCATGCACAGCGCGACCGCGCGGCTCTAGGTGCCGGTGTGCAGGCGCGTGGTGTCGTGCGTCAAAAGCAGAAACAGCGTGAACAGATGGCGGGCCGTGCGGTGATCGGGGACGACGCGGGTGGCGTGGCGAATGACCAAGTCGGCCGCGTCGTTGTGCATCAGGCGGCGCGCGATATCCAGAGCTTCGACCTGCGGCGAATACGCGCCAGCGCCCAGGGTCGCGATTCCGGTGAGCAAAGAAAAGTACTCGCGAAACACCGGGCCGATGACGCCGCGCGACAGCTCGATGTGGCCGCGCTCGTCGCCGCGTTCGTCGTGGAAGACCACCCGCAGACCGGTTGATTCGACGGTCACATATGCGCGTAGCGTCGATAAGTCGGCATCGCCGGGCAGACAAAGCACATCCAAGCGGCTGTCTTCGATCAGCTCTGAGATCTGCTGCAGCCACTCTGCTCGACGGGCCCGCGTGGCGCAGCCCCAGGTCACGTCGTCGATCAGCACATCACCCAGCGGCACTGTGCGCTTCTGGTGGGTCCTGGCTGCTGCCTTGTCCTTCGATTTGTCGTCCGCCATCTCGTTTGGTTTCTGTGCCTGGATGCTCCGGTCGATGCGGGCTCTGGGCCGCGTCGTTCAGCCTGGAGGGCCGACGCAGGCCGCAATGTTGAAGAACAAGTATTCCAGCAAGCGCTCTTGCGGTGCGAGCTTGTTGCCGCAGTTGTTCGGCCAGCGGGCGCTGTCATTGACGACTGCATTGGGCTCGGTGTTGTACGTCGAATAGTGCAGGCGACCGCAGCTCTTATAGTCCAGGGTCACCGTCTGCGGACGATTGCCAAAGGTCAAGGCGGGGCCGTCGACCCAGACCTTCGTCTTGCCAGCGGCGTTGTCGCTGACCTTGTTGATCACGACGAAGCTGTAGTCGACCCGAACGCGGTTGCTGCGATCGAGGATGCCGGGGAACTGCCCCAGCCAGCGCGCCATTTCGTCGTCGAGAACCTTGTACTGTCCGCCGTACGAGTTGTACGAGTCGGCGCTCATGGCTTGCTCGGGGCCCCCCATGCACATTGCGCTGCCGCCGGTCTTCTGCGGCTCGAAGCACAGGTATGAGGAAAATTCGGGCACTTGCTCGATCACGTCGTAGGCCCAGTCAGTCACGTACAGGCGACCGCCGCGCCCGACGTAGCGCTCTAGGTTCTGCTGCACCGACCGCGCTCCGATCAGCGACTGGAACTGGTTGTCGGTGCAGTTCACGACGACGATGTGATAGTTGTTCAGCGTTTTTTCGTCGGTAAACAGCGTGCCGCTTTCGGCGATGGCAGGCGGGTTGGCGCTGCCGAGTGCGCGCCCGTTGTACATGTCTAGCTCGTCGACGCCGATGCGCTTGAGCACGCACTCGATCTGGTCGTTGTCGCCGCTGACCACCGCGATGCGTGGGATGCGATCCTGCGGCGATAGCTCGGCGTTCTTGCGCGGCAAGCGCACGCCGCGCATCGCCGTGCCGATGTCATACGGAATGCTGTGCTCGACGCAGGCGGTGGTCTCGACCTGCACGACGCGCTGGAAGCGACCCAAGCGCAACACCACCGGGAATGTGCCGACCGGTACCCCGCGCAGCCGAAAGCTGCCGTCGAAGGCTGTGACCGCGGTCGCAACGGAATAGGGCAGGTTGTTACACAGATCGCAGGTCAGGCCCGCCGGGAACTCCGGGACTGCTTCAACAGGCACGAACACCGTCGCACCAGGGACGGGGTCAGTGCCGTTTGGAGCAAACAGGCGGCCCGTGATCTCTGTGGTGGCGCTGCCGCTGCACTTGGGCACTTGGCAGAAGCGACCCCGGCAACCGGTTTGGGCCATGTCGCCGTCGGGCTTGGCCATGTCGCCGTCGCTGCTGCCTGGGTCGTCTCCGATATCGCCGACGCGCCCTGCGGAACAGCCAGCAGCGATTCCAACCAGGGCAAGCAGACACAGAGCAGGCAAGCGGACCCGGCGTGGGCTGCGATGGACAAGCAGACGGACAGTGCGGCGAAGCATGGCGGCCACCTCGGTTGCAGAGCGTGGCGCGCACCGTATCGCAGGACAGCCCGCGCTGTCACGGTCGGTATGTCGTCGCGCAGAGCGCTGGCCAAGTCCAGGTTCTACCCAGCCCGGGATCTCGCCGCTATGTGCAGCAAAGGTCTGAACTTTTGGGAAAGGTTTAGTGACCTGGGATACTAATACGTGCTACTTTATGCAGAAGTTTCGTCTACCTACGCGGCTTCGCCATGACCCCAGAATCCACGCCAACCTGGCTTGTCGGCCCAGAAATTCCGCCTGCGAGACGGATCGGGACCGTGCTCAACGGCACGTATCGCCTGGATGCGTTTCTGGGCCAGGGCCTGACGGGAATTACGTATAACGCCTGGCACCTGCGCCAGAAACAACCCTTTGCCGTGAAGCTGCTGCATCGCGACTTGCAGCCCAGTCACGAGCGCGTCGTCAAGCTGCGGCAGGATCTGCGCGTCCTGGCCGGCCTGCGCAAAAAGGGCTTTCTGCCCGTCGAGCTGAGCTTTGCCCCCGACGGAGCCCCCTTTCTTGCGTCGGAGCTTCTGATCGGTGAGACCCTGCGCGAGCGCTTGTCACGCGGGCCTCTTCCGTCGCTGGCTGCCGGCATCGTCGTCGCTGCTTTGGCGCGGGCCTTGAGCGAAGCGCACAAGCTCAACGTCGTCCACGGGGATCTGCGCCCAGAGAACGTGCTCTTGCCATCGGAAGATGGGCGCGAAATCGAGGCAGGCCAGCCGGTGCTCATGGACGCCGCGCTGCATCACCTGCGTCGGCGGCCGCTTGGCCTCGACGAGTCGCTGCCACTGCAGAAGCTGGCCTATCTGGCGCCTGAGCAGACCGCGGGCGAGCAGTCGACGGCGAATGCGGCGGGCGACATGTTTGCCCTGGGCGCGATGCTGTACGAGTGCTTGACCGGCAAAGCCGCGTTTGCTGCCGACGAGCTAGAAGTCGTTTATGAAAAGCTGTCGCAGCCGCCCGCCAAGCTGGATCTGCCCAAGGAAGTCGGCGCACCACCTGGGCTGGCTGCGGCTCTGGATGCCGTGATCGCCAAGGCCTGTGCTCGAAATGCCGACGATCGCTACGCGAGCATGGCCGACTTTTTGGAGGATCTTTCGAACGCGTTTTCAGGGGCTGATCTGCCTTTGCCTCCGGCGGATGAGCGCATCGCGATCGACACCGTGCAGTCGCAGAATCGCGGCTTGCGCAAGCGCACTGTGGCGGTGAAGCGCATTGGCGCTGGACCTGAGCCGGCCGCTGCTTCCCAGACACAGGCCAAGCCAGTCGCCAGCGCGGCACCTGGCAAGCCGACCAGCAGCGATATCAGCAAGCCGACCGCGGTTAGCGCCGCCAAGGCGCCCGAGGCCAAGCGAGCGAGCGGCGGAACGGGAAGCAGCGCGGTCACCGCTGCGCCGGCCGCGAGCGCCACATCGGCGTCTTCGTCTGGCGTTGCTGCCATCGCTCCTGGCGCGGCAGCGAGCGGCGAGATCAAGGCAGCGCGAGCTAGCGGCGAAGTGCGCACAGGCGAGTTTAAGCGCGTTACAAGCTCGGCACCCTCGGCGACCAGCAAGCCCAGCAGCAGCGGCCCGGCAGGCAGCGCCCAGGTCGCGACCACCGCCGCGGCCCCAGATGGCAAAACCGGCGAGTTCAAGCGCGTGCCACTGTCGTCGACAAGCGCTGCGGCCAAGCCGACAGGCTCAGGCCAGGTGGCAGCTCCGACAATCGCCAAGGCTGCAGACTCACGGCCGAGCTATCCCGATGTTAAAACGGGCGAGTTCAAGCGCGTGCCGCTGCCGGCTGCTGAGAGCAAGAACGCAGCGCAGCCACGCGAGACACCCGGTCCCGCTGCGACGAATGAGCGGCGTACCGGCGAGATCAAGAAAGCCGCAGCGCAGCCTGAAAGCAGAGCAGCGACGACGGCTGCGCAGCCTGCGAGTCAACCAGCCACAGTCGGCAAAGTGGTGGCAACGGCCAAAGGGGCAGCAGATGCCGCCAAAGCAGCCGAAGCCGCCCGGCTGGCCAAGGCCGCCAAGCCGGACGAGGGTGGGGCGAAAGCGCGCCCGATCCGCCGCACCGTCAAGGCGCGTGATCTCAGCGGGCTGTTGGCGGATGTCGCGGCGGGTCGTCTGGATGCCGCCATGGCCATCGCGATGGCCGGAACGGAAGACGACGAAGGTCAGCCCGCGACGAGCTCGCCGCCGAGCGAAGAGCAACGAATCATCGATGAAGGTCGCGCCGCCGTGCTGGCGAGAGCCGAGGCTGCGAAGCGGAACCGCCAAGCCGAAGCAGAGGAGATGGCTCAGCGGGCGCAGGAACAGCAGCGCCGCATCCTCGAACAGGCCCGACAAGAGACGCTGTCGCGCATGCGGGCTGAGATGGCGACGCAAGCCCGCTCGGGGGCTGCGCCCGCACCGGACGACGCAGCGGATCCAGAGCTCTTGGCGGAAGCCGAGCGCCAGCGGGAACAGCTCGAAAAAGCGCGACAAGAAGCAGAGCGTCAGGCTGCGCTAGAAGAAGAGCGGGCGCGCAAAGAGGCAGAAGCGGCGGAGCAGGCTCGCCTGGAAGCAGAGCGAGTCGAAGCAGCGCTGCGCGATGCTGAGGAGCGCGAAGCAGCGCGAGCCGAGGCCATGCGCAAAGAGGCCGAGCGCGAGCAAGAAGCGCGACGGGCTGCCGAGGCTGCCGAGGCCGAGCGCGTGCAGCACCTGCGTGAAGCAGAAGAAGCAGAGCGCCTGCTAGCCGAGGCCAAGCAGCGGGCTGACGAAGCAGCTCGCGAGGCAGAAGAAGCCCGTCGAGCAGCAGAGGCTGAAGCCGATGTGATCGCCTGGGAAGAAGGCGTGGTCGAAGTGGTCGACCAGAGGCGTCCTCCTCCGACGCCGGCTGCGGCCCTGCGACAGAAAAGCCAAGTGGCTCAGGCGGCGCAGGAAGCGGCAGAGCAGGCCGCGGCCAGCGTTCGCGAAGTAGCGATGCGCGTCGATGCAGCGCGCGAACAAGCCGAAGCACTGGCCCGAACGATCGAGGATGCTCAGCGCGAAGCTGAGGAAGCCGCAGCAGCCCGCGACGCCGAAGCCAAAGAGCTGGCCAAAGCAGTTGCCGCGGCGGAAGCGGCGAGGGCTCGCGACAACGAGCTTCTAAGGCTGGCCGCCGCTGCAAACGAGAGGGCGCAAGCAGCAGAAGCAGCCCGCGCTCAGCATGCGACGCGTGCGACGCGTGTGACGCAGGCCTTGGCGGTTCTGCAACAGGTACAGGATATGGCTCAGTCTCAGGGTCCATCGAGAGGTACACCGGCCTCGGGCGCGCCCGCTGCCAACGCTGCACCAGCAGGCACTTCTCAGACGGGAAGCGCCAGTGGCGTGGTTCCAGTTCCGGCAAGCACAGGCACAGCGCGGGGCGTCGAGCCGAGCGGAATCTATGCCGGATACAGCGTCTCAGAAGCCCTGCGTGACCCGAGCGGTATCCAGCGAGATATGTCTGCGGCGGCCCGCGCGCAGGCATCGGGGCAGGTCGCGCGTCCCGAGTTCACTGGCCCGTATCAGCCAGGTCAGATGTCACCGGCTCTGCAGCAAGCCACGCAGAGCCCGACGCGACCGATGAACGTGGTCTCGGGCCAGCCCGAGCCGCAAGGGGATGTCGTCGAGATCTCGGCCATGCTGCCTGCTTCGTCGCTGGCTGCGATGGTCGGTATGCACACCCAGTCACAGACGGCGCCTCTTCCGGGGGCGACGCTGCCGGCGACGATGGCGATGCCGCAGGCGATGCCGCATCCGGGCATGCCGCTTCTGCCGGGAATGACGGGGCCGACGACCCAGATCCCAGCCACGGGACCTCATCCACAGCTGATGATGGCACCCATGATGCCGCAGGTTCCGATGCCTCCCGTCGATACGGGGGGGGTGACCTTGACGGTGCGGCAGTTCGTCGCGACGCTGACGGTTACGTCGCTGCTGAGCGCGATCATCGGCGCACTGATCGTGATCTTGGTCATGCGCGAGCGCGGGCCGCTATTGGCGAGCGACGTGCGCGATCCCCGACCGTTCTCGGGCAGCGCCTTGCCTTCCGATCGCCCGGCAGAGCCTGGCACGAAGTCGAGCGTGGGGCCGAGCACGGGGCCGGCGACCCTGCCAGGAACGGCAATCGCGGTTCCTTCCCCCAAGGATGTGACGAGCCAGCCCGATCTAGCGGTCGCCATCGCGCCGACGAGTGCGCCGCCAGCCGTGAGCCCAACCGTTCCCGCTGAACCGGCTGCAAAGCCAGCCATAGAACCGGCAGCAGCGACGGCGAATCAATACCCGAACAAGCGGCCGGCTTCGGTGCGCCTGCCTCCCTTACGACTGTTGACCGATCAGCCGTTGCTACGGCCGCGGCCCAGCGTGGCTCCAGCGGGTGGGGCGGGGGCGGCTGCGCCGCAGGCCAGTCCAAGCAACACCAGCACGCCTGCCAAAGAGACCCCGGCGAGTGCGACACCGTCGGGTGAACCCAAGGCCCCGGCAGCGTCCGAGGCCAAGCCGGCCACAGAATCCAAGCCGGCGTCCGAGCCGAAGTCTGAACCCAAAAAGACGACCGGCACCCCCGAAGACGGTCTGCGGAATCCATTCGGGCCCTAGGCTGCTTATCGCAGCGCAGCGCGTTCGTCTCAGATCGTTCGCAGCACGCGGGCAGGATTGCCAGCGACGATGGTGCGCGGCGGGACACTGGCTGTGACCACGGCTCCGGCGCCGACTTGTGCCAGGCGGCCTATGGTGACTCCGGGCAGCAGGATGGCGCCGACTCCGATATCGCAGCCTGCTTCCAACGTGACCGCAGCAAACGTCAAAGGGCGTCGCAGGATCGCGAGATCGTCGTCGGGGCTTAGCTCGGCAGGCAGATCCGGTGCGGCCGTGCGCGACGGCAAGACGTGGCTGCTGGTCAAGATGCAGACGTGCGGGCCGATGCCGACGTCTTCGCCGATCGCGATGCCGCCTGCGGCGTGTAGAAATGCAGCTTGCCCGATCCAACTGCCCCGGCCGATGCGCAGCTGGTTTTTGTAGTAGCCCTTGAGCTGGGCAGCGTGTCCGACGTAGACGTCCTCGCCCAAAAAGACGTTTTCGGGGTGGAAGATGAGGACGCCTTCTTCGAGGACGGCGGAGTCTGGACAGCTACCCAGATCGCTGCGGGCAAAGCGGCCGCTGCCATGGCTGCGATAGCGAGGTGAGCTCATGGCTCTCTCGCTGCGGGCGCGCGATCGGCCATTGCTTGTGCGCTGGCGAGCCCATAGTCAACAATCGGCAGCAGCAGCGCATCGCCTTGACCTTGTCGACGGGCAGCCATCGTGGCATCGACTTCAGCTGGCTCGATTCTTCGCGTCAGCGAGCGCAGATCGATGCGCGCTCGCTCGCAGAGAGCCACAAGCTCGACAAGCAGGTCAGGATGCACCGAGCCGCCACCAATGATCTGGCAGCCCTCGGCCACGGCGCGATCGAGCAGAGCGACGCCACCGATTGCAGGGCCGACGGGAAGATCCAACGCCAGGTTCGGATCGATGTCGCGCGATGGAACGCGGACTCCTTCGGGGGCAAGGGGCTGGGCGCGATCGAGCAAGACAGCGGTCCCGCCTCGCTCTAGCAGGCTTAGTGCATAGGCTCTTCCGCCATCGCTGCCGCTGGTTTCTAGTATGCAGAGGCCATGCGGGGGCAAGCTGGCCTGCTGGGCAAGATCGCGCAACAGGGCACGCGTCGCAGGCGCATCCAAGCTTTCGTCGCTGAGGACCTGCAGTGCCTCGAACGGAGGGGCCAGGAAACGGTCGCGATCGACGATGTGAAGGCCGGGGCTGACCAACACAGTTGTTGCACCCATGGCACGCGCGACGACGGCCGCGAGGGCTGCCCGAGCACCTTGTCCCAGGACCGCGCAAAGAGCGCCTGGGCCCAGACCCGCGCGAACCAATGCAGCATACGGGGCCAAGAGCGCATCGCTGAGTGCAGCCCAACGAAACAGATCGTCCATTGGGGGCGGGCTGCTGCAGAACGGCGGGGAAAGCGGCAGAAGGAAGCGGACAGGCAGCCTCTCAGTCGGCTGGGGTCGGCGAGGGCGAGTCGTCCGCTGTGGGCAGACGGCTACGCGACCCCGCCGACAGCAGTCACACTCGCCACAACATACAAGGCGCGGCACCAGCACGATCTGGCCAGACGTCAGCGACGGGACGGGCCCCGAAACGGGCTCGCTGTCCTGGGTCAGCGAGTGGATCACACCGACGACCTCGGCCCCTGGATAGGCTCCCAGTGCGGAGCCCACGACAACAATATCGGCGACGGCGGTCGCCTGCGAAGCCTGATTCACGCGCGAATCTATAGATCAGACTGATAGCGCGACACCAGACGTTGCTGCGAGCTAGGGCTCTTCGAGAAGCTCGATGGCGGACTGATCGCCGCGGGGGCGCGCAGCCTGCGCCGGCTTGCCGGATGAGACCTTGGGCGGTGCCGCTTGGCCAGCGGCCTGGGCAGCCTGCTTTCGCAGCTTGTGTCGTTCCAATGCAGCGACGAATTCCTCGAATGGGATCATGCGCACAGCCTATCGCAAGCGACGGTGCCAGGAAAGAGCCGCGAGGAAGGGGTGCAGCTTAGCGGCTAAGTTGTTGAGAAAGCGCCAACAATCGCGCTCGGCTGCGCGGACCGGCAGCGCAGATCTCGGCTGTGCGTCCGCTCGCGCCCGCCGAACCGAAGTCCAGGCGTACCCGCAGGCGATCGTCTGGCACTGCGTCTGGGAAGCGATCGAGCCACTCGATGACCAAGAGCCCACCTGACTCGGCAGCCTCCCAAAGGCCCAGCTCGGACAGCTCGGCTGCGTCGTGCAGGCGGTACAGATCGACGTGATACAGCGAAAGTCGGCCACGGTACTGGTTGAGCAACGCAAAGGACGGGCTGGTGATGGATTCGGCGATGCCAAGACCGCGGGCGATGCCGCCGACCAGGCAGGTCTTGCCCGCACCTAGAGGACCTTGCAACGCGATCAGATCTCCGCCTTGGCACTGCGCGGCGAGAAGGCGCCCCAGCTTTTGGGTCGCAGCGGGTGTTGGCAGCGAGAGCAGAAGAACATCGGGTGGGCTCGGCAGGCGCTGCAGTTGGCTACGCGACATCCGCGTGTGGCTCGCTGCGTCCACCCCAGAGCGACGCGCGCGTGAGCCAGAAGAGGTCTTTGCTGCTTTCATGCGTGGCGACTCTCATAGCGTGGACCGCGGGCCTGCAACAAGCGCCGCACAAGGCCGGTTTCCCGAATGGCTGGCCACTTCGGGTCTAGACAGGGGCGCGGAAGCGACTTAAACGTGTGCGCGAAAAAGGCTGCGAACCGCAATACCGATTCGAGCCGCAGGCGGTTGGCCGCAAGCCGAACAAGCCGGCATCAAGGCTAGCTTTCCGACGGGCACACAAGGTCTGGGAACACAAAAGGACAATGGACGCGCAGGCGCTCACCAAGGTCTGGGTCTCGGCCCATCAATCCGTCACACAAGAAGTGCAGGCCACGTTGCCCGTCGTCGAGGGGGAGATTCCGCTCGATCTGCGCGGTGTCTTGTATCGCAACGGCCCCGGACGCTTGGCGATCGGCGATCACGCTTATGGCCACTTGTTCGACGGAGATGGGCTGGTTCTGCGCTTTGCGATCGGCGGTACTAGCAGCGACAGCCGCCCGCGTATTCGCTATCGCAATCGCTTCGTTCGTACCGATGCGTTCGTCCACGAAGAGCGGGCGGGTCGCATTCTGTATCGAGGCCTGGGCACCAACCTGCCAGGCGGGCTCTGGGCCAACTTCTTGCGGCTGCGTTTCAAGAATCCCGCCAACACCAACGTGATCTTTCACGGCGGACGACTGCTGGCTCTGTGGGAAGGCGGACTGCCGCATCAGCTGGATCCCGTGACGCTGGATACGCTGGGCCCGTGTGATTTTTCGGGGGCGCTGCGCAACCGAGACGCGCCATGGCTTGAGCGCCGCATCAGCGCGCACCTGCCGTTTTCGGCGCACCCGAAGATCGATCCGGCGACTGGCGAGCTGTACAACTTCGGTGTGGTGGTGGGGCCGCGGCCTCGTCTGCAGATGTATCGCGTCGATCGAGCCGGGGCGTTGCAGCACGAACGAACCGAGCCCGTTGCACTAGAGGCCTTTGTCCACGACTTCGTCTTGACGCCGAACTGGCAGGTGTTTTTTGTCTATCCCATTACGTTCGAGTCTTCTCCTGTGCTACTGGGGATCTCGACGGGGATGGAGTCACTGCGGCCGATCCCTGGCCGGCTTACGCAGGTCCTTTTGGTACCGCGCAATGGCGGAGCTATCCGTCGCTTCGTCGCGTCGCCCTGTTTCGTTTTTCACTTCGCCAACGCATACGAAGACGACCAGGGACGGGTGATTCTCGATGGCTGCCGCCAAGCCGAGTATCCGCTGATGCCGCCTCTTTCGCAGGCGCTGGCCGGGCAGCTATGGGACATGCCGCTCGCCTACTTGACGCGCTTCGTGGTCGACCCTGGGGCAGAAGACGGCAGCGCGCTTAGCGAGACACAGCTATGCAGCCAAGCCAGCGAGTTTCCGCGCATTCATCCAGCCTGGCAGGGGCGAGCGAATCGCTATATCTGGGGTGTGACGACCGCTCCCGGTATGCCGTACAACCTGTACACCAGCCTGGTGCGACATGATCTGCAGACGGGAGAAATCCTCCAGCGGCAGTTTGCGCCCTGGATTCCCGGCGAGCCGGTGATGGTCCCCAGACAAGGCTCCGCGGCCGATGCTTCCGAGGACGATGGCTATGTGCTGACGGTTGTGTATCACGGGCAGGCGCATCGCTCGGCGCTGCACGTGCTGGATGCGCGGTCGCTAAAGACGCTGTGTGTGGCGCAGCTTCCGCATCACATCCCGCCCGGCTTTCACGGCAACTTTGTACCAGCAGCCGAATGTCCGGCAGGCTGGGCGATCTAGGTTTGCGCGTGTAGCACCGGCTGGGTTCGCGATCGTCAGCGGCGATTGCCGGGCGTGGGTCGCATGCCGTATGGTGCCGAGCCATGGACTCGGCAGGCGAAAACAACCAGGCTATCTATGACGATCTTTGGCGGCACTACGAGCTGTTTCCTCACGATGGCTGGTCGACGTGGGCCGAGATCGCGCCGCACTATCGACCCGGACGAACCTTGGAGATCGGGCCCGGCAAGTTTCCGCACGTCCCAATAGCCGGAAGCCACTTTGCCGACCTGTCTCGTGCAGCGCTCGACGAGCTTCGTCAACGCGGCGGGCTGTGCGTGCGAGCCACGACGCCGTTGCCCTATCCAGACGCATCGTTTGATCTGGTCTGCCTGTTCGAGGTCCTCGAACACGTCGAAGAAGACGAGCGCCTCTTGGTCGAAGTGGCGCGCGTGCTGGCCCCTGGCGGGCGCCTGTTCTTTTCGTGCCCAATGAACCCCGCGTACTGGACCTATTACGACAAGGTCGTGGGGCATGTCCGTCGTTATCGCGCCGAAGAGCTACGCGACAAGCTGCAGCGCGCCGGGTTTCAGGTTGAGCGCTTCTGTGCCCGACACGATCGCATGGATGGTTGGTTTGGCGCGGTGTTCGGCTTTGGCACGCGCTATCTGTCCGCGCTGACCGCGCGCATCGTGCGGCACTATCTGCCCAAGGTAGCGGCCCTGCCGTGGACTTGGCAGCCTGGGTCCGATCTGGGCGAGGCTGAGCAGCGCGGCGGCATCACAGGCTGCGCTCGCAAACCTTAGCTTTTGAGAGTCACAGCACCCGGCCTGCGTGCCGTGGGCGTCGAACAGCGGGCGCGCGAATCTTGTTGCATCTGTCCATACATATGCGTGATAGGATGCGCGCAAATCGGAGGACACGAATGGGACGTTTCGGTTGCACAGCGACGGGCGCGGTCCGGCGAAAGGTAGTCTGCGTCGCCGGCATGCTGGGTATGTTCAGTGCCTGGCAGGGAGCCTCGCTCGCGCACGCTGATCCGCAGAGTGAGCCACAGGCGGGCAATCCCGCTTCAGCCCCGGCCGGTACTACCGCGGCCCCCGCAGCGAAGCCAGCCGCTGCACCGGAAGCCGTCGAGGATCGGCCGCTTGAGCTTGGTTTCATCCTGGGCGGTCACTTCTTCTCGGACTCCAGCGCATTGGGGCGCAGTGACTATGCCGCTCCCAATAGCAACTTGGCGCACTCGGTCGCGGTGGGCGCGCGGGCTGGCTATGGCCTCAGCAAGTACTTCTTGTTGGAGGCCGAGTTTCTAGCCATGCCGACGAAGATGGCGGCCAGCGAAGGTCAGGTGTTTGCCTATACCGGACGCGGTCATCTGGCATTTCGCTTCCCATTTGGTCCAGGGCGCCGATTCGAGCCGTTCGTTCTATTGGGCGGCGGTGCGATCGCGGCGCGTCCCGATCCTGGCTTGCCGTTGAAGACCGAGACCTTGGGAGCGTTCCACACCGGCCTGGGGCTGCGGGTGAATGTTCATCGCTGGGTCGGTGTTCGCCTGGACGGCCGCATGGTTCTGGTCCCCGAAGTAAGAACGCCGACGTTTACACAGGACTATGAAGTTCTGGGCAGCGTCTATGCCCGCTTTGGCTTCACACCGGACAAGCCGGCCGAGACGAAGCCGGCTGACATCGACAACGATGGTGTGCCGGATGCCGAGGACAAGTGCCCAGCTGAGGCCGGCATCAAAGACAACGCTGGTTGCCCCGACAAGGATGCCGACAACGACACCGTGGTGGATCGACTCGACAAGTGTCCTGATCGCGCGGGCTTGGTCGAAAACGCTGGCTGCCCGGATACCGATACGGACGGTGATGGCGTCGTGGATCGCCTCGACAAGTGCCCGAGTGAAGTCGGTCCCAAGGGCAACAAGGGCTGCCCGGATACCGACGGCGATGGCGACGGCGTGGTCGATCGCTTCGACAAGTGCCCGAACGAGCCAGAGACGCGCAACAACTACAAGGACAACGATGGCTGCCCCGACGAGCTACCGCCCAACTTGGCGAAGTTTGTCGGAACCATCCAAGGCCTGAAGTTCTTGCCAAACAAGGCGATCCTGACCAAGGAATCGCTGGCGATTCTCGACGAGGCGATGCAGGTTCTTACCGAGCACGCCAAGGTGAAGGTCGAGATCGGCGGCCATACGGACAACGTGGGCGTTGCGGCAGACAATATGACCCTGTCTCAGCAGCGTGCCGACGCCGTAAAGAACTATCTGGTCAGCAAAGGCATCGACGCGAACCGACTGACGGCGATTGGGTATGGCTCGACGCAACCAGTGGGCGACAACGCCAATGCGGCCGGCCGTGCGCAGAATCGCCGCGTCGAGTTCAAGCTATTGCCAACGGGGCGTGCGGCATCGACCGGGTCGGCTACGCCGGGTCAGGCTCCTGCTGCAACGCCGGCACCCGCCGCGGGCCAGGCCCCAGTGGTGAAGCCTCCGACGGCGGCTCCGGCAGTGCCGGCAGATCCCGCTGCACCGGCAGCACCCGCCACTCCCGCGGTGCCCACGGCTCCGGCAGTGCCTGCGCCTCCTGCGTGGCAGGCGCCTGCAGTGCCGCCTGCGCCGCCCACGTGGCAAGCGCCTGCTGCACCTTCTGCACCCCCTGCGCCGCCCACGTGGCAAGCGCCTCCGGCAGCACCAGCCCCGTCGGCTCCTCCGGCTTGGCAGGTACCTCCGGCGTCGACGGAGCCGCCAGCTCCCCCGACATGGCAGGCTCCTGCCGCGCCGACGCCCCCTGAGCCGCCGTCAGCGCCCCCAGCGTGGCCTGCGCCGCCGACCGAGGCTCAGCCTCCTGCTCCTCCCCAGCCTCCGGCGGCACCGCAACCCCCCGCCTAGCGTTCTGTCGCTTCTGCCCCCCCCCTGATGTCCTTCCCACACGGGCCTAGCCTCTTGCTTCCCTCTCGATCTAGACGAAGTACCGCCGCGGCCCTGCGTCTGTGGCTGGTTCTTTCTGGCACAAGTGGGCTGGGCCAGCTGATGGGATGCGGGCCGGCCAAGTCTGTTCTGCGTCCAGAGCTGCGGCCAGAGCAGCAAGCAGTGGTCATCTACTATCCCGGCGAACCGCTCTGCGAGCCGCGGATAGACCTGGGCTTCGTGCAAGGCATCGCAGGTCAAGAGCCGCCGCCCAATCAGAAAGTGCGCGAGCCAGCCACGCTGGAGGCGGCTCTCGATTTTCTTCGTCTTGCCACCTGGGAACGAGGCGGCAACGCAGTGCTCTTGCTCGACCGCAAGCACAGCAGCACAGACGCCGTCTATGTCACGACGGGAACCGCCTTCCGCTGCCAGCTTCCTGATACGTCGTCGGTCGATCCATAAATCCCCTAGGAGAGAAGAGCCTCCTTACCGTCGGAGAGGGCGCTTTGCGCAGCCCAACTGCGCGCGGTGATGACCGTGGTCACGGCCTTGAATGCAGGCGCGCTTCTACGGTTTTGCAGGGGGCGAAGCGCTGATGAAAGAGCGCACCGGGAAGGAAGGACGACGCAGGAAGGGGGAGAGAAGGGGGACTAGCGAACGATGAACGGGAACGTCAGGGTCATTGGATCGCCGCTGAACTCGCCGAACCTTGCGCTCTTGACGGCCTTGGCCACGCAGTCGCCGCCTGGCGCTCCACCCTGAGCCGAGGCGCTAGAGACCTTGCCATCGCCCTTGATCGTCAGCTTGACCATGACGGTGCCCGAGGCTCCTTCGGACTTGCACGAGGACACGTTGACACCCTTCAGAGTGCCCTGGATGGTGCTCATCGATAGCTGCTCGGGAAGGTCTTTCTTCTCTGCGGACTTCGCCGGCTTGCCACCACTGCCCGAGCTTGCCGAATCAAGCAGAGAGTCCAGATCATCTTTCTTCTTGGGAGGCGCGTCTTTCTTCGGTGGCGGCGGCGGCGCAGCGGGCTCAGGCGGAGCCTTGCCGATATCGGACTTGCCGCTGTCCTTGTCTTTGTCCTTGTCTTTGTCCTTGCTGCCTCGTGACTTCTTGTCGGAATCCGACTTGCTGCCACTTTCCTTTCCGCTAGGTTTCTTCGTGTCCGCGGGGGCAGCCTTGGTGTCCGTCTTGGTATCGCTCGGCGTGCTCGGCTTGGTCCCCGGAGACTCCGCCGTGTTTCCTGCGGCACTGGTGCCCGGATCCTTGCCAATAGCGGTGGTGCCACCGCCTGAATTCGGGACGGTGTCCTTGCTGGGAACATTGGTCGCGACGGTCGGCTTTCCACTGTCTTGCAGCAGATAGGCAATCACGCCGATCATGCCGATTCCGAGAACCACGGCCACGCCGATCAGGGCAAAGACCCACTTTGGCGTGCCCTCTGGTTCGCTGCTGGGCATCAGCACAGCGGGTGCAAGCGGAGTAAAGACCGGTGGGGCATCGCTGCCGCCAAAAAAGTCGGAAGGGCCCTTGCTCTGGCTTGGCCCGGCTGGACCTCCGCCGGGGCTTCCCAGCGTTGCCGCTGCCATGGCCCGGATGTCGATCAAGCCCGACGCTTCGCTCTGTGCGCTGGCGTATCCGGCCTGAGCCTGCTGCTTGCTGGCGCTGCCTCCGCCGCCCCCGCCGCCCCCCCCAGCGCCCCCGCTGCCGGCTAATGCAGAGAGGTTGTTTAGCGAGAACAGAACGGAGTTTTCGCTGCGAGCTCCCATCATCGACTTGACGGGAGCATCCATGGCGCCATCACCACGGCTGGGCATGGGCGGCTCCGGCTCAGGCAGCGAGGCTGCCTGAGGTGCTGCCACTTGGGCCGGGGCTGCGACCGCGGCGGCTGGCGCCTTCTGATTGGCCATGGCGGCTTGAATGGCTGCCAGATCCGGGGCCTGCATGCCATCCGAGACGATCGTTGCCGCACCTGGAGCTGCTGTGCGGACCGGAGCATCCACGCCTGGGGCGGCGCTTGCCAGCGATGGATCTGCGCTGGCTGGGGCGCCACCTGCGAACAGTGACTTGAAGTCTTCGATCGCGGACAGCTTGAGCCAGTCGTCAAAGCCTTCCCGCCAGCCATAGGTTTCTGCGTCGGCTTGGCCTGCTTTCACTTTGCTCTGCACTTCCGCTGCGGTCATCGGACCGACCTGCTCGCGGTCGATCACAAGGTGCCAGACCGCATCGCCAGATGGAGCCGCCGCATCAGTCGCTGGCGGCGCCTCTGCTCCGGCGGGGGCACCGGCATCCCCGGCTGCGGCTCCCGCCTCGCCTGGGCTCTTGTTGACCACGATTACGTGGCCACATTTCTTGCAGCGGATCTTGAAGGCCTTCCCACTGACCTTCTCATCAGCAATCTGGTACTTGGTTGCGCAGTTATCGCAGACGATTTTCATGTGAGGACGTTCCCCTCGGCGTGTGCCCAGCTTATACGAACCGCATTCGCGACCGCAAGAGCGGTTTCCCCTCGGAAAGGCATGGCAAGAAACCCAAGATTTTCTGCACCCTTTCTTGCCATTATCGGAAAGGATTTCGCAGCATTACGGTCTCTGCTCGACCCGCGCCCACCGAGATCAGGCAGCAGTCAACGCCAAGCAGAGTTTCGATACGCCGTACGTAACGCTTGGCAGGGGGTGGAAGATCTTCGACTTCGCGGACTCCGGTTAGGTCGGCGTCCCATCCATCGAGCTCTTCATAGATCGGCGTGGCGTGCGCGAGATCGTCCGAATCGCACGGAAGCTCGTCGCGGTAGTCACTGCCGCCGCTCCCCGGCGTGCCAGATACGCGATAGCCGACGCAGATCTTCAGCTTCTTTAGCCCGCGCAGGACATCTAGCTTGGTCAAGGCCAGCCCCGAAAGCCCGTTCCAGCGTACCGCCAAGCGCAGTGCGGCGACATCCAGCCAGCCGCAGCGGCGCGGTCGTCCGGTGGTTGCGCCGAACTCGGCACCCGCTTGTCTCAGGGCGTCGCCGGCATCGCCGACGAGCTCGGTTGGAAATGGGCCGCCACCGACGCGCGTGGCATAGGCTTTGGCAATGCCGATGACCGAGTTGATCGCTGTCGGGCCGATGCCACAGCTTGCGCAGGCACCACCGGCCAGCGTGGTGGAAGATGTGACGAAGGGATACGTGCCGTGATCGATGTCGAGTAGGGTCCCTTGGGCTCCCTCGAACAGGACATGCTGGCCGCGCTTGATCTCATCGTGCAACAGGCGAGTCGCATCCTGAACAAACGGGGCCAGGCTTGCGCCCAGCGCCAAATACTGTTGAGTGATCCGATCGACGTCGGGTAGCTGTCCGCCTAGCTGCTGCAGCCGAGGCAGGCAGTCCTCAAGCTGGTGGCTGATGCGCTCGCGCAGGCGAGATTCGGAAAAGAGATCGCGAATACGCACACCACGGCGCGCCATCTTCGCCTCATACGCCGGACCAATGCCGCGGCGCGTGGTGCCGATGGCTCCTTTGCCCTCTTCGCGCAAGCGATCGATCTCTTTGTGAAAGGGCAAAATGACGTGCGCACGTTCGCCGATCACCAGATCGCGATCATCGGCAAGCAGGCCGCGTCCGCGCAGGTCGGTCAGTTCCTCAAGCAGGGTCTGCGGATCGATCACCATGCCGTCGCCGAGAACACAGCGCTTGCCGCGCCCGCGCAGCACGCCGGATGGGATCAAGTGCGTGATCACCTTGTTGCCGCCGACGACCAGCGTGTGACCGGCGTTTGCTCCACCGCCGAAGCGAACTACGACATCGGCAAATTCCGAGTAGAGATCGACGACCTTGCCTTTGCCTTCGTCTCCCCACTGCGCACCGATGATGACTACGTTGGCCATGCCAAATCCCGTCCTTCAAGCCCCCCAACAACCAGGGCAGCAGCCGTGGAAAACGACCACGGACAATTGATCTTGCAGCAGCGACCCCACCGACAGAGGACGCGTTGCGCACGCTGGTTCATGCTCTCTGGGCCATCTACTCACATCGCGGCGAGACGATCAAGCGTCCAGACTTTGCGACCTAGGCAACGGACTCATGAATCGGCAGCGACGCGGCGTGCCGGCACGAAACAGGTGGGATCGAGCAAGATGGTACGAGCCGTGTTCGCAGCACATAGGCTGACGCGTCGCGGCAAGAAACCTTGCGCAACCGCTGCAAGACGGGGCTTTGAAGACAGATTCTGAGGGTCGATTTGCGGAGGGAGTCTAGGGGGCCAGCGATCTTCAGCGATCTGAAGAAGAGCTAGCCCTTCTTCTTGGCCAGTCGGCGCTGACTGCGTGCCGAGCGCGTGATGGCGGTGCGTCGAGCGCCAGCAGCGCGGATGCGTTTCTTGCGTGCGGCGCGCACATGCTTGACGTGGGCACGGGCGCGATCCTTGAGCTTTCGTTTGCAGCGAGCCATGTGTTCTCTCTCCGAAGTTGCGAGGTTGCGGTTGGTGTGTGGATCGGGAGCGTCCTGCCTTGGAGTCGGCATCGTGCCTTGCTCGGAGCGGACGGCCGGTTGGTCAGTCTGTATCGATCTATTCAGGCATCGCCTGGATGTGACTCCAGAACGAGCGAACAACAGGCCGGCTACTATACAAAATTCTAAGGTTCGGTAGGCAGGCACGATTTGCTACACTGAAGTGGGCCTCTCTACATGAGCAAACTCCCCCCTCCCCCTAGGAAGCCACCTGCACGAAGCGAGACCTGTCCACTCTGCGGAGTCAGCTATGACCCAGCGGTCGGACATGCCTGTGAGGAAGAAGCCAGTGCGGAGCCTGAGCTAGAACCGGAGCCCGACCCGGTTCCTCAGACTGCGCCTGCGCCAAAGATCGCTCCAGAATCGCTGAAGGGCAAAGAAGAGCTGGCGGTTCCGAGCGTCGGCGAAGTGCTCGCCGATCGATATGAGATCTTGCAGGAGCTGAGTCGGGGCGGCATGGGCGTGGTGTACAAGGCACGGCACCGTGTCTTGAACAACATCGTCGCCATGAAGCTCTTGCTGAAGCCAGGCAGCGAGATCGATCAGCGGCGCTTTTTGCAGGAAGCACAGCTGGCATCCAAGGTGGCGCACCCCAACACGGTGTACATCTCGGACTTTGGCGTGCTTCCCGACGGACGTCCCTTCCTCGTCATGGAGTACATGGAAGGGCCAGTTTTGTCGTCGCTGTTAAAGAAACAGCCGAAGCGCCAGCTGGATATTTTGCGCGCGTGTCGCATCGCGATGCAGATCGCGCAGGGCATGCAGACGGTCCACGACAAAGGCATCGTCCATCGCGATCTCAAGCCCGACAACATCTTCATCTTGGAGCACGGCGGCAAAGACACCGAGAAGGACTTCGTCAAGATCGTCGACTTCGGTATTGCCAAGGACACGACGGGGGTGGCGGCCGTCGGTATGCCACCCGAGCTGGAAGCGGCGCTGCAGAAGGCGCGTGACAAGCAACTGGCTGGGGCTGCGTCTTCACGATCTCTCGACGATAGCAACCGATCGTCGACGGGAACCGGTACCAGCAACACATCGAATACGTCGAGTCGCACCAGCAACCTGACGCAAGCTGGTGCGTCGGTGGGGACACCGCGGTACATGGCGCCCGAGCAGGTCGATGGCAAGAACGTCGGCCCGCACACCGACCAGTATGCTCTAGGCTGCATTCTGTATCAGATGATCGGTGGCAAGACGCCGTTTGATGCCGAGGGTTCGATGGGCATCTTGGCGGCGCACCTCGTCGAAAAGCCACAGCCGCTGCGCGAGCGATATCCCCAGCTCAACGTGCCTGAATCGCTGGATGCGCTGATTTTGCGGATGCTCGCGAAGAAGCCGCAAGAGCGCTTCCCATCGATGCGCGATGCCGCGGCGGCGCTTGAACGCGAAGTCGAGGTCTTGAGCCTGCAGCGCGGCGACAAAGTGGTGATGTCGTCGGGCTTGGCTGCGCTTTTGGGCGGACGCAAGGGCACGCACATCATCATTCGTGGGCGCAAGCTCCCGCTTCGTGGCGTGATTGCCGGAGGCGTCGGCGTGCTGGCGGTCTTGATGGTGGGCAGCTTTCTTCTGTATCGCTATGTGCTGACTGAGCCGACCAACCTGGAGCCGGGAGAGCTGCGCGCTCTCGAAGAGCGGGCTCGCCAAGTGATGCTGGAAGAGCTGCGCTCGGGTCCGCCGGAGCTGCGTCTGGTAGCGATGAGTGGCTTGGCGCAGACCCGCGATCCCAGGTATCGCGAAGGGCTAGAGGGCCTGCTCAAAGATCCTTCTCCGACGACACAGGCGCAGGCGGCCGACTCGTTGGGGCAGTTGGGCACGCGCGAATCGGTGCCCGTGCTGATGGAGACGATGAAGAGCAGCCGATCGGTGCCCGTGCAGCTCGCCGCAGCGCAAGCGCTGGTCGCACTGGGCGATGAAGAAGGCCAAAAGCTGCTGGAAAATGAGCTGGAGTCGAAGTCAGAGCAGACGCGCCTGCGTGCCGCATCGCTGCTGTGCGAGCGCGGTCATCCCAAGGCGTTAGAGATCATCACCAAAGTCATCGATGAAAAGCGCGTGTCCGATGCGGTTGCGCTGAACCTGCTGACCTGCCTTTCGCACGCGGGTGACGAAAATGCGCGCCAAAAGCTGCGCGGGCAGCTGACCAAGGCACCGACGCCGGACGCACAGTTGCTAGCCGCGGCCAAGCTGGCTCAGTTGGGTCAGGAAGATGGGCGCGCATACCTGCGTGAAAAGCTGCGTAAGCCGGGGCCCGAGCAGCTAGTGGCGGCGCGCTTCCTGGCTGCTCCCGATGAGCCAGGCGTTTCCGATCTGTTTCGCCAGGTCCTGCGCGAGCGCGGTGCCGTGATGTCAGCCAAGCAGCTTGCCGTTGAGGGTCTTGGGCTCTCGGGGCGCCTGCTCGATGCGCGCCTGCTGGGCAAGCAGCTCGACTCGGCCAAAGAGCCAACGCTGAAGCTGGGGGCCGCGACGTCGATTGTGTTGATCGCGCGTAGCTCGCCGAGCGCGATGTCCGATGACAGCATGCGCTGGGCTCGCAATGCGCTTTCCGACAGCAAGTGGGCGATTCGCGAAGCCGCGGTCGAGGTCATCGGCGATTCGGCGGCGGAAGATGCCGTGCCGCTTCTGGCCAAGCTCTTGACCGATGCGCATCCGATGGTGCGTCAGACTGCGGCCCGCGCGCTGGGTCGACGCAAAGAAGACACTGCGGTCTCAGCACTGCGCACAGGCTTGAAAGACGGCGAAGCGGCAGTGCGGCAGGAAGCCCTGCGAGCGCTGCTGAAGTTGAGCAAGAGCCAGTCGGGCGGCGTGCGGAGGAAGCTGGCAGAAGACGCCAACGCCATGGTGCAAGAGACGATCAGTGGTGGGTCTGACTCGGAAAAGGCGCTGGCCCGCACGCTGCTTTTGGGGTTGGGTGACAAGTCACAGCTCGACGGTCTGCGTGAGCTGGCCAAGAACGGCAGCGCCGACGTTCGTCAGCTCGTGGTCGACAACCTGTCCGGGCAGAGCGATGTCATGGTCTCGCTGCTTTCCGATAGCAACTTCCCGGTTCGTTTTGGGGCCGCCAAGCAGCTAGCCGAGGCGGGCGACAAGCGTGCGATTCCGGTTCTGCGCGAGGCGCTCGAAAAGAAAGGACCGGAAGCGTTGCAGGCCCTGGTTCTGCTGCGCAAGCTGGGCGAGAAAGTCGATCTACCGCCGGGTCTGGTCAATGCAGTGACCTCGGGCCCGCTGGCGCAGCGCTTGGCCGCCGCCGAGACATCGCCGCGCTTGCCGACGGATCTGGCGCTGATGCTGCTGCGCCCCTTGGCGCACGATGCTGAATCGCAGGTACGCCGAGTGGTGGCCGGTTCTTCCGCTGAGCTACCCGCGGGGCCGGATGGACCAGCAGGCGTGCCGATCCTGCGTGTCTTGGCTGCGGATCCAGATCCGGCGGTGCGGGCTCGGGCCGCGGCGCTGTTGGTGCAGCTATTGCCGCTTTCCGCGCGAGTCGAGGAAGGTTCGCTGACCAAGGCGCAGGCCGCTGAGCAGGAAAAGGCCACCGCTGAGGAGCGCTCGCGCGAAGCCAAGAGTATGGAGGGCCAAGAGCCACCCAAGCTGGCTCCGGCGCCGACGCCGACCACCAACACAGCGCCGGACATGGCGAGCTCGGATGACGACGACGTGCCCGAGCCCGATGTGGCGAAAGGCACTGGCTTCATCGTCGTGCAGGGCCCGGCCGGACTGGAGTTCGCTCTCGATCGCGGCAAGTGGCAGAAGATCAACCCCGAGCCGATCAAGGTCGCGGCCGGCAAGCACACGATCTTGGCCCTGTCGGGAATTCAGAAGATCGTGGTCAAAGATCAAGAGACGCTGACGGTGCAGCTCTCAGAGTCGCAGGTCGAAAAGCTGGTGACCTCTGGCCTGGATGCGCTGGGCAAAAAAGATCTCAAAAAGGCGCAGAAGCTTCTCGAAAAAGCCAGCGTGCTGTGCAGCAAAGAAAAGAAGCTGCAGGCGCGCTGCAACGAGCTCTTGGTCGAGATCTATTACTCGCTGGGTCAGCTCTACCAAGAGCAGGACAAGCTGCCGCAGGCCATGAACTCGTATCAACAGGTCGTGGATCTGGGCAGCGCCGTCAAAGGACGTGCAGATCGGGTGGCGGCCGCCCAGCGGGCGATGCGTGAGCTGGCGCCCAGCTTGGGGCGCGTGATCTTCCCGAAGAAGACGAAGAAAGCCTGCCAGGAAGTGACGCTGTACATGCTCCCTGGTACCCACCAGATCGAAGTCGAAGGCGAGACGCAGAACGTCAAGGTTCGCGGACAAGAGACTGTGCGTCTGGGTTCTTGCCCATAGCGCAAAAGATGAGGGCCACGATGATCAGATGGGCGATCGGGTATTCGGCGCGGCTCAAATGGATCGCGCTGTTCGCGGTGGCCGTGTTGTCCTTGACCTCTACGGTCGAGGCACGGCGCCAGCGCGGAAAGAAAGACAAAGAAGCAGAGAGCGAAAAGGCGACGGATTCGAGCAAGCCAAGCGGAGCGGCCAGCGAAGCGGGAAGCGGTGGCAAGGACGCCAAGGACGCGGCGGCACCCGCGGCGCAGACCGTCAGCTTGCCGGCGCAGGTCAGCGAGTATCCGGCAGCGCTCAAGCGCGCGGAAGATTCGTACCGGCAGGCACCCAGTCCTGAGCTCTTGCTGCAGATGGGCCTTCTGTCCGACGGGCTGGGCAAAGTGCTGGACGCGCATGACTTCCTGCGGCGCTATCTGGCTGATCCGCTGGTTGATGCCAACGCAGCAGGGCGTGCCGACGCCGAGCGGATCTTGGCCAAGCCACGTCCAGCCAGTGGCGAGGTGCAGATCATCGCCGACCAGAACGGCATCGTGACCATGGATGGTCGCTTGGTGGGATCGCTGCCGCTGTCTGCGCCGCTTCTGGTTTCGCCGGGCAAGCACAGCGTTGCGCTTGAGATGCGCGACCGAACCATGAAGGGGCAGCTAAAGGCCGTCGAAGGCCGCGGCATGGAGATGAACTTCAGCCGCGCCAACGGAGCCGTCGTCGTGACGCTGCCGACGGCCGTGATCGTGGTGCCGCGCTTTACGGGGGCGGCGCCCGGCCAAGAGGTGCAGCGCAAGTTTGTACAGGCGGCCGAGCTGGGCGTGACGCAGGGCAGGCTGGCCGTGTTCAACAAAGACGTCGCGGTGAAGAAAGCGGAAAAGGCTGCGGAGTGTCTGGATACCGTGGAATGCCAGGCGCGGCTCGCGGCTGAAAACGACGTCGACTATGTCCTGGTTGTACACGTCGACCGCACCGTATCTGCGCCACCGTCACCGCCTGCGGCTCGTCCGGGAAGCCCGACGCCCACGGCGCCCAGCGCGGGCAAAGAGAGCTGGACACTGCGGCTATCCCTCGTCGATGCCGACACCGTCGATATTGCTGCGTCGTCCGATCCAGCGTGTCCTGACTGTGGTGGCGACCAGCTGGCTGCGCAGGTGACCGAGCAGGTTCGCAACATGATCAAAGAAGCGCAGGCCAAGCCGCGCGGGTCCTGGGAGCTGACCTCCGATCCTCCCGGCGCCGAGGTGCGGGTTGGCAACCGAGTGATTGGCAAGACACCGATCTCGCGGGCGGCCTTCGCGGGCAGCTTCGAGCTGATCTTTGAAAAGCCGCAGCATCAGAGCGAGCGCAAGCAGGTCGAAGTGCAAGCGGGCCAGAAAGCCACCGTTGCCGTCACGCTGAATCCTGTTGTGGCCGAGCCTCCGCCCAAGCCAATCGTCGAGGAAAAACCGGTGAAGCCCGCCGCGGTGCGTCCGTTGTGGCGCGTCATCACGGGCAGCGTGCTAACGGTGGCTGGTGTGGGGCTGGTCGGCTTTGGCATCTCGGCCTTGTCGGTCAACGGGCAGTGCTTGATGGAACCAACGCCGCCGGCCGTGAAGTGCTTCGATCGCTATACGACCAACACCGTCGGTGGTGCGCTGACCGGTGTGGGGGCAGCGGCGATCGTTGGCGGCGTGCTGATGATCGCGATCCCCAACCTAGGCAAGGCCCCAGCAGCGCCCGGCAAGTCGACAAGCAAGCAAGCGACGCTGGGCAGCAAGCCGCTCGTTGGCTCGGGCCCTGCAAGCTTGGGTCTTTCCTTTAGCCTGTGACTGGGAGTCTCGCATGCAGAACCTATCTACGCTTCGCACTGCCTTTGCCGCGCTGTGTGCGGTCGCGCTGTCGCAAGCCAGCTGCGACAAGCTCTGGGGCTACTACTCGGTGGGGGACCCCGAAAACTGTGTACGCATCGCCAACATCTGCGCCAGCGATGAGTTCTGCAATCGCTCGACGCAGGCGTGTGAGAAATATGTAGTTACCCTGTATCCTCGCCAAGACGTACTGGTTCCGCCGACGTCGCCGGCCAGCTTTATTTCTCCCGGTGGGAAGGCGTCGGGCCTGACCAGTCCGCGGGACGTCGTATACACGCTGGCGGCGCCCGTTCAGTCGCTGCCGACAGCAACGCCGCAGCCGACGATCTACTGGACTTTGGACGGTACGGATCCGATGCCGGGCGCTCCCATGGCCTTGTCAGGGCTTTCGCCCGTCTTGCTGGGGCGCGTCCCAGGCGGCACCACGATCAAGTGGCTGGCTGCGTACGGCGGTGACTTCACCCAAGAGGCGATCCGCACATTTTCCGTCGGAACCGATACCACGGCGACAACCAACGCCGGCTTCATCATGGAAAGCACCAGCATCTTCGGAGCGAATTCTCCGACGGCGGTGGTGCCGCGAGCAGGGCGCGTGAACGTCAAGATCAACCTGCAGGCCTGGGCCAGCGCGGCCAGCGGTACATGCCCGATGTGTCCGACGCACGTCACCGTGAACGTGCCGAGCGTTGGCCAGGTCGGCTGCTTCACGAACATCCATCAGCTGGGCGTGTTTCCCGGACAGACGTTCCAGATGTTCGTGTCGTTCTCGGCTCCGACGACGCTGGGCAAGTTCCCGATTCAGGCGGGCGTGGTGCAGCAGGATCGCTGTGATGGTGCGGCTGCTCCGGCAAGCGCCATCGAAATCGGCGAGGTCGTGACGCAGTAAGCAGCGCCCCGCGACGTCATTCCAGGCCAAAATCCATCAGCCATCGCGACCACGCCACGGCCTGCTGCGTGATATGACGCGGCGCAGATGCTGTTCTGCCGAGCTGTCTTGCGAACGACCGATCTCGACGCGGCTTCGGGCTTTTATAGCCATGTGCTGGGCTGGTCGGCGCGACGACACGGCGCAGGTGGTGCCTTTTTCCGCCCGCCTGCCGGTACTGCGCTGACGCCGCTGCCCATGGCCGAGCTAGAAGCGCTGCCCGAGCGGGCTCGCAGTCTTGGAGCGCCTGCGCACTGGCTGGGATTGGTCGCAGTGCCCGAGATGACGACGGCGGTACAGCGCTGGACGCAGGCGGGCTTCGAGACACGCGGACCGCTGCGGTCCAGTGAGCACGGTGCTTTCCAGGCGCTGCGCGATCCGCAGGGCGCAGCCATTGGGCTCTGTACATCCGTCGCAGAGCCCGCCAAGAGCGTGGCTTGGTGCCAGCTTCACGTCCCTGACGCCGATCGCGCATTTTCGACGTATGCCGATCGGGTCGGTTGGCGCGCAGGACCGGTCTTCGATCTGGGTCCGCCCTGGGGCGCCTACCGAACGTTCTGTGCCGAGCCAAGCGGCCCACCGCTGGGGGCGGTATTGAGCAATGCCGGGACGCCGCAGGTGCATGCGCAGTGGCTGTTCTTTTTTTCGGTCGACGACATGAGCCAGGCGCTGCATCGGCTGCGTGTGGCTGCGGGTCGGCTGACCTTTGGACCGGCTGCCCTCACCGACGGCAGGATCGTCGCGGTCTGCGAGGATGCGCAAGGTGCAGCCTTTGCCCTGTGTGCTGCATCGACGGCACAGGCGCCCCTGGGATCGTGACGACCATGCCGTCTGCGGTGGAATCGGTCCGCTCAGCCGCACGTGCGCCTTCGATTGAAGCGGTGGCTGTTCCCGCTCGCGGGCGACAGGTGGCGATCGATGTGGCCCGCGGCATCGCCGTGCTGTTGATGATCCAGACGCATGCCTTCGATGGCTGGGTGGCGTCCGCGCACAAAGGGAGCGTCGGCTATTGGCTCACGCGGGTCGTCGCCAGCGTACCGGCACCGCTCTTTCTGTTGCTGTCTGGCGTCGGGCTTAGCCTGGGGGCTCAGGCCGCTTTTCGCCGTGGCCAGTGTGACGGCGTGACACGTTGGGCGTCGGCGCGACGCGGGCTGGGCATCGTGGCAGCGGGCTATGTGGTGAGTGCGGTCTATGCCGCGATCGAAGGTCGGCAGCCTTGGTCTGCCCTGCACGCCGCGCTCTTCCGCGCCGATATCCTGCACTGCATTGGGCTGTCCCTTGCGCTCTGTTCTGTGCTGCTGCTGCGACGGAGCCATGTCGTCACGCGTACCGTACTCGTCTGTGTCTTTTCGTTGGCAGGTGGGCTGCTTTTTTCTCGCTGGCTGCCGATCCCCAGATCGCCGTGGCTGGCCGCTTTTGTCGGTCTGCTCGTCGATGTGCCGGGGTACACGCGCTTCCCGCTGCTGCCGCTTGTTGGCTTCTGCGCGATCGGAGTTCTCGTTGGGGACAAGCTGCCCTCTTGGCAGCTTTCGCGGAACGCAACGCTCTGTTCTTTGGTCATGGCGGTGAGCACTGCGCTGCTGGCCTGGCTCGCCACGCGCGGCCTGCTCGGCTGCTTGGGAGGCGCGCTGAGCCGCAGCCATCTGGCCGTGTTGCCCAACTTCGTCGACGGTGCTGCTCGTGCGCTGGCCACGCTGGCAGGTGCCTACTGGCTGGTTCTGCGGGTGCCTACTGGCTGGCTAACGGGGCTGGTGCAGCTAGGCAGCGCTTCCTTATTTGCCTACGCTGTTCATATTCCGCTTTGCTACGGTCGCCTGTCGGCGCCGCTTTCCGGGCGCTTGTCCGTCGCCCAGGCGGCGCCGTTTGTGTTGCTGTTGATGGGGCTGTGCTGGGTGGCGATTCGGCTGCGCGGGGCTGTGAATGACGCGCTGCGCCAGCGGTCCCGACCGCGCGAACCCGCGTAAGCCGCCGCCGATAGACGGGCGGCCCCTTCCTTCGGCTCGACGATCGCAGTACCTTGGTCTCTTCTGAAAAAGGAGAGCCCAATGTCCGCGCTGCCCTTCAATGCCATGGACCTGCCTGCCTTTAAGCCGCTTGCCTTGTTTTCGAGCCTGTTGGTGCTGAAGATGTTTGCCGTCGCATTTACCACCGCGTTGACGCGCAGCAAGTCGGGCGTGGTGGTAAATCCCGAAGACACCAAGGTCAACAAGGGATCCCATGCCGAGCCGCTGGATGCGCCGAACGTCTTGCGGGCCAAGCGTGCGCACCTCAACGACTGCGAAAACATTCCGGGCTTCTTGGCGCTGGCCGTCGTCTTCACGCTGATGGGGGCCTCAGCGACGGCGGGCTGGGCTTACTTCGGCTTGTATTTCTTTGCGCGGACGATGCACACGATCTGCTATCTGGCCAGCCTGCAGCCATGGCGCACGCTGATGTTCTTCGTCGGTCAGATCACGATGCTCGGCGTCGTGGTCCAGATTCTGATGCGCGCCTTCCACTAGGCCGCAGCAGCGCGGGATCAAACGGCAGCACAAGCTGCGGTGAGTCCTCGGTGCGTGTCACGGACTCGGGCGCTTGGCCTGTGCCTGCGGATCCCGCGTCGCTGGAAGCGGGCAGGGCGGTTTCTTCGCGCGAGCACAAGCCCGAAAGCGAGATCCCCAGCAAGCGCACAGGTCGTGTCCCGGCCTCGCTGCGCAAGAGCAGCAGCACGGCCCGCTCGGCTAGCTCACCCGCTGAGTCGCTGGCTGCCGAGGTATGGCTGCGCGTGATCGTCTGAAAGTCCTGATAGCGAACTTTCAGCGTCACGGTGCGCGCGGCTTGCCCATGGCTCTGCAGCCACGCGGCGCCGTCTTCGGCCATGGTGCGCGCTTCGAGCTTCAGGCGATCTAGATCGAGCAGATCTTCAGGAAATGTCGTCTCGTTGCCGACGGACTTGCGCTGGCGATGTGGCTCGACGGGGCGCTCGTCGATACCCAGCGACAGGGCCTGAAGTGTGTCGGCGAAGCTGCCGACGAGGCTGCGCAGCAGGCCACTGTCAGCCTGTCGGACATCGATCAGCTTGCGAAGTCCCGCCGCGCGTAGCTTTTCGGCGGTCACCGGGCCGACGCCCCACAGCGCGTCGACATCGAGCCCTTGCAGAAACGGCTCCATGCGCTCGGGCGCGATCACGGTCAGGCCATCGGGCTTGCGATACCCAGATGCGATCTTGGCCAAGAACTTGTTCGGCGCGACTCCGGCCGATGCGGTGAGTCCAGTGCGAGCGCGGATTTCGTCTTTGATGCGTCGCGCGACCTGTACGCCAAGCGCCTCGCCCCAGCGGTTTTCGCTGACGTCGAGATACGCCTCGTCCAGCGACAGCGGTTCGACGAGATCCGTGACCTCATGGAATAGCGCAAATACCTCGGCCGAGGCTGCTTTGTACTTGCTGAAATCCGGCGGCACCACTTCCAGCGATGGGCACAAGCGCAGTGCCCGCGTCATCGGCATGGCCGAGCGGATGCCAAAGCGGCGCGCTTCATAGCTCGCGGCAGCCACGACCCCGCGATGGCGCCCGCCAACGACCACGGGCCGACCGCGCAGCGCAGGCCGATCGCGCTGCTCGACCGACGCGTAGAACGCGTCCATATCGACGTGAAGGATGCGGCGAACCGGCTTTGACATGGGGTCTGGTCGCTGGTCCTACTGTGGAGTGGACTATCTTGAACATCCCAAGCGCAAGTTGGTACATAATCGCTGGGCGATGTTCTGCGTCGCTGCATTCGCTTAGGACGCCAGCTTCGATTCGCTCATGCGTATCTTTGTCGTTTGGGACCTGTCGTCGTCACGAGTCCGCGAGCTTTTGGGCGGGCTGCCCACGGCTATTACGCAGCTTCCGGCGATCACAGCGAAGCAGGGGCCGGTCCCCATCGAGTGGGAGATCGTCATCCCCGATACCGCGTCGCGTCCCGTCGCACGATCGGTGATCTGGCGTGGCATCCAACAAGCCGACCGTGTGCTGGTGATCTTCGACGGGGACAAGCCCAGCTCAAGCATCGGCTGGAAGATCGGCCTGGCCTTGGGCTGGCACAAGCCTGTGCATGTGGCCTGCGCCTGTCCGTCGCTGCCCCGCTGGGCGCAGCAGAGTGCGCTAAGCGCGCTCGCGATGGTGCCAGTTCGCGATGCGCAAGGAGTGGCCAGCCTGCTTGCCAGTGAGCCCGTCGAGCTACCTGCTCCCGAGCCGCAGCGCGCACTGCCGAGTGGCATCCACAATGTCGGGGCCATCCATGATCCGGGCATCCTGCTCTTGTGCCCCAGTGGAACCGTCGGCAACTCGCTGCGCAACATGGCGCAAGAGATCCTGTTTGGTTGTTACTTTTTGCCCGATGAAGGTCTGCACCTCTCGGAGCTACCCAAGCTTCTCAAAGAGCGCTCGGGCATCGTCTGGGTTCTGGCTCCCGACGACTGCGGCGAGAGCGTGAACACAGCGCATGCGGTCGTGGCCGGCGTTGCTGAGGCCAGTGGCTGCGATGTCACGGTGCTGCGCGCGGCCGAGACTCCGACCGTGCAAGACGTGCAGCCACGCGAGCTTTTGTTTCGTAGCGTGGCGGAATATCGCCAAAAGCTGATGCCGTCCCGGCCGCCTCCCGAGGCGCTGCCGCCGCCTTCGCAAGTGGCGGGGGCAGGCTTGGTTCCCGAGACCTCGGGAAACATCGTGGTTGCGCCGCATGTGCTGGCTGACATCGAGCCAGGCCACACCCCACCTGCCGTCTCTGTCGACCCCAGCTCGGAAGAGCCATCGCTCGACAAGTATCGCAACCGCCGAGTGCATATCCTGCTGGCTCTCGCGGCTCTAGCGATGGCCATTGCCGGGCTCTTGGCGCTGCGTGGAACGTCCCAGCCGCCGCCGCGAAGTCCCGTTCCCCCGACGCAGACCGGCAAGTCGCAGTAGCGCGGGGGCAGAGCTTGGCAGGCGCCGAGCCAGGTTGCCTGTCCTTGCCCAGTGCGCCCTGGTCTTATCGCGTGCTGTGGGCTGCGCCTGCGTGTACAGCGTTCGCCGGCTCTGCGGACTCGCGAAATTTTTGAGGGACCTGCCCTCAGTTTTTTGAAACAAGGCGCGAATCGCAGGGGCCTGGTGAGCCTTGTTCGCATCGTTTCCGACGGGACGTAGCGTTTGGCACAGGGCTCGCAATAGCTTTGGCCAGCTTGCTTCGGTACCGGTCGGCTCTACGCCGGCCCATCACGAAGCACTCTTGTGCAAAGAAGTACCCTGCAGTTCTCGTGGAGGATCGATATGCGACGAACGTTTAAGCTTCTGTTCCCACTTAGCTTGGTTGGTTCGCTGGTGGCCTGCGACGGAGGGGATGGCACTCCGGCCGCAATCCAGAACCGCCTGACGCTTGAGACCTTTGCCGACTGCTCAAGCCTTGAGCAGTACATCGAGGACGAGGCCGTCCGCGATATGAAGCAGCAGCTCGACTGTCAGAAAGACGGCGGCTGGTGCGGTGGCGGCTTGCGTGGCGGTGTGCTGGAAGCGGCCGATGCCTCAGCGGGTGCGCCGTCGGCAGCCAAGAGCGGCCCCAGCGCGTATACCAAGACCAACACACAGGTCGCTGGCGTCGACGAAGCCGACTTTATGAAGAACGACGGCACGCGCATCTTTGTGATCAGCGGGCAGAAGCTGCGAGCGCTCTCTAGCTGGCCGGCCAATGCGCTCAGCCTCAAGAGCTCGCTGCAGCTCGAAGGCTATCCGACGCAGATGTTCCTCGACGAGAAGAACCGCGTCGTGGTGTTTTCGAGCGTCTACAGCAAGTACGACGGCTTCATCGAGGGTTCGAGCGGGGGCGTTGGCGCCGCCGATATCGCCTGCGCGCCGGGCTTCGGCCTCTGCGGCTCGTACTATGGCAACACCACCAAGGTCACCGTCATTGATGTCGCCGACATCGCCAACATGAAAGTGACCGGCGAGTACTACCTGCCTGGCAGCTATGCCAACTCGCGCCGCATCGACAGCTCGGTGCGCATCGTCCTTTCGGATTATTTCCGCTGGCCGTCGACGGTGAAGTTCTGGCCAGACACGAACAACGACCCCAACCTGTACAGTGACAAGCGCCGCTGGAATGCTGCGCTCGACGCGCTCAAGGCGGAAAACGAGCGCATTATCCGTGCGCAGACGCTCAGCCAGTGGCTGCCGCCGGTTCGTCGCAAGCTAGCTGGTGGCTCGACGGTGGAAGTGCCGTATAGCTGCGGTGATTTCTACAAGTCGAACGCCTCGGTCCACTTGGGCTTGGCCACTGTGGCGACGCTGAACCTCGACACCCCGGATGCAGCGCCAGCTCGGTCGTCGATCGTCGGTGAAGTCGGTGAGATCTATGCCTCGCAGAAGTCGCTGTACATCGCCAGCTCGCACTGGTGGTGGTGGCCGATGCCTGGGCAGACCGACTGGACGTACCTGCACAAGTTCGACATCACCGACAAGAACCGCGCGGTCTATGTCGCCTCGGGCGGCGTCGAAGGTCACATCGTCGATCAGTTCTCGATGGACGAGAGCAACAGCTACTTCCGTGTCGCCACGACGCTCAACCGTCGCGTCGCTGACTTGGCCAACCCGAGCAACCGCTGGGGCCGCATCGAGACCAGCAACCGCATCTCGGTCCTCGGCGAAAACGCGGGTGCCCTCAACTTGGTGGGTCAGACGGAAGAGCTGGCCAAGGGTGAGCGCATCTATAGCTCGCGCTTCGTCGGAGATCGCGGCTTTGTCGTGACCTTCCGCCAGGTCGATCCGCTGTTCACGTTCGACCTGTCGAACCCGTCGCAGCCGCGCAAGGTCGGCGAGCTCAAAGTGCCCGGCTTCTCGACGTACATTCATCCGCTGGATGCCAATCACCTGCTGACGATGGGCGTCTATGTTCCCGAGACGGGCACTGGCCCGCGCAACCTGCAGCTGCAGATCTTCGACGTCACCGACTTCGCCAACCCGAAGCAGACGTTTACGCAGCTCATCGGCAGCGCCTATGGCTGGTCGGAAGCGACGTACGAGCACAAGGCGTTCAACTACTTCCCCGAGCGCAAGCTCTTGGCGATTCCGTTTAGCGACTATGTCCCGGTGGCATCCGATCCCTGGGGCCGCTTCGTCAGCGAGATCCGCGTGTTCGGTGTCGATGCCGCCACGGGCTTCACGCAGCGCGGCGCCGTGTCGATGAAGGACGTGTACACCGTCGCTGGCACGCCTGAGTTCTACTACTACTACAGCCCGTGGGTGCGCCGCAGCGTGATGGCTAGTGACGCCGGTCAAGACTATGTCTACGCCGTGTCTGATGCGGGCGTTCGCTCCGTCAACTTGGCCGCGCCCAGCACGCCGCTCGCCACCGTTGTCTTCCCGCGCGAACCCATCAAGTAGGCCGCACCGCCTTGCGGGCGCAGGCTGAAAAAACGGAAAAAGCCGCTCTTTTCGCCTGCTTGCACGCAACTGCGTTCTACCTCCTGCCGATGACCTCCGGCTTGTTTCAACCAACCGGAGGTTCCATGTCCCCATCCCGCACGTTTCCTCTCTTTTTTGCGTCGAGCGCTGCTCTCGGCCGGCGCTCTCTGCGGTCGCTTCTTCGACGCACGCTTACCAGCACCTGGCTTGTTGCTTGGGTGCTGGCGACGCTCTGGTCGGGGCCGGCTCGATGCGAGTCTGGATCGTCGCTGAGCTGGGCTGAGCTGGCCCGACTGCAGCGCCAGGCCTTGCGAAGGGCTGAGCTCGATCGCCGCAGCCAACGAGATGTCGAGTCCCGCTTGCGGCTTTCCGCGCTGTTGCCGCAGCTACGCGTCACATGGGGACGCGGCACGCAGTGGGTCTACTCGACGCGCAGCGATCTGCTCGGCGAGCCAGTTCCCGACGGTGATCGCAGCAACTACTCGGTCTCGCTGTCCTGGGATTTGGCGCGTCTTCTATGGAGTCCTGAGGATCTGACGCTTCACCGCGTGGCGCCGCGCATGGCCAGTGAACGGCGGCAGATCCTCTTGCAGGTGGCCGCGCTGTACCTGCGCTTGTGTCAACGCCAGAACCATCTCGCCGCGTCGCCCGCCCCAGCGCTCGCTGACAGCCAAGCTGCCGCCCTGCAGATCGCGCTGCAGGCGCTGCTGGGCGAAGAAGCGAACAGTCGCGGCGCGGCGCACTGTCCAGCATCTGTGCCAGATCCTGCATCGCTATCGACGCTCGCGGCCGAGCGCCCACCTGCGGCCCGCGATTCCTCGTCCGACGCGTCCGTCCCGCTTCCGGCTTTGCCGGAGCCCTAACCGTCACGCCGCGCACTGCCAGCTATTTCAGCTTGAGCTTGACGGGCGACAGTGTGACTTGCACGCTGCGCTTGCCCCGCTGCGATTTCAGCTCGCGGAAGCGCAACACCTTGCTGACATAGCCAGCCGCAGCCACGGTGCAGGAAGCGCCATCTGGCACCGTGACCGTACAGCTTGTACGGCACGTAGAGCGGCTGCGCTTGCAGGTCACGTTGGCAGAGACGGCTTTCGGCTCGATGGCGAAGCGAACCGAGATGCTGTGCCCGCTGCGTGGCTTGACCGAGGGCTTGTCGCTCTCTCCCTTGGGGGGCTCGCCGCTGTTCTCGCTGGTGTCCGTGGGATCCGGCGGGCTTGTGTCGTCACCGCCTGCGTCTGGCTCATCTTCGCCTGCATCCACCGCGGCCAGATCAGGTGGGGCATGGGACGCAAGATCGTGGGCAATCGCATGCGTCAGATCGGGAAGCTTGGGCGGCAGTGCTGGCAGGCGCGGCCGCAGATCCGGCGCGGCGCGTGGCGTTGTGATCGGTGGGGCAGGGGGCCGCGTCAGCAGAACGAAAGCCAAGACAAGGATGGCCGCGATGCCACCTCCGATGCCTCCCCAGTACAGCCATGGGCGCTCGATCGATGGGTGCGAGCGGGCTGCCAAGGCCTCGGTTGCACCGCTGGTCTTCGGAGACAGCGAAAGCTCTTCGGCGAGCAGCGCCTGTTCGAGCGCCGCCATGTTGGGATAGCGATCCGCCGGCTTCTTAGCCATGCACTTCAGCACCACCGCTTCCAGCGACGGAGGAATGTGCATCTCGGGCCGCAGTTTGCGCGGTGCCTTCGGGCTTTTATAGACGTGCTTATAGATGAGCGTTGCGGTTGACTCTCCCTCGAAGGGCAGCTGCGCCGTCAGCAGCTCGTACAAGATGCAGCCCAGCGAGTACTGATCGCTGCGCGCATCGGTATCTTGGCCAGTGACCTGCTCAGGAGAGATGTACTCAGCAGTGCCGACGACCGTGCCATCTTGCGTCAGGCGCTGGCCAGCCTCCATCTTGGCGAGGCCGAAGTCGACGATCTTGACGACGTCCTTTTTTCCCTCGCGCTCGACCAGGAAGATGTTGTCCGGCTTGAGATCGCGATGCACCACGCCCTTTTCGTGTACCGCCTGCAGGCCGCGGGCGATCTGCGCGCCGATGCGCGCCACACGCAGCCCATCCGTGGGACCGCGATTGACGAGATCGGTCAGGGTCTCGCCGTCGAGATATTCCATGACCAGGTACGCGTGGCCCGAGATCACACCAAAGTCGCTGATGCCGACGACGTTGTTGTGATTGACGGAAGACGCGCTCTGCGCCTCTTGCACGAAGCGTTTCCATGCCGCCTCGTCGTGGGCTTTGCGCAGCACCTTGATCGCGACGGGCTTGTTCAGAACAACGTGGCGAGCCAGGTACACCACGCCCATGCCACCTTCGCCCAAGCGCTTCTCGACCAGATACCGGTTGTCGATGGTCTTGCCGAGCAGCACCTCGTCGCCGAAGAAGCTATCTTTCTTGTCGCTGCTCAGAGCCCGCCTCCCCGCTCTAGAGCCAGCGTTCCTAGGCGAGCCACTCCTTTTTCCGCAGACGGCTTCGCAAGGGCGCCCGCTTCTGGCTTGCTGCGCAGCAGCGTGCCGCCACTGCGTTGTCGCTGCCAATCCAGCACCAGCAGAATGCCAGTCCCCACGGTCAGCCCCACCGAGATCCCCAGTAACACATTGGCAGCCGTTGCGTGCGTGCGCTGGCTGGCAATTTGCTCGTTGAACGCGAGGAGCTCACTCGGGCTCATTGCAGTGCAGATGCGATCGGGGCAGCGGCTGCTCAGCGACTGCGCTTCACTCTGTGCTAGGCCACCAAGCACCACCGTCGAGACCACGGCCGCGCCTGTCAGGCCGATCGCCGCCCACGAAAGCGGATGCGGGAAGAAACGAGCCCCGGCTGGCGCTGTCGTCGCGCCTGGCTGCGACTGCTCTTCGCCGGGCTGAATGTCAAAGCGGGTCTCGCTGCGCCCTTGCTCACCAACGAGAACTAGGCGGTGTGAGCCTGGGTTTACTTGCAGCCGCTCACTGCGCGCGGTCGCTTCGATGGTTTGCCCGTCGAGGATCACCTGGGCCTTGCTCGGAGCAACGATCCGCACATACGCAAGCTGGGCCCGAAGCTGGCTTTCTAGCTTCTCGACGTCGGCAAGCTGCTGTCCCGGCTCCATCTCGGACGGCGCCATGGTGCGTCGGTAGCGTGACAGGGCCCGCAAGGCCTCGATGGGTTCGCCGTTGCGCGCGTGCAAGTTCGCAAGCGGCCACAGCAGCGTGGGCGTCGGCAGGGTTGCATACGCCTCTTGAACTTTGGCCAGCGCCTGCCGCAGCTTTCCAGCTCGTTCAAGCGCTTGCGCTTCGCGATACAAAGTCAGCGCCTGTGCCTCGGCAGACGGCCCCTTGCTGCTCGGCTCGGCACGGGCACAAAGCGGCGTACCGGAAACAGAGCAAGCAATTCCGACGAGCACCGCAAGTGCGGTACTGCGCATGAGCGAGGGGCAGAGCATGGACGATCGGCCTTCGGCCTCAGCGGGTTAGCGTACATGTTACTGCAGCCACGGGGTTTTATTGCGATCTAATCAGAGCGCAGGGCCCTGGGCGGACTCCCTGCAGGACAGCAAGCCAGCTTCAGTCGCAAGGCCATGCGCCCAGGGCGATGGCGAGGCGGGGTTCACAGGGATGCATTGAGCAGCACGCCGATCCGCGCGCCGCTGCGCAGGACCACATCTGGGCGGCCATCTCCGCTGACGTCACCGACGGAAAAACAACCATCACACGTCGTCAGCCCCATCGGGTACTGATACGAAGTACTTAGAGGTGCGTCCACGACATCCCGCTCGCCGCGGCTTACCACCAGCTTGACTTCGGCGGGGTTGCCCAGCGTCACCAAGAAGTCACTTCGACCATCCTTGACAAAGTCCGCCACGCCAACCCCCACCTGCGCGGTGCGCGCCGTCGAGCCGATGTTGTTGTACGTGACGATGCGGTTGAAGGTGCCTCCGCTGGCCGCCTCGAACACCTGTATCGTCTGTCCACCGACGAGAACCGCGATGTCCTGTGTGCCATTGCCGTTCACATCACCGACGCCCAAAGCTGGCGACCGCATGGTCAGCGGCACGCTCACCACATAGCTGCGTGGCCCCTCCGTGGGGCCAAGCAAGACGCGCAGATCCGAGTCGGTGCCGACCGCGATATCGGGACGTCCGTCTCCATCAAGCTGGGCCACAGCCACGCTGCGCGGGATCGGCACATTGCCTCCCATTCCAGGGTTCTGCTCATATCCCAGCGTGTACGGCGCATCGAAACCGCTCTGCCCCCCCTTGTTCTTCAACACATGAATCTCATTCGGCCCCTCACACCCCACCACCCCATCCAAAAGCCCGTCGCTGTTTAGGTCCG
>CAZKOY010000002.1:0-107684 GCA_964554495.1 uncultured Myxococcales bacterium
TTTTCGTCGGAGACTCGCGCTCGCTATTGCCCGAATCTTCGCCCCAATCTTCGCCACGATCGTCACCTGAACCTTCGCCCAAGTCGTCGCCTGATCCAACGGCAGGTTTCAGTGACGACGGCTTCATCGCGTACCGCAGGCACGGTCGACACCTGTTCGTGTTCGGCGGCGTCCACGCCCCACCCATGCGACGGGAAGCGCTGCTGGATGCCTTCTTAGAAAACGCGCAGGCCCAGCGCCTGTCCGTTGTCGTCGTGCAGTTACGCGCAAGCCAGATCGACCTGTTCGCCCGCCGCGGCTTTACCGTCAATCGCTTCGGCACCAGCTTTGGCCTGCGCCTCGACAGCTTTCGCCTCAGCGGCACGCGTCGCATGAAGCTGCGCAACAAGATCGGCCGCGCCCGTCGGCTGGGCCTGCGCGTGTGCGAGGTCGGGCGCGAGCTTCCCAAGAGTCCCCAGACCTTCGCCGCCCTCGACGCGATCAGCGGCCACTGGCTGCGCCGCAAAGGCAAAAAAGAGCTCGACTTCATGATCGGCGAGCTAGGCCCGCCCGAGGATCCGCGCCGCCGCATCTTCGTCGTGCTGGGCCCCCCGGCTGGCGAGCGCAGCCGCTTGACCGAGGATGCAAGCGAGCCGGACGAGCGAACTATAAATCAACACAATAATCACTACAAAAATCGGTCAAATTCCAGCATATCATTCAATGACAGATTACACGACACATGGCTTGGATTTATCACTTATGTCCCGGTGTTTGGCGCGTGTCCCGGCTATCTCCACGATCTGACGCGGCGCTTGCCGGCGGCTCCGCCAGGGGCGATGGAGCTGTGCAATGCCGAAGCCATGGCCCGCCTGCACGCCGAAGGCGCAGCATTTCTGCACTTTGGCTTTACGCCCTTCGTCGTTGACTCTGAAGATCCGCTTCCACCGTCGGTACCAAGCAGCCCGTGGCTGAGCCGAGCCGTGCGGCTTTTGTACCGCCATGGCCGGCTGATCTATCCCGCGCAGAGCCAAGCCGAGTACAAGCGCAAGTGGGGTCCCGACCTGATCGAGCCCGAGTACGTCGCGGCCCGGCCGCTGTCCTTGCGCGCCATCTGGGACCTCTTGCGCGTGACCCGATCGCTTTAGGACAACGCGCATGTCAGATACACGCACAAATAACCACATACATCAACGCATACAAATCATCATAAACCCCAGCGCTCGCTCGGGTCGGGGACAGGCTGCGCTGTTCGATGGTCTGAAGCGCGATGCCGCCCTTGCCGCGGCCTGCGTCCGCAGCGACAGCCCGCAGCACTTTCGCGCCCTGCTCTGCGCTGCCCAGGACCCGCAGGCCGGGCTGTCGGCCGTCGGCATTGCCGGGGGCGATGGCACAGTGACGCTGGCCCTGCAGGCGCTCGCCGACTGCCCGCAGCGCGTGCCGCTGTGGGTGCTGCCGACGGGATCGGGCAATGACTTCGCGAACGATCTGGGCGGCTCGCGAGCGCTGTCGCATGCGCTGGCCCTTTTGCGCCACGGCGTCCCGCGCTGGGTCGATGTCGGTGAAGCTCAGACGGCGGCGGGGTCGGTGCAGCCGTTCTGCTGCGTCGCTTCAATCGGGCTCGATGAGCGAGCGCTTTACCACATCCACGGCTCGCGCTTGCCGCGCAGCCAAGCGCTGAACGTATACGGCGCGCTGCGCGGACTGTGGCAGTACCAGCCGGTCGAGGTCGAGGTGTCGTGGCCTGCGGGATCGTTTCGCGGTCCGATCTCGTTTCTGGCGGTCACCAACACGCGCAGCTATGGCGGCGGCTTTCGCATCAGCCCGCAGGCGCGCATCGACGACGGACGCTTGGATCTGTGCATCGTGCCACAGATGGCCAAAGCGGCTCTGCTTTGGCGCTTTCCACGCATCCTGCGCGGCACGCATGGGGACATCCCTGGCGTCGTGCAGGCCCAGGTCGACCGCGTGTTCATCCGCGCCTGCCGGGAAGACCAGCCGCTGCCGGTGTGTCTCGACGGCGAGCTACCTTCGCTCTGCGCCCCCGTCGAGCTTCGCCCCGCTCAGCGCAGGCTGCTGGTGCTTTCGCCCCGCCCGCCCGCCGAGCGCGCGATACCGCCCTTTGGTCCCGACCGCAAACAGGAGGCCGCCTAGTGACCCATGCAGCGTTCCTTGGATCTGCCGCCAAAGACGCGCCACCGATTGGCTCGGCCGCGTGCCCTGCCGATGTTCTGATCGTCGGAGCCGGCGTTGGTGGCGCCGCCTTGGCCCTGGCCTTGGTGTCGCGCTTTGCGCTGCGCGTGCGCGTCATCGATCGCCGAAGCGGACCGGGCAATATCAACCGCGGCGACAGCTTGCTGCCGGCCGTGACGGGCGTACTGCGCAGCTTGGGCGCCCTGCCTGCGCTGCTTTCAGCGGGCGCGCGTCCCGTCCACAAGATGCAGGTGTTTCATGCCCGACACGGCAAGCTCTTGGAAGCGCCGCTGGGTCCGGCGATCCCGGCGGGCGCGCTTGGGACCCACCTGCTCGACGAGGACGCTGCCGCCCCGTACTTGGTGCTGGCGCATCCCGAGATCGAGCGCGCCTTGGTCGAGACCGCCCAGCACGGCCGACACAACCACGGCGCCGCGCAGGTGACGTATCTGTGCCGACTTTCACGCCTGCTTCGCACGTCCGAAGACCGCGGGCGCGTCTGCGGCGCGGTGGTGGCCAGCGAGCAAGGCGAGGAAGTGATTCATGCCCGCTTGGTGGTCGGTGCCGACGGTGCGTCATCCAGCGTGCGGACGCAGCTAGGACTTTCGCTGCCCACGCAGCCGTACGACCACGGCTATTACATCATCGAGTGCGCGCGACCGAGCGCGACCACGGGCAGCGCTGCGTACGAAGACGCGATGCGCATTGAGCTAAGCCACGAAGGCGGCATCTTGGTGGTGCCGCAGGGCCGCGATCGCCTGGGTCTGGGCGTGCTGGTGCGAGCCTGCGACGAGGCGCTGTTTCGCGCCGGCCCGCTGTCGCAAAAGCTCGCCGCGATCGCGCGGCGCTCGCCGCTGCTTGCCAGCTTGGGACAGCCGGGTGGGCTGGCCGCATTCCCAAAGGGCGCGCACCTGTACGCGCTGCAGCGCGGGCACGCGCAGCACTATCACCGCGATGGCGCCGTGCTGATCGGCGATGCCTTGCATGTCACCAATCCCACGGCGGGACAGGGCATGACCATGGCCATCGAAGACGCCGCCGCGCTGGCCCGCCGCATCGGTCCGGTGCTCACGCGGGCTGCCCGCGACTCGTCGATCAGGACCACGCGCGAGAGCCCATGCGAAAGCGCGACGCGCGACGAGGAGCGTCGACCCTGCGCCTTCCACGACATCGATCGCGCGCTGTGCGAATACGAGCGCGAGCGCTGGCCGAAAAACGCTGCGCAGATCCGCTGGTCGCACTGGCTCAGCCGCTTTTATGCGTGGGACGGCGCCATCGGCGACGGTATGCACACGGCGATCTTCCGCTTTGGCGCGACGCCGCTTGGGCAGCGGGTGCAGCGCGCCATCTGGTCGAGCCTGGCCACGCGCACACCGGTCGCCGCCCCGTCGGTCTGGAGCACACCATGAGCGCCTCTCCTTGGCTGATCTCGCGCCGCGCGGATCTGACGTGGTTCTTCGGCGCCGTGCTGCCCGCCCTGGCCCTGCTGCTGCTGTTTCGGCTGGCCCCACCGCTGACCGACGACACATATGGCCTGGGGCATCCCGCGCTGTGGCTGCTTCTGCTGTGGGGCGTTTTCTTCGACGGAACGCACGTCCTTGGAACCTATGCCCGCACCTATCTGGCCCCGGTCGCGGATCGCGATTCGCGCCGCGCCCTGCCCTCGCCTTGGGCCTTTCTGATCGTGCCGCTGGGGCCGGCTCTGGCGATCATCGACGGCCTTTTCTTGCCGCAGCGCCCGTCGCTGCTAGGCCACGCCGGAGCGCTGTTTCAGCACTTTCTTTTGTTTGCGTATCTGTGGGCCTATTACCACTTGCTGCGGCAGCACTGGGGGTTTCTGGTGCTGTACCAGCGTCGCTTGGCGCAGCCGATGGGCTGCCGCGTCGACGCCTGGCTTCTGGGCCTGGGCTGTCTTTATCCCTATCTGCGTTTTGCGCTGGGCGAAGCCGGGCAGAAAAGTGGGCTGCCGCTGCCGCTTCCTCCGTCGCTGATTCCGCTCGCTCGGCTGGCCTTGGATGCGGCGCTTGCCATCGGCCTTCTGGCCACTGTGCCTTCGCTGGTGCGCCGCCTGCGCCAACAGTCGGTCGGCCCGCGCGAGCTTTTCTTGCTGCTGGTGCTGAGCTTTCATGCCCTGACCTTCGCCGCGCTCGATCACCTGCTTTCGATCACTGCGGTGCTGACGATGTTTCACAACCTGCAGTACCACCGCATCGTCTGGCAGTACGAGCAGGGCAAGGGGCGCAGGCCGCTTGGCAAGACGGCGCTGTACCTGGGTGCAGGCGTGATCTTGGGGCTGCTTTGGTACGGCCCGCGCATCGCGGGTGTGGCCCTGGTTCCTCCGTCGCTGTGGCGCAATGCACTGCTCGGCTTTGGCTGGTGCGTGGCGTTCCATCACTACCTGATCGATGGCCGCATCTGGCGCGTGCGAAAAAGCCCCGCGCTGGCGCAGACCTTGGATCGCGGACGCGACCTCGCGCTGCAGCAGGCGTGAAACATGTCTGAAACATCACTGAAACATGTCTGAAACATCAGTCGCCCGCCGATTTGGGCAGAAAGACGCGCGATGAAGCCCCGCCCGGTCCCTCTTGTCGAGCCGTTCTGGCAGTGGCAGCGGCGCAGCCTGCCGGCAGATGCGCTGCCGCTGCCACCCGGCGTTCACCGCGTCGATGTCGCGGTGGTCGGCGGTGGACTGGCCGGTCTGTCAACGGCGTATCACCTGCTGCATCGGCAGCCCGGCCTGCGCCTGGTCGTTCTGGAAGCCGAGGGGCTAGCCGCCGGAGCCTCGGGACGGACCACCGGCATGCTCAGCCCCGGCGTCGGCCAGAGCCTGCCCGCGCTGGTCCGCCGCTTGGGGGAAAAGACGGCCCGCGCGCTGTATCAGCAGACGCTGGCTGCCGTCCGCGACGTGCAAGCCCTGGTGACGGCCGAGGGCATCGACTGCGATCTGCAGCGAAGTGGCCAGGTGATCTTTGCGCGCAGCCGCCCGCAGCAGCGTCGACTTTTGGCCTTGGCGCAGCAGCTTGCGGCGCTGGATCTCGCGACCGAGGTCGAGATCCTCGATGAAGCCGCGCTGCAGCGTCGACTGCGCCTGCCCAGGCTTTCCCGCGGTGAAGCCAGCGACGGTCCGGCTGCGCTGCGTTTTCCGACGGCGGGCATCGTCGATCCGCTGCGGCTGGTGCTGGGTCTGGCGCAGCGCGTCGCGGCCCTGGGCGGCCAGATCCATGCGCAGTCGCGGGTCCTTTCGATCAGCGGTCTCGACGAAAAGGCCGCCCGTGCTAGCGAGCCGATCTGTCTGCGACTGGCCGATGCGCAGGTGCGGGCCGAGCGCGTCGTCGTGGCGACTGCGGGCTATGCCCCAAAGCTTGGACTCTTTTCTGGACGGCTGCTGCCCGTGCAGCTGCAGGCCGTGGTCAGTGAGCCGCTCAGCGACGCGACCCTGGCCGATCTGGGCTGGGCAGAGCGCGATGGGTTCTTGGATGCACGGCGGGTGTTTGGCTATTTCCGACAGACCGCCGATCGCCGCATCGTGTTCGGCGGGGCGCGACCTCGCTATGCCTGGAAGGGAGGCGACGGTGGCTCGGCCGCGCTATCTGCCGCCGTCGCGCAGGTCGCAGCCGACTTTGCCCAGTTATTTCCCGACGAGCTAGGCATTCGCTTGGTCGGTGGCTGGGGCGGCACCATCGGCTACGTACTCGACGCGCTGCCCGCCATCGGCTGCTTGCCACACGCGCCGCGCATCTTCCACGCCGTCGGCTGGTGTGGTCACGGCGTCGCGCTGGCAACCGCAGCCGGGGCGTGGCTGGCCGCGGCCATGTCCGGCGATGCGCTGCCGGCGCTGCCGTGGTTTCGCAGCCACCTGCCCAAGGTCCCGACCGAGCTTGGCCGCTATCTCGGCTTTGCCGCAACCACGCGCCTGATGGCGGCCTCGGACGCCTGGAGCTAGCGCCATGCAGCCCATCGCTGTTCCGACGGATTCTGCGCCGATCGGATCGACGGAAGAACACGCGAAAACACAGACAGTCGACTGCGCACAGCTAACGTCGCTGTGTCAAAGCTGGCTGGGGCCTGCGCTGCGTACGCTGTGCCTGTTTGGCAGCCAGGTCGTGCCGCAAGCCGCGCAGCCGAACGAGGCACGCGGTGTGCCGGATCTTCTGGCGATCCTCGACGAAGGCGCGCTGGATCCATGGCTGCGCCAGCAGCGCCGCGGCGTTCTGCTGCGCTTGGCAAGTCCCCACTTGGCGCCGCTGACCCTGGCCTTGTCGACGGGGGAACGGACGCTGGCCAAGCTGAACCTGGTGGAATCGCAATCGCTATTTGCCGTGCTGAACCGGCTTCCCGACGTGTATCTGGCGGGTCGGCTCAGCAAAGCGCTGCGCCCGCTGTACAGCCGCGATGCCGCCTGCGAGCGAGAACTAACAGCCGCCGCCGATCTGGCCGCGCTGCAGATCGCGCGACTGGCGCTTTGCGGCCTGCCCAGGGTCTGCGACCTGGCCGATGCGGCGCGGACCTGCGCTGCGCTGTCGTACCGCGCCGAGCTTCGTCCCGAGGGAAAACGCACGCTGCAGGCGCTCTTTGCAACGCACCGCCGCTTCTTCATCGCTCGCTTCGTGCCGCTTCTGACACAGGAAGCGATCCAGCGCGGCTTTCACCACGATCGCGACGCTGACTGCCTGCGCGATGAGCGCCCAGCCGCGCAGCGCATCGCCGGGCGGCTGTCGCTTACTTGCCTGCTGTGGCGCAGTCGCCTGCGCTCGCTTCTGCGCTGGCCCAAGCAGATGCTGTCATATCGCGGCTGGTGGTCCTATGCCGTCGACAAAGTGCGCCGCGCCCGCCGCTATGAGAACAGGTCATGACCGCGCAGTCGCCCCCGCTTTTGCAGCCGTTTTCCGGCGCCTTTCATCGCGATCCCTATGCGACGTATCGCCGCCTGCGCGAGACCGCGCCGATCTATGGCGCCGAGATCCTGGGTCGCCGCTTCTGGGTCCTTACGCGCTATGCCGATGTCACCGTGGCGCTGCGCGATCCCCGCCTGTCGTCGCAGGTGGTGTCGGGATCGCTGCTTCCGCGGGCCCTGGTCGAAGGCAACCTGCTGTTCGCCGATCCGCCGCAGCACACGCGCCTGCGCAGGCTGGTCAGCCACGCGTTTCTGCCGCAGACCGTCGAAGGCCTGGGCGATCGCGTGCAGGCGATCATCGACCGGCAGATCGATCGCGCGCTGCAGATCGAAGCGCAGCAGGGTCGCATTGATGCGCTGCGCGATCTGGCCGTGCCGGTCTCACTGCAGACGGTGCTTTTCATCTTGGGGTTGCCGGTTTCGGATGTTCCCCGCCTGCGCGCGTGGAGCGAAGCGCTGTCCGGGCTCTTGGACATTGCGCGCATCCTGCCTGGTCTGGCTGCTGCGCACCAAGCAACCCACGAGGTCGTCGCCTATCTGCGCTCGGCGCTGCAGGAACGACGCACGCAGCCGGAGGGCGATGGCGAAAAACCACGCGATCTTTTGTGCGCACTGCTGCGCACCCAAGCCGCGACCGCGACGCGAGACGAGCCATCGCTTGCCGAGCATGAGCTGATCGCGACCTTGCTCTTCACGCTGATGGCCGGGCACGAAACCGTGACCTCTCTGATCGGCAGTGGCCTGTGGCTGCTCGCGCAGCACCCGAAAGAGTGGGCCCGCCTGCGCCGCGATCCATCGCTGGTAGAGAGCGCAGTGGAAGAGATGCTGCGCTATGAGCCACCGGCCCAGCTAACCACCAAGACCGCGCTGTGCGACCTCGCGATCGCGGGACAGCCGATCAAAAAAGGACAGCCGGTGGTCGCGGTTCTAGCGGCTGCGAATCGCGATCCCGAGGTGTTTGCCGATCCCGAGTGCTTCGACATCGCACGCGGCGACACGCGTCACCTGTCGTTCGGCCATGGGCCGCATTTCTGCGTCGGAGCGGCACTGGCGCGGCTGCAGCTTCAGCGCTTGTTTCAGACGCTGCTTGTGCGCCTGCCCGGCCTGCAGATCGAAAGTGAACAGGCGGTGCGGCAGCCAGGCATCGTGCTGCGTGGACTCAGCAGCCTGCCGCTTCGCAGCGGACTCGGGACGCTATAGCCCAAAGCGCGCGAGCTTTTTGTGCAGCCCTTCGCGGGTGATGCCCAGCGCCTCTGCCGCGCGCGTCTTGTTGCCGTCGTGTTCTTTTAGGCACTGCAAGATCAAGAAGCGCTCGACCTCTTCGAGCATGTCCTTGAGCGGGCCTTTCTTCGGCGCGATGCGATCGACAACGCCTTCGGCTTGGCGCATATGCGGCGCCAACAGATCCGGCGTGATGAAGTGATCGGGCTCTACCTGAATGCAAAGTCGTTGCACTTCGTTTTCAAGTTCGCGCACGTTGCCTGGCCAGTTGTAGCTCGCAAGCTGCGACAGCGTGTCCGGCGTGAAGCCCGAGATCGGCTTCTTGAGCTCTTGCGCGTACTTTTTCAGGAAGTACTCCGCGAGCAGCGGCACGTCATCGCGGCGCTCGCGCAGCGGTGGCAAGCGCAGCGGGAACACCTTCAGGCGGTAGTACAGATCCTGGCGGAAGCGGCCCTCGGCGACTTCCTTTTCCAGCGAGCGGTTGGTGGCACAGACGATGCGCACATCGACCTTGCGCGGCTGCGTGGCTCCGACGGGGCGAATCTCGCTCTCTTGCAGGACGCGCAAGAGCTTGGCCTGCAAGCCCAGCGAGGTTTCGCCGATCTCGTCCAGAAAAAGCGTGCCGCCATCGGCGACTTCAAACAGGCCTTTCTTGTCGCTGTCGGCGCCGGTAAACGCACCTTTTTTGTGCCCGAACAGCTCGGATTCCAGCAGGTTTTCCGGCACGGCTGCGCAGTTCTGGGCGACGAACAGCTTGTCGCGACGCGGGCTTTGATAGTGAATCAGCGATGCGATCAGCTCTTTGCCGGTGCCGGTCTCGCCTTCGATGCAGACGGTGGCGCGCGTGGCCTGAACTTTTTCGACCTGACGCAGCACCTCGCGCATTGCTGGGCTCTGCCCGATCGGTGCTGGAGCGCGGCGCTTTTCTTCGCTGTGTTTCAAGAAGCGCGCCTCGCCTCGCGCTTGCTCTTCGGCCATGCGCAGGCGCTGGTGCAGGCGCGCGTTCTCGATGGCCAGTGTGCCCAGCCCCGCCAGGACGAGCAGCACTTCCAGATCGCGCTCTTTGAACATCGCTGAGTTGGCGCGATTGTCGACTTGGATCACGCCGCGGATGTCGTCGCCTTCCCACAAAGGCACGCCCAAGATCGACTGAATCCGCGCGCCCATGATCGATGCCACGCCAGCCAGATCCTGCGCAGCATTGGCGATGAGCACGGCGGCGCGCTCTTGCAGCACGCGTCGCACCACCGCTCGCGAAGCCCGCAGTGGAGCCGCTTTGGCCTCGCCTTTGCCATCGGATTTTGCGTCGATCTTGGCTTCGGGCTTGGCTTCGGGCTTGGGCTCGCCACGCCGCGCCACGGCGAACACGGTGGCCATGCGACCATCGGGACCATCGCCTAGCTCGACGGCGATGTGGGTGGCCAGCGGAACTAGCTCAAACGCCGCATCGGCCAGGCCTTCAAACACGGCCTGCAGATCCAGGCCACGACGGCCCAGCTTTTTCGTGGTGGCCAAAAGCAGCGCGGCCACTTGCGGATCGCGCTCAACCTTGCCGGCAACTGCTTCAGCCTCGGCAAGCGCTCGGCGAGCCAGGACTCGCCCGACCTCGGTCTCGCCGCTGTCCCCAGGCGAAGGACCAGCGCTGCTCAGCATCGCTGTCGACTCGGAACGAAACAGCACAGCCACCGGATTCTGCGGGTCGCCGAGCAGAAGCTGATCGCCTTCGTGTAGCTCGACTTCGAAGCCGCAGCTTGCGTCCACCGGGACCAGCGGACCGCTCTTGCGCAGCACGCGCGACCCATTGGTCGACTTGAAATCGCGGAACAGGACGCGGTCGCCTTCGCGAAAGATCTGCCCGTGTTCCGAGGACAGATGATCGTCGGCCAGCATGAGCTGGTTCTGCGGTGCGCGACCGATCGACACGCCACTTCCAGCCGCTGTGCCAAGGGTCAGCTTGACGCCCCGACGTGTACCAGACAGGACTTCAAGACTCTGAAGAGCGGCAGATGAAGTGGAAGCAGGAGGGATCATGACGCGTGCGTGACCATATCACTCAACCTCCCAGACCAGATCGGCCTTTCCCTCTGGCCCGGTGAGCCGCAGGGTCAGCTTGCGCGGTGTCGCCGAGGCAGCGGGCCGCAGCGCAGGGAACTTGACGTGCCAGACCTTGCGCAGGGGATCGGGGCTGCGGTTGAACAGCGACAGCTCGACCAAGCTGTCGGATCCGACCAGCGTGATCTCGGGCGGGCCAACCTCGCCACCGGCTTCGTCGATCAAAAGCAGGCGCCAGCGGCTGTGCTTGGGCGACAGGTCGTTCCAGCGGTCGTTGTGGGCATAGGTCTGTACCCAAAACGCGACACCGTTTTCAGCCAGCGCCTTCTCGGCGGTCTCGATGCGAGCGCGCTCGGCGGGATCGTTGATGCTGTACAGCTTGCAGTAGCGCTCGGCGTACGTTCGCTGAAACGCTTTGGATCGCAGCGTCGCCGAGATCAGAAACGTCGTATCCATGTTGCGGAACGAGACAATCGACGCATCACGCGTCCAGCGCTCATAGGTCGAGTTGAAAGACGTGCCTTGGGGTTCGGACTCGGAAGCCAGGTTCAAGCGAGGGGCAGCGCAGGCCGACCCGAGCAATAGCAGCATGCAAAAGAGACGCGAACGAAAGCGGTTCACCGAGGGAAAACCAGAGGAAGCCTGCATTCTTCGAGTATATCGCCAAGCTCTCGGGGCAGCGTGACTTTCACGGCCCCGATGTCACGCGCGCTTCACGCCGCGCGCGGTCCACGCAAAGGTCGGCTGTCTGGCCGCTGGCTTTTTCGCTAGGCTCGACGCCATGTCTGCTGGACGATCGATCGTGTCGCGCATCTTGCTCAACCTAAGCAGCGACGGTGAACAGGTGTTTCGCAGCGAGGGCCTGGGGTACTACACCGACCCGCGCTTGCGCATCCCAGCAGAAGATGCAAGTCACTTGCGTTTACCGCTGGTCGATGGCGGGTATGTCGACGGGATGGCGACGCTTCTTGCCGACCGCAAGGAGCAAATGCTGTCGACGGGAATTGGCCCCGATCTGGCTGTGCTTCGCTTTCGCTCGCAGCGCAGCGGGACAGCGGAAAGATAGGGCGCGGCGGTGTCCTCTACACGTCGCTTGCTGGCGGGGGCTGCGATCCTGATCGCGCTGTGGCTTGGCCTGCGCGGCCTCTTGCTTCTAGAGGGTGGCTCGCTTGGCGAGTCGCTGCATGTTCGCTTGAATGGACATGCGGTGTCGGCGCTGGTGCTGCGCGCGAAAGCCGAGCAAGCGCCGCGCCCGCTGGTGATCGCGCTTCACGGCGGCCTGGCCGCGAAAGAGACGCTGCTTGCGGTGTGCTGGGAAGCGCTGCGTCGCGGCGCCGACTGCGTGACGCTCGACGCACTCGGCCACGGCGAATCGGGGCGACTGCCCCACGAACACGCTCTTTCGGCGATGCGCAGCGCACTGCACATCGAGCAGACACTGGGCGTCGCAAGCGCGCAGACCTATTTCATTGGCCACTCGATGGGAGCGCACCTCGGCTGCGGCACCGTCTTCCCCTGCGAGCGCTGCGTGGCCATCGGTCAGCCGGTGTCCTGCGATGAACGCCGCATCGTGTACGGCAACGTTCATGCGCAGCTTGGACTTTCGCACCTGTTCTATCTGCCCGTATCGCATGTGCTTGAGCCGTGGACACCGTCGGTAATCGAGAGCGCACTGGATCGCCTGCTGCCACGGAGCAAGCGCGAAAATGCCGCGCTGCGCATTCGTCGCGATGTGCTCTTGGCCTGGGGTTCTTTGGGTGTGATGGCGCTTGCGGCGGTGCTGCTCGCGCGTGTCGTGCGGGCACACGCTGGCATCCCTGCGGCGCTGCGTGGGGCTCTGGCCGCGCTGGTCATTCTGTCGGCGCTCGCCATCGCCAGCTATCGAACGCTGTGGTGGCTTGTGCCAACGCAGCGCGCAGATGCGCTCATCGCGCTGGCACTGATCGCGGCGGCTTGGCTTTCGAGCCGCGCGGGCCAGTGGCTGGGCCTGCGACATCCTGGCTGGGGCGTGCTGTTTGCGGCGCTGCTCAGCGAATATGCGGCCGTGCTCTGTTACCGACACGTCCCCGTCGCTGCGCTGCGAGGTCTATTGCGCCTGCCCCTGGGCTTGCTGCTGCCCGTGATGTGCGTCGTCGCCGTGTGGGAACGACTGTCGCGCACGCACCGTAGCAGCGCCGAAGCCGCGGTCTTTGCCGCTGTCCTGCTTGGCGGCTGTCTGGCGCTCTTGGTGCCAGGTTTCTAAGAGCGCGGCGTGCGGTCATCGACGGTGCGGGGCCGAGCCGACGGATCGCCGGCCGGACTGCTCGGGTCGCTCGCGGATCGACCGGCATCCTCAGACGGGGACGCGCTGGATCCACTGCCTTCGCTGTTCTCAGCCGGGGGCGCCTCGGGAGGCGGCGGCAAGCGCGGCGTTCGCTCCGCAGGATCGCTCACTTCACGGGGCTCTTTGCCGTCGCTGGGGGGTTCGGATGGGGGCTCGCCGGCTGCGGACTCAGGCGCGGACTCGCCGCGCAGCTTGGCCAACGCGGCGGCGCGCTCGGCAGCGCTCATCGGCAGATAGACGGTCACTTTCTGCCCGGCATGAAGCTCGTTCTGACGTCCCGTGCGATTGATGCGTTCCAGGTCAGCCACCGTCAGGCCATAGCGCTTGGCCAGGCGCTCCCAGGTCTCGCCCTCTTTGACGACGTGAAAGAGGCGCTTCCGACCACGCAGCGTCTCGACCAGCTCAAAGAACTCTTCGCTGCCGGTGGTGACAACACGAACCCGCGCCGGATCGACCAGCGCCACTTGCGACGTGTCAAAGCTGGGATCGATCCACAGATCCAAGACCATCTTGGTCGCCAAAGTCGCTTCGGGATCGAGCGCATTCCAGCGCAAGAAATCCGCTTCTTTGACTTTGAAAAAGCGAGCGATGGCCCAGATGGTGTCGCCGGGAATGACGCGATAAAAGACGCGCTTCTTGCCGGGTACGACAAGCCCTTTGTCCGGCACGGCGACGACGATGATCTCGTCGCTGGGAGGCGAGCTGGATGCGACGCCACCGTGACCCGTGCCAGGGGGAACCAGCAACGAAAGACCGGTGCGCACTTCGTTGCTGTCTTCGATGCCGTTGATGCGCCGCAGGTTCGATGTCGATGTGCCGACGTCGCGCGCGATGTCTTCCAAGCGCTCGCCAAAGCGGACGACGCGAACCACCAAAGGCTCGGCGCGATGCAGGCTGTCAAGCTGTGCCTGCAAGTGACTGGCCGTGCCGGGCGGCACGCGCAAAAGCCACGACTCGCCCGCAGCAAGGGGCGGAATGCGGCCGCGTCTCAGCTCGGGATTCAGCTTGGCTAGCTCGTCGGCAGAGCTTGAGATCACGCGGGCGATCTTGTCCAAGCCCAGCGGCGCCGTCACGGCGACGGTCTCGAATTGCAGGCCAGCTTCCGGCACGACTTCTTCAAAGCCGAAGAAGCCGCGGTTCTCGCCAATCAGAGCGGACGCGATGGCCTTGGGAACGTAGTTCAGCGTCTCCCACGGCAGGCCATCTTCGTGACGGCAAAGCTCCCAATAGTCGTTGGTGTTGTACTTCTGCATGGCGCGCAGCACCGCGCCATATCCGGCGTTAAACGCCGCCAACGCTAAGTGCCACGATCCAAAGCGCGCCTTGAGATCGCCGAGATAGCGCGCCACTGCTTCCGTCGAGCGCACCGGATCTTTGCGCTCGTCGATCCAGTGATCGACGCGCAGGCCATAGATTCGCGCGCCTTCTGGCATGAACTGCCAAAGTCCCACCGCGCCCTTGTGCGATCGATCATGCGGGTCGTAGCCGCTTTCGATCATCGCGACATACAGCAAGAAACGCGGCAGACCGTGCTTGTCCAAGATCTGCTCGATCAGCGTGCGATAGCGTCCCTGCTTACGCAGCCACGAGGCCATGATGGCGCGCCCGCGGCGCTCTTCTTTGAAGAATTCGAGATAGCGGATGACGTGCGATTCGAAGCGCACAAAGGTCGGGCTGAGCCCCAAGTTGTCGAGAAGCTTCAGAGCCTGAAGCCACGGAATGGTCGGCGTCTCGGCCCCAAACAGGCTGCGTGGTGCGCCAGGCGCCGTCGGTGGGCTGTGTAAGCCATCGGCGGGAAGCTCGCTGCTGCTCGCGCCACTTGCACCGGGTCCGGCACTCGGCATCGACGATCGCAGGGACGCGCGGGGAAAGGACTCTTCTTCAAAGCCGCGAAGCTCGCGAAGCTCTGGCGATTCGCGGGACAGATCCACGGGACCGCCGCGAATGGCGCGTCGCTGCACGCGATCGTCGCGAGCGTCCACTGCCGGTGGCGTGCCAGGGCCGCTTGCTGCCTGGGCCCACAGCGGCGCACTTTCCAGCGAGAACGAGAGCACGCCCCCGACCGAGCCGAGTCGAATCAAGGAACGCAAGAGTGTGTGGCCAGCCGCGTGTTGCCAGCGCTTTGGCTGCGTCTGTCCTCGCATAGCGTCGCAACTTATCAGTCGATTTTTCCGACGGGCAAGTATTTTGCCCAGCGGCTTGCTCAACACCGCGACACGGCCCGTGCAGCGCCGCCAAGATCGCAAAGGCGATCGATCGATCAGTTGGCTAAGTCAGCGGATGCACAGCGGAATCTGTCCGTCGGGGAGAGCCTATGCCGCTCTACGCTGATCGCGATACGATGACAACATGCTCAACCCTGTTTCCTCTGATCAGCATGTCTCTGTGGTGGCTTCGGCTCGCTCGCGCTGGCTTCGCTCACTTTGTGCCCTGTCGCTGCTGTGGGCGGCCGGAGCCTGCAGCCTGTTTGGGGGATCCAACAGCGGACCGCCCCGGCAAAAGGGAGAGCCGACGTGGTCGGGCTGCGTCACTGGATCGTCCCTGGAAAAAGCACAGAACTGTGCCGAGTACTGCGCGACGCAGAACCTGGCCTGCCAGAACAACGGCTGTGGTCACATCCAGAACCTCAGCACGCGCTTTGGCGGTGCGACGTACACGAACTCGATCTGCACAGGCAATCCCGTGCGCAGCTATCAGTGCAACGACCCGTTCATGCAGGACGAAGCCGTCCGCTGCTGCTGCGTCGGTCTGTAGGCACAGTAGGGGACGGTCGCAGGCCCCGGCGAAGCAGCAAAGCAAGCGCACCCGCACGCTCGGGTTGCCGATAAGTGAAACATGGCTCAACACGACATCGCGCGCCGCGAAGACCACAAGCCACAGCAGTTCGTCGCTCCCGCTCCCGTTCCCGTTCCTGTTCGCCGGGCAGAACCCGTCGAAGCCCCGGCCCATCCGTTGTCGATCCTGCCGCCAAGCAAGACCGCGCCAGTCACCGCGGATCAGGCGCACGCGGGCGCCGTGGCAGCCGGACTGGGTGAGCTAGGCAAGCCCGCCACTGCCGAAAACAAGACCGCGCCGGCCACACCGCCGACCGAACAGAGCAATCCCAACGACGCGCAGCAGCGACAGATCGTCACCGAGCAGATGGAGGCGCTCAAAGAGGCCAAGCACATCATCCGCCCCGGCGACAAAAGCGCGGATGCCCAGCTACTGCAGCGTCAGCTAAAGCAGCTTGGCCTGCACATCGAAGAGACCGGCGTGATGGACAAAGACACGCAGGCGGTCGTCAAAGCCATCCAGACAGGCGGCGGCTTGGGTCCTGATGGTGTGGTCGGTCCCAAGACCATCGACATGCTTTTGACCTTGGACAAGACGCCCAGCAAGCCCACAACAACCGACGGAGGCGATGGCCAAGGGGGCGACTCGTCAGATCACATGCCGGACGATCCCAAGCTGGCTGCGGTGTATCTGTTCAACCGCATGCGCGCCGCCAACGCGAGCGACTCGCTGACTCCGCAGCAAGAAAAAGACATGGAGCGGTTCGTCAAGAGCTGGGAAACCAACAAGGCGCGCTATCAGCAGGTGGCCGAAACGACGGGGGTGCCGGCGAAGCTGATTGCGTCGCTGCACTGGCGCGAATCGACCGGCAACTTCGGCACGTACCTGCATCAGGGTGACCCGCTCGGAAAACAGGCCGTCAACGAGCCCGCCAACATTCCTATTTTCAATGAATGGGAACCCGCGGCCGAGCATGCGCTGGGCATGAAAAAAGGAATCCGTGACGCCTTCAAGATCGACGAGAACACGTCCGATGAAGCGGCACTGACCAGCTATGCCGAGCGGTACAACGGACTCGGTTATTTCAATTACCGCGCCATGGCTTCGCCCTATGTCTATTCGGGCAGCGATCAGTACAAGAAGGGCAAGTACGTCGGGGATGGAAACTGGGATCCCAATCACAAGGACCAACAGTTGGGAGTCCTGCCGATGATGCGCCGCATCGATCGCTTTGAGCGTGAGCTTGCAGAAAAAGCCGCCAAAGAGCGCGAAGAACAGAACAAAGATCCGAATCAACACTTCGCGCAGTAAGCCAGCCAGCCTTCCCCGTCTTTCCTCTCGCACCAGCGTTCGACACAACCCAGTCAGATCCTGCGCCCTGGCAGCGCTTCCCTAGTCGCAGACGACGGAATCCAAGGGGCCGCGTCCCGCCGAAATCCTTGCGCGCAGTGGTCGCTAACTGCGGTATGAATGGCCCGCGTTCTTGTCTGATGTTTCGGTGCTGAATCGGCACCGCGTGGCCCTATCTCATTCCGCTGGAGACCTTGATGCGACACCCCCTGCGTAGGACCCGTGCGCTCGGTGCTGCCTCGATCGCAGCCGCTGGCATCGTCCTTTCCCAAAGCAGCGCCCACGCTCAGCTGCAGCTTGGTCAGATCCAGGGAAGCATCACCAATCGCGAGACAGGGCAGCCGCTGCCCGGCGTTACTGTCGTCGTCAACGGTCCCGCACTGCAAGGAGACCAGACGGAAGTCAGCGACCGCCTGGGGCGCTATGTCATCACGCAGCTTCCGCCCGGCGACGGCTACGTCATGCGCTTTTATTTCAACGACGTGGTGGTCGAGCGCCCTGGGATCCGTATCACGCAAAACAAGACGCTGTCGGTCAACCTGGCGATGCCGACGCAAAAAGGCCGCGGAGAGAAGATCGTCCTGCGCGAGCGGGCCCCCAACGTCGATACTGCGACGGCGAACACCGGGGTCGAGATCAACCAAGAGATCTTGCAGAACACGGCGGTGCGCGGACGTACTTTTGAGTCGGTCATCAGCCTGGCCCCCGGTGCCGCCGACGTCGCGCCGCGCGGCGTAGCGGGAGGCGATGTCGGCGTGTCGTTCTCGGGCTCTGTCGGCAACGAGAACAACGTCCTTGTCGACGGCCTGAACACAACCGATCTGGCATTCGGCCTGCCCTCGACGCAGCTACACCAGTACTTCATCAAGGAAGTGAACATCATCTCGGGTGGCTATCAGGCTGAGTATGGCCGAGCGACCGGCGGCGTCATCTCGATTGTCACCAAGAGCGGCAGCAACGAATTCCACGGCAGCTTGTTTGGCTCGATCGCCCCTTGGCAAGCGGATGCCACGCCGATCGCACGCCTGGGCGAAGCCATCGCGACGTCGACGCGTATCCTGCGGCAGTTCGACATGGGCTTCGATCTCGGCGGGCCGATTGTCCGCGATCACGTCTGGTTCTATGTCGGCTTCGCGCCAACGCTTACGACCAACCTGACCACGCGCAGCATCCGCACGCAGCAGCCAGAAGCGGATCCTGACTATCGCGATCCCAGCTATCTATCGGATCCAGAGCTGTCGGCTGTGCCGCGCCTGCAGGCCCGGCGTACGACGCTGGTGCCCGAGCGCACGCGCCAGATTCTAGAGACGCGGCGACTGTTCAACTGGATCGCCAAGCTAAACGTCAACATCAACCCCGATCACGCATTCATCGTCAGTTACCTGGGTTCGCCGCAGTTTGGCAACGAATACGGCTCGGGCAGCGGCTACAGCACAACGGGCAGCACCAACCCCTACTCGGGCGATGTCGATGCGCAGGCGATCACGCGAGCCGCGCAGAATCACGACGGCACGCTGCGGTACATCGGCAAGTTCCTAAACCGCAAGCTGCAGCTTGATGTGCTGTACGGCCTGCACTTGGTCCAGCTACAAGAGATCCCCAATGCAGCGGGTGTGCAGCAGGTTCGCTACCGCGCGCCTTCTGACGATCCTTATTCGCTGGCTGACTTCGAAAACATCCCCGAGTGTCAGCGACAGCGACTGCCAAACGGACAGATCTTTAACCCCTGCCCCGTCACCGATTACACACGCGCCGGCTTTGGTCAGTACACGCCGCTGCGCAAGATGGAACGCCACAGCCTGCAGGCGTCGATCACCGGTTACTTCTCGGCCTTGGGCAATCACGCGCTCAAGTCGGGACTCGACTTTGAAGACAACATCCTCGACAACACCAAGAAGTTCACCGGCAGCGACTTCAGCTCAAGCGATCCGTACAGCGGTCGCATCTCGTGGGAAACCAACGCGACGGGCGATGGCTTGCGCATTAACCGCGGCTACTCGCTAGAGCGACCCAAGAACTTCTATGGCCAAGTCGGCACGCCCTGCGCGGGGCAAGAGGGCCGCTGGTGTTTCTCGGACTTTCGCGCTCAGACCGAGACACGCAACTGGGGCATCTTCCTGCGCGATAGCTGGAACACGTCGTTCTTGCCTGGCTTGGTGATCAACGCCGGCCTGCGCTGGGAACTGCAAGAGCTGTTCGCCACCGACGGAAGTCGCCGCATGTTCCTGTGGGACAATATCGCGCCGCGCGTCTCGGCCGCGTACGACTTCAGCAAGAGCGGCCGGTCCAAGGTCTACGTGAACTATGGGCGGTTCTATCAGTCGGTGCCCATGGATCTCAACGACCGTATCTTCAGCGAAGAGGGCTTCCTGCGCGGACGTGGCTTTGCCAGCAACTGCCCGCGCCGCTCGCTAACCAACGTTCCCGGCAATCGCCCCGTGCCCGTGCCTGAGCGCACGCTGTCGGATCCCTGCAGCCTGATCGAGCCGCGCTTGTCCGGTGGCGAGTATGGCCCCGTGGCGCCAGGCCTAAAGGGCCAGTTCATCGACGAAGTCGTCGCGGGTGTGCAGTACGACATCGGCTGGGACTTGGTGCTCGGCGCGTTCTACACGTATCGTTGGCTCGGCACAGTCGTCGAGGATCTTTCGGTCGATGGCGGCAATAACTACTTCATCGGCAACCCTGGGGTGGCGCCCGATGCCGGGATCGTCAAGCAGCTAGAAGAAGAAGCGGCAAGCGCAGCGCAGGCCGCCATGGCCAAGCCCACCGACCCTGCGCTGCAGCAGGCTGCAACCTTCGCTCGCGATCGCTTGAACGTGTACAAGGCGATGGTCTTGTTCCCGACACCCAAGCGCGACTATCACGCGGTCACGATCACCGCCAACAAGCGCTTGTCCAATCGCTTCGCGCTGCTCGCCAGCTACACGTACTCGCGCTTGACCGGCAACTATCCAGGGCCGTTTTCGCCGTACGTGAATCAGCTCGATCCCAACATCTCGTCGCAGTACGACATCATCGATCTGACGGCGAACCGCGACGGGCCGTTGAACAACGATCGTCCGCACAACTTCAAGTTCACCGGATTTTACGTGCAGCCGTTCCCGCGTATCGGTTCGTCACTGACGGTCAGCTTGACCTTTACGGCGGTCTCGGGTCGACCGATACAGGTGCTGGGCGCGCACGCGGCGTACGGCGGACGTCAGACCTTGATCCTGCCGCCGGGCGCAGGCGGCAGAACACCGCCGATCACGCAGTTCGATCTGCACATCGGGTATGAGCAGCGCTTGGGCAGCCAAGTTCGGCTGTCGGTCTTCGGCGACCTCGTCAACCTGTTTAACCAGCAGGCGGTGACCAACATCGACGAGGAATACACATTCTCGATCGTAAGCCCGATCCTGTACGGGCAGCCGTCGGACCTGAAGCGCCTGAAGACCGACGACGGGGCACCGCTGATCGTAAACGGCAACTACGGTCAGCCAACCGCGTTCCAAGCCCCCTTGCTTGTGCGCTTGGGTGCTCGCCTTTCGTTCTAGCGCGCTCCGGCTGATTCCTTCGCGGGCTCGACGCGCTTGTTCAGTCGTTCCCACACATCGATAAAGCCCAGGTACAGCAGGCGGCGCTGCGCCAACAGGAACAGCGCGGCCACGCCGGCCAGAAACGCCGCCAATAGCTCGACCGCTACGCGCGAAATCATCAGCGCATAAACAGGCCGCGGCGGAGACGTCACCAAGAGCTCACGCTGGAAATAGCTGTGCGCGTGACCGTACGGCAGCGTGAACTTCGCAGGCAGCCCTTCGTACGCAAGAGCATCACGGCTGCGCTTCTTGCCTTCGCTGGTCTCGGGCTTGGTCTCGTCGGGTGCGCGCAGGTCGGTGAGCGCTTGCGTGCTTGAGCCCACGGGTTCCGATGACGTGACGGCACGCTTGCTGCTGCCAACCAGGAAGACCGCGCCACCCAAAAACACCAGGCCGCCCAGGCACAAGGCACCGATCGCGGTCCAGAGCGTAAAGCGACGACGCGATAACCACGCCACGGCCAGCACGATACTAAGCCCCAGGTTGACGACGATAAGCAACGTCAGGGCCCACGACACCAGCACCGCCGAAACGGACAAGCCGCAGGCGGCCAGCAAGCGATGGCGAAGACGCAAAGAAAGCAGTGCTAGCAAGCGCTCGCTCCAGATGAACAAGAGCGCGAACAACAGCAACCAGCCTTGAGAAAAGAACGGCAGTTGCAGCTCGGGGGAAAGCTCGACATAAAGCGGCACCCACTCTTGTCCGAAGCGCAGCTCGACGGAGGTCTGCGAAGCGGCGATGGGTGCTTCCGGCAGCCACAGCGACGCCAACGCAAAGCCCCCACCGTGCCGCAGTGTCTGACGATACTGAACTAGGACATCCTGCGACCCGCTGCCCAGCGGGATCCACAAGCTGCCGCTCTCGTCTTGCGTGAGCAGCACCGCCGACTGCTGCAGGCTGGCATAGCTAGCCGCTGCATGCATCGGCATCGTCAGAGCCGCGGCACCCTCATTGTCGACGCGCAGCTGTGTCTCGCCTAAGACGTGGCCGTCACCCGACAGAAAGAACGTGTGCCGCGCCCAAGGCAGCGCGAAGCTCGCTGTATGGATTGGCTCCAGCCGCTGCGCCCGAAAGCTGAGCGTGTCACCGTCCCGTAGCGCAAAGCCTTGCGCGCCACGATGCTGCGCGGACAAGCCGGTCTCGGCTGGACTAATGCGCTGTCCCCCCTCCAGCGAGATCGTCGGGCGCAGCAAGGGATGGCTCTCGACCAACACATAGTGAACAGCGGCCGTAAGCGGCGGGCGAAATGATCCCTTGCGGGCATCTCCGCTGACCAGAGTCCCAGTCAAGCTCAGTGTCTGTTCGCCTGGCGGAAGCTCGAAGCGATAGACCGTGCCCGCAGGCTCTGAGCGTACGGCTGCTTCCACCTTCTGCACGTGCTCACCGCTGAGCAGCGAGACGGTCAGCGTCTGATGCTGGCGATTGGGATTCCACGCCGTGATCTGGTACGCAAACTGCGTCGCTTCTGGTTGCAGGCTGATGCGATAACGCGCGGTCGCGGTGATGGGCAAAACCGCCGTGCTACCCGACGCGACTCGTACCACCTGATAGCGTCGGCTGCCGTCCGCTGGCAGCTCAGATGTCGCAACGCTCGACAGTTCCCCATCGCTGACCAGCGAATCAACCCACAGCACTGCCGGTGTTGTGTCTAGCTGCAGCCGGTCGCTGTTCGACGTTGCCAAGCGACAGCGCACGCTAAACCTCGCAGCCAGGGGCACCAACTCAAACAGGCTACGCGCGGTGTCCGCAGCAGATGCCGCGCTACTGCCTTGGCCGGATCGACCCACGATGGCATCGCCTTCGCAGGCATGAATCGACAGACCCGGCCCCGCATGCAAGACGTCCACTCGTGCCCACGGACCGCTGCTGCGCCCCGACAGCTGAAGCTGCAGATCTCGCCCCGCAAAGCTGCCACTGACGCGCAGACTTTCGATCACCGTGATCGACCCGCGATTCAAGAGCCGCTCATACTCGCTTAAGGACAGCGTGACCTGTCCCGTCGACCCCGCGGCAGACACCGCGCTCGCCGTCGCTGGTGCCGCCGCACCTGGGGCCGCTGCGGCCCGCACTGCCGAGCCGATTAGAAAACACAGCACCAACAGACTGCGCATCGCCAGATCCTTCCAAAGAGAGTGCGCAGCGCTCACCAAGGACACGCTCGCGTACGGATTAAACTCAGCCAGCCGCGCACGGGCGAGCGCGCTGGAGCACACCGTTATGGACAGCCGGACACCGCACGCAGCGGGACCTGAACCGGTGTGGCCGGATACTGCGTCGTGGCATACGCCGTTGCCTGTCCGCTGTACCGTCGGCACGTGCGCCCGCCGCCCAGATCAAAGATCCCATCGACAAGAATCCGCACGGGGCCCGTCGGAGCCATGGCGGCCGAGAATCGATCCAGTCCACAGGTCACGTTGAGGAACTCGATGTTCTGGTTGCCGTCGTAGTCACTCACGATCAGCAAGTTCATCGAGCTGATGCGTTCCTTCTGGCAGCTTTCCTGCGAAAGCGGCACGCCGTTGAGCGTCCACGACAACGCCACGCGACCCTCGCCCACCCAGCCCGTTCCGCCGCCGTAGCCAGGGGGTTCACAGCCCACAAGCGAACCGCTCAATCCCAACACACTCAACCACACGGCCGCACCCTTCGTGATAGCATCGCCGCGCATGGTTTCCTCCTTCTCGTTCTCTCGGAACATCCTGCCGGAACGCGGGCTGCCGACGCAAGCAAAGGCACTGTGACGTGGCCTCCGCGCCTTCTTCGCAGTCGCGATCCGTTCGCCCGCTGCGCATCTTGGTGTTGCTGATTCTCGTGGCGCTTGGCGTGGCCTCGATCAAGCTGTGGCCTCGTCGAACCCCAGCCGTTCGCGTCGTACGAGCCACCCTGGGGACCGTTCGCGATGTCGTCTCGTCTTCCAGCGCGGGGGAAGTCACGCCCGCCATGCATGCCACGCTGCGAGCCGAGATCGGCGGCCGAGTGCTCAGTGTTCGCAGTCGCAAGGGCTCACGCGTGAAGCGCGGCGATCTGGTGGTCCAGCTTGATCCGGCGGATCTCGATGCGCGCCTGCGGCAGGCACACGCGGCGTTGGACGCGGCCGCAGCCCAGCGAGCCCAAGCGGACGCACGGCTTGAGACACTGAAGCGGCAAGCGCAGCGCGCTCAGCTTCTGGCCCAGGCGGGCGCTGGCACGGTGCAGATCAGTGAAGATGCCCGCAGCGCCGTCCGGGAAGGCGAGATCGCGCTGCGTGCCGCCGACGGGCAAGTGGCACAAGCGCGGGCTGCGCAGCAAGCCGCCCAGGTGCAAAGAAGCCGCTGCGATCTGAGTGCACCATTTGACGGCGTCTTGACCGACGTGACCGCCCATCCAGGCGACAGCCTAGTTCCTGGTGCGCCAGTCTTTCAGATCGTCGACGACACGCGTCTGCATGTCGACGCCGTCGTCGATGAAGCCGATGCGATTCGCGTACAGGTTGGACAGCGGGCCGAGCTTCATCTGGATGCACTGCCCGGACGCAACATCGCCGGTCGCGTGTCGCAGGTCGATCCGGTCGTCAAGCGCGACATCAAAGGGGCTCGCTCATTGACCGTCGAGGTGGAGGTCAGCGACTTGCCAGCGGCGCACAGCGCAGGACTGCTGCCGGGCATGTCCGCCAACGTCGAGATCCTGGTTGCCGAAAAACAAAACGTCCTGTGGGTTCCAAGCAACGTCATCATCGGCCGCGGCGTCTCGCGGCATGTCTATCACCTGGAACCGCAGGGCTCTGCGTATCGTGTGCGTCGACAGCTTGTCGATATCGGCCTGGCAAACTGGGATCGCACGGAAATCCGCGCTGGCCTTCCCGTCTCGGCTCTGGTTGTCACCTCGCTCAACGAAAAGGGCCTTGAGGATGGGGCCACCGTCGCTGCTGAGCTGCCCGCCAGCGACCCCGCCCAGCCGGCAGCGGCCAGCGGCCACGCCCGCCCATGAACGCGACACAGCCAGTCATCGACGTGCGCGATCTGCGTCGATCCTTCCAGCTTGGCGACGAGCGGGTGGATGCTCTGCGTGGCGTCAACCTGCGTATCGCGCGCGGTGAATACCTGGCCATCGTTGGCCCGTCAGGCTCGGGCAAGTCGACGCTGATGAACATTCTTGGCTGCCTGGACACACCTACCGCGGGCGAGTACGTGCTCGACGGTGAACCTGTGCAGGATCTCTCGGATGACGCCCTCGCTGAGATCCGCAACCGCAAGATTGGCTTCGTGTTTCAGAGCTTCAACCTGCTCGCGCGAGCCACGGCTGTCGATAACGTTGCCTTGCCTCTGCTTTATTCAGGGCGCAGCCGATCCGAGCGACGCGAGGCTGCCCTGCGCGCACTGCACCGGGTAGGCCTTGGCGCCCGCACCGAGCATCGACCAGATCAGCTTTCGGGAGGACAGCGTCAGCGAGTCGCCATCGCGCGGGCCCTGGTCAACCAGCCGGTATTGCTGCTTGCCGACGAGCCAACCGGCAATCTAGACCAGCGCACAGGCGCCGAGATTGTCGCGCTGTTTGAAGAACTGCACCGCGAAGGGGTCACCGTGGTCCTGGTCACACACGACCACAAGCTAGCCGAGCGCACCGGCCGACAAATCGAAATCGTCGACGGCAACATCGCGGCAGATCGCAGGCAAGCTGCCTGAAAAAAACGCAGCTACCGCGGCGTGCGCGGTAGCTCAGCGATTTCGCAGGCCCGCTGCAACACTGCATCCAGCATCGCGGTGGTCAGGCGACCGGTAAAGGTGTTCTGCTGCGACACGTGATAGCAGTCGATGAGCACCCGACCCGAGGGCAGCGGATGCTCGCCGCTGTGAGCAAAAACACAGCGCGCGGATCCAGTCGCTGCCAGCACCGCCGCGTGCGCCAACCCACCGAGCGCGACAACGACGCGAAGCTCACGCAGTAGCGCTAGCTCTTGCCGCAAGAAGGCGACGCAGCGATCTAGCTCGGCCGGCGTCGGACGATTGGCGGGAGGCGCGCAGCGGCCCGCGACGCTGATATAGACCCCATGCAGCCACAGACCGTCGTCGGAAGCTGTCGACTCCGCCTGCGAGGCAAGGCCTGCGCGATTCAGAGCCGCAAACAAAAAGTCCCCACTGCGATCGCCAGTAAACAGTCGCCCGGTGCGATTGGCGCCGTGCGCAGCAGGAGCCAAGCCAACGATCAGCAAGCGAGCCTGCGGATCGCCGAAGCCGGGCACCGGCCGGCCGTGATAGTCCCAGTCGGCGTAGCGCTTGACCTTGGTCGCTGCGACCTCGTGACAGTACCGGCGTAAGCGCGAACAAGCACCGCAGGTCGGAATCAGTGCTTCCAAGTCCGCCATCGATGAACAATCCGCCGCAAGGCGCGGCGCGGCCCGATTGCCCAGGTTGGGACGACGCGTGTTTTTGGGGTCCGTCACGTCGTCACCTTATCACGCCACCCACTCGATGAAGCCGCCGCGGGTCCCCCACTTCTCCCCACAGTGCGTTGTCCGACAGCGCCCCCAAGAGTCACGGCCCCCGACGAGGCGAGGCTTGAAAAACCGCTCGCTACCTAGGTAATCTAGTTTTATGCCGCATTCTGATCTCTGCGCCATAAGCGCGCGTAAGGGCGTGCTGTTTTCTAGGAGTGCTGTGCTGTGACGACCAAAAATCCATACTGGATCGTCGGCAATCAAGAAGGGCGCGCCTACGTCGAGCGTGATGCGGATATCAAGCTCCGCCGCGAGCTGACAGATAACCAGCGCTACTTGTTTCTGTACGGCCCGCGGCACAGCGGAACGTCGAGCCTCATCGTCCACTGCATGGACAGCCTCTCGCCTGGACAGTATTGCTGCACGCGAGTCGACGTCTCGCGCTTGCCGCTCAACGACTACGCGACGTTTATCGGCCGCTTGCTTGAGACCGTCGCGCAGGATACTGCGCTCGACAAGCAAGTCATCCGAACCGATGCGCCCGAGGAAACGATCCTGTCCTGGCTGGGCACATTCCCCCAGCGACTGGTGTTGTTCCTCGACGAAGTGCATTCGCTGGCGCGGGCGCCATTCCGCGATCAGCTCTTTGGCAAGCTGCGATTTCTGTACAACGTCCGCGTCGAAAACACGCAGTACAGTCGCCTGCAAGTTGTCCTCGCGGGTGCCGCGCATCCCGAGCGCCTGATTCCACCGGCCTTGGCAACTCCGTTTGCCGGAGGCGCCATTGGCGTGCCTCCGCTTTCCATCAAGCAGGTCGAAAAGCTGTCCTGGGATCTGGAAACCGCGCAGGTACCCATCGACCCGCAGATCAGCCACTTCCTGGCGCAGCAGACGGGCGGGAATGTTCACCTCTGCCAGCTCGTCCTGCACACGCTGTGGAACGATGCCGCGCAGTCTCGCTCGGCCATCACGGTGGCCGATGCCGAGCGCACCATCGACCGCTTGGTCCACACAGCCGAGAAGGTCCCGCATTTCATGGCCATCTATCAGGCCATGACGGATGACCCGGGTCGCTTGACGGCATTTCTGATGTTTGTCCTCGGCACGCCACCCGATAGCGGAATGTTGCGCGACATCAGTCTGATCGGTCTGTGCGACTCGGAAAACCCCTTTGCCTGTCCGATCTATGAGCGCGTGTTTGGCCCTGCAGGTCCACTCGATCTGCAGCAGGCAATGGCCCGCATGAACGCAGCGCAGAGCGAAAGCGCGCCCTCGCAGCGAACGCCGCAGGTACACATCGAGCCACCCAGTGAAGCCCGCCGCGAGCACTCCCTGCTGGCCCGCCTGGCTGAAGCCTCTCGCATTACTCCGCAGCGCGACATCAACCCCTTCGCGCTACCCAATACGGAAGCCGAGGCTCTTCCAGAACCCCCAATGCTGGCTGCCGCGCTGCCTGAACCCCCTCGCCCAAGCCCAGTGAGCCTGTCTTCCTCGGTTGAGTCGCTGCCCGCTTTGATCGATCTGCAGGCCGATTCCTCGGCGGACTTCTTGGGCCTTCCTGGGGCTGGCGGACTTGCCATTCCCTCTTTGTCTCTAGAGCCATCGGGTCCCACTCTCACCTCACGAGTGCCGGCCGCGGCAGCCGCTGCCAGCAACGCTGGGCAGTCATCCGACGCTGTAGTCGAGATCGATCAGACCCAAGAAGACGAGTCGACGTGGGTCGAAGATCCGGTCAAGGAAATGACCAATCAGCTGGCTGCCGCCCGCGCTGAAAAGGCTCGCGTTGAAGCGGCAAGCCCGACGGACCCAAAAGCTGATCCGAAGCTCAACGCACTCCGAGAGACACTGGAAAACAAGCTCATGCTCTCGGCGGAGCTGGATTCCTTCTGCACCAGCTTCTTCCCGCATGTCGCTGAGAAGTTCGTGCTCGGCATGTCGCGGCAAGAAAAGACGGATCTCTTGCTGTCGCTGGTCGCGCCCAAAGACATCAACCGACGGCTGCGGGAATGGTCAAGTCGACTTGACGTTCGGCAAGACATCGTCAACGTCGTTGCCAGCAGCAAGCCAAGCCCCGCTGCGCCGGCCGAAGCGGACAAGCCAAACGGGCAGCCCGCCGCGCCAAGTCCCTCAACCGTTGCTGGCCCTGCGCCCTCACCGGCCGCAAGCTCGCCGGTCGCTGCGCTGTCCACGGCCGCTTCGCCGCCAGCAGCGCTGAGCAGCGCAGCGGGTTCGGCCACCGACGAACCAGCCAACTACAAGCCGCCGATGAATGCGTTGCAGGTTGGGGTTGGACTGGTCCTAGCAAACCGCTACTTCCTCACCAACGAGCTTGCTCGTGGCCCGGTCGCTGTGGTGTGGAGCGCATACGATCGCATCAAGGATGAACAGGTTGCATTGAAGCTTCTGCATGGTGCAACCGCCGAGAAGTCCGCGGTTCTTGAGGTGTTCTGGCGCAGCGCGCATCAGATGGCAGCGCTTTCGCACCCGGCGATCGTCGGCATCCTGAACAAGCCGCGCGAAGAGAACGAGATCCACTACGTCGTAGTGGAGTGCCTGTCCGGTGGCAACCTGCGTCAGTGGGTGCAAGGCGGCAAGCTGTCTCGCGTACACATCATGCGCGTCTTGCAGCGCCTGGGCGCGGGACTGCAATACGCGCATGAGCGACGCGTGCTGCATCGCAACATCAAACCGACCAATATCCTGTTTGACAGCACCGGCCACGCACGTCTGACCGACTTTGGAATGGTGTGGCCACCAGAGGCCATCAGCGACGCAGAGACGCGCAGCGATCGGCTGACCTATACCGCACCAGAAGAGCAGCTTGCCGGCAGCACTGGCGACCCACGCGCCGACGTGTACTCGCTGGGTATGTGCGCTCTTTACGCCATCTATGGTCAAGAGCTTCCCAGCCGTGCCGTGCAAGACCGCGGTGCCTTTATCGATCAGCTAGATGCGACTCCGCAGCTCAAGGCGGTCCTGCGCCGTGCGACCGCCGGCAGTCCAAGTGAGCGCTACGCGTCGGCTGCCGAGTTCTGCCGCGCCTTGGACTTCGACGCGCCCATGTTGCCGGGAGTCAGTCCGCGTAACTCGATTCCTCCCGAGGGCCAGCGATACTCAGAGCGAAGCGGCGCCATCCAAGCGCTGCCCTCTGCGACATCGCTGAGTGGGCGCGGAACGGCTCCGGCCCCCCCTGTGCCCGCGGCGCCACCGCCCCCAATCCCCGAGGCCACAGCAATGCGCGCCGGCCAGCCAGCAGGTGGCGCTGCCGACAACCAGGCCCCGATGCCGCAGCTTGCCATGCCGCCCCTTTTGTTTTCGGATCCGCAGGCGCCGCGCCTCGATCCGGCGGCCCGCGACGTGGCCTTGCCGCCCCGTGTCCAAGCTCCCCAGCCGGTTTTTGTCAGCAATACGGGCGGCACACCGGGGGGAATGGCTGCGCCGGTTGCGGTGGCGCCCCATCCAGGTGCGATGCAGCGGCCAGCATCCGGTCGTTGGCAGCCGTTTGCCATGATGGGCTTGGCGCTGCTAGCCGTCGGTGGTGCAGGCTTGGGCTATTGGTGGGGTGGCCAGCGCAGCAACCTGCCGGCCGCGAACCATCCTGGCACAGACAACACCACCGGGACACCGCAGCAAGTGGCAGTTAATCGCCCTCTGCGCGTCGAGAGCTTGCTGCCCCCCGCTGATCCGACGCCTCCGACGCCTCCACCGACGACAACAACCAAACAAGAGCCCGCCACGGCCGAGGCCAAGCCGGTTCCAGCCCAGAAACCGACTCCGACGACGGCACAGACAGCATCCGCACAGGCCACAAATGCAGTGGCCCAGAAACCATCCGCGGTTGCCAAGTCGCTGGCTGGCATTCAAGTTGCGGCCGCTCCCGGTCAACCTGCCGCGAAGACGGCACCGCTGCCCATCGCGAAAAAAACGACGGCACCGGCAGCACCCGCGCAGAACGCAGCGGTTACAGCCGCAGCGGCAACCAAGCCTGTCGCGCCGCTAGAGCAAAAGCCGACGGCGATCGCGCAGGTCAAGCCGGTCAGCCCTGCTGCGGCGGTGCGCCCGTCCGCGCCTGCCACCAAGCCAGCGCTCGTCGCAGCCAATACACCGCGCCCGCTTGCTGCACAGCCAAAGCCTGTGCAGCGCCCGCTGGCAGCGACGCCCGCTGTGCAAGCGTACCGACCACAGGCCGTGCAGCGCCCCGTGGCCCTGCCCCCGCCCCCGCGGCCCACCGCCCCCGCTGAGTCACAAGGTCCGTCCACGGAAGCGGCTCTGCAGGCCGCACAGCAGGCGTTTGTCCGCGGCCAGCATCACCAAGCCATCTCGCTGGCGATGCAGGTCACAAGCAAGGGCGGCCCTGACGCAGTAAAAGCCTGGCGGTTCGTCGGTGGCGCGGCGTGCAGCTCGGGTCAAGCACAGCTAGCCACCAATGCCTACAACCACCTGCGCGATCCCGAGCATCGACGAATGCTCATCGAGCTTTGTCGTCGCAACGGCCTGCAGCACAACGGGTCACAGTTTTCATCGGACGAATAGGGCTCACCAAGAACTGCACAGGCGCTCGGCAAGAGCGCTCTCTGGTGCGAGCCGACCCCGTTATAATCCCGCCCATGTCACGCTTGCGTCACACGCTGCGCTTGATTGCCCGCGCGTTTGTGATCCTGTTCTTGATGGGACGCACGGCGCTCATCTACGCGCTCGGCTGGTGTGCCATGCGCCTTCGGGGTGAGCCGCTCGCTGAGCGCCAGCGTTTTTTCGGCGGCTGCGTCTTCACCTTGTTTCGTGACCTAGGCGCGACCTTCATCAAGGTTGGCCAGATCATGTCGACGCGGCCCGATCTGCTGCCGCCACACATCATTACGGCGCTGCAGCGGCTTCAGGACGACGTCGGCCCATTCCCATTCGCCCTGGTAAAACAGACCATTGAGACAGACTTTCAGCAGCCGCTTGACGCACTCTTCTCAGATTTTGCAGAGGCCCCGATTGCCTCTGCCTCCGTCGCACAAGTCCACCGCGCGCGGCTCAAGACAGGCGAGCTAGTGGCGGTCAAAGTCAGGCGTCCGGACATCGAAGAGCTCTGCGGTTTTGACCTGTCTGTCATGCGAATGTACGCCTCGGTCCTGGAGTTTTTTCCATCGCTCAAGCTGCTGGCCCCGCGCGAGAGCATCGAACAGTTTGGCCGCGCGATTGGCTTGCAGCTCGACTTCAGCGTCGAGGCAAGAAACAATCACCGCTTCCGAACGAACTTCGCCAGCGAGCCCGATGTCATCGTGCCAGCGCTCTTCGAGTCCCTGTGTAGCAAGCGGGTCCTGGTGATGGAGTTCATCGAGGGCGTGAAGATCCTCGACTTCCAACGCTCGGGCCTTGAGCCGAGCCGGTTGGGTCGGCTCGGCTTCCGCATCATGCTGAAGATGGTCTTTTCCGACGGGTTTGTGCATGCCGACCTGCACCCAGGCAACATCTTGGTCACGCCCGCCGGGAAAGTGGCCCTACTCGATCTTGGCTTGGTCGCCGATCTAGACGACAGCCATCGCACGGCTTTTGCTCGGTATTTCGCGGCCTGGGCACAAGGGGATGGCCAGACCATGGCCGATATCATGGTCAAGCATTCTCCGTCGCCGACCGTTGGAGATCTCGACGGATTCCGCAGCGCCGTGCAAGGCTTTGTCAACCGCTATCACGGCAAGCGTCTGGGAGAGGTCGAAGTCGCCCGTGTGGTGTTCGAAATGATGCAGATCCTGCGACGCTATCGCGTCCGAGTGAACGCCACCTTTACCATGGTCAACATCGCCATCGCCGTGACCGAAGGAATTGGCAAGCAGCTCGACCCCTCACTCGATCTAATGAATGAAGCCATGCCGTTCTTTATCAACATGCACTTCCCGACGGCGCTATGATGAATTACTGAAGAGTTGCATGGCTTTCTCTGAATGAACACCGAGTCCCCAGCGATTCTCGAACGCATCCTGCGCGTGCTTCCGGTCTCCAGTCAGCAGCGCTTGCTCATCATGGGCTGGGAAGAATTTCCACCGCCCCGTGACCCAGCCCGTCTGCTATTACGTGCGCTCGGAGCCCCGACGCCCGTGCATCTCGTCGACTTGGAGATCGAGACTGAGCGCTTCCTGGGCCAACACGTCGTCACGCAGGGAATCATTCAGCCGCCCAGCAGTCCCGATGGCAGCGCGATGCTGGGGCGACTCTCGCTCTGCCTCTCGCTCCTGCCCCCCAGCCAGCTGCTCTTGGCGCAGCGTCTCACCGAGCGCTGCCGTCTGACAGGCGTGCTTCTTGAAACCTCGGCGGCTGAGACTTCCGACAGGCTCCGCTTCCCGCGCCCTGCCCGTGTGATTCCTGTGCCATATCAGCCCCCGCCTCTTGCATCTCTTGCAGTCGTGGCTATTTCTAGCGAGCACCCGAGCTAAAGCGTAACTGGCAAAGCCGATCTAGGACCGCCTGCGCCGAGGCGTATCTCGTGCAGAGTCAGCGCCGTGTTTTCGAACGCTAGATCGGAAGGGTGATTGACGCGTTTCAGACTCACCGCGCATCGAACGTGACAAGAACACGCCCCTTGGGTTGCCCGGAATGAACCGGGCATTAGACTTGTTTGGTAGGGGAATGTTGGGCTAGGCAGCAGCCTCCTCGCATCCCGTTTGCTTGCCGATGTTCGGCGAATAGCGACGGATTCCCGCGAATACCCAGCATCCCAAAGCAGTCCCACTACGCTGACCGGGTCGGTTGGTTGACCGATTGTGGTGCAGCGGAAGACGCCCCATGAGCAGTCTCTGCTCGTACGACAGGACACATCCCATGAACCGTTACAGCACCTCAGCAGTAGCGTCCGATGTGGAAGAAGAAATCGAGGCAGGTGAACCCGTCGCTGAAGTCGAAGTAGAGACGGAGCCCAGCGACTCCAATGATTCCGTCCGCCAGTATCTAAGGCAGCTCGGCGCCGTTCCGTTGCTGAATCGTGAAGGCGAAGTCGCACTGGGCAAGCGAATGGCGGAAGGCAAGCGACGCGTCTTGTGCGCGGTGCTCTCGTGCCCGGCCGCCGTCCACGATCTGCTGGCTCTAAAAGAGGCGCTGCAGAGCGGTTCTGTGCGCCTGCGCGACGTCGTTTCGGACTTCGAAACAGAAGAAAGCGAAGAGATCGATGAGTCCGTCTATATGGATCGAGTCGTCTCGATGCTGGATGCCGCGCAGAATCACTATCGCGCCTGGCAGAAGCTGCGCCGCCCCTCCGCCACTCAGAAGGCTATGACCGAGGCACAGCGCACGCGTCTAGCAAAGCGTCAAAGCGAGCACAAACAAGCACTGTTCGATGTGGTCTCTTCGATGAAGATCCACCCCAAGCAAATCGAGCAGCTCGCAAGTCGTGTCAAGTCGCTGGCCGAGCGCGCAAGTCATGCGAATGCAACCTTGCGGGCTATTGAAGAGCGCTCAGGGATCCCTGCTCAGGAGCTGCCACAGGCACTGCAGGATCTTTCGCGTTCGGACTCGCGGAAGCGCTCGCTCCTGCGGAAGCTTGGCTTGCGAGAAGATGAGCTGACCGCCATGGCTAGCGACGCCACGCAAGCCCTTGCCACGCGAGCCCGCGTGGAACAGGAAGCAGGTATTGCGGCCTCGGCGCTGCTTGAGCTTGCGGCCGAGCTAGACGACGGCGAAAGGCTGGCGAATCAAGCGCGCCACGAGCTTCTTGAAGCCAACCTGCGGCTCGTCGTTTCGATCGCCAAGAAGTACACCAACCACGGCATGCAGTTCCTGGACTTGATTCAAGAAGGCAACCTTGGACTGATGCGCGCAGTCGACAAGTTCGAGTACCAGCGTGGGTACAAGTTCTCGACGTATGCAACGTGGTGGATTCGTCAGGCGATCACGCGTGGCATCTTTGATCAGTCACGCACGATTCGCATCCCGGTCCACGTGTTCGAGACGGCTCGCAAGCTCTTCCGCATCTCGTACGAGCTCTCACGCACGCTCGGCCGCGAACCCACACCCGATGAGCTGGCAGAGCGCAGCGGCGTCCCTGTTCTCAAAGTGCGCCAAGTACTCAAGGCTGCCGCTCGTGAACCGGTTTCGTTGGACTCGCCCAGTGCGGTACGCGAAGGAAGCAGCCTCGGAGACATGCTGGAAGACCCATCGGCTCGTTCTGCGACCGATTCGTTGGTCGAAGCCGCGCTCGTCTTTCACACGCGCCAGATCCTCAAGAACCTGAACCCCCGCGAGCGGAAGATCCTGCGCATGCGGTATGGCATTGAACAAGACTCGGACCGGACGCTCGAAGAGATCGGACAGAGCTTTGGGCTCTCGCGCGAGCGGATCCGTCAGCTGGAGGTACAAGCGCTGCGCAAGCTGCGTCATGCTAGTCAGACTCGCGAGCTCAAGTCCTTCATCGAGCCCTAGGCTCTTTCGCCAGGCACCAGCTTCTTGCTAGACCGCAACGCCTTCGTTCAAGCCAATCACACTGCTCCCGGCAATATTCGCGCGACGCTCTGCCCGCCCGTGTACCATTCGGCAGAGTGATGAGCAGGGTTGTTCTCGGACTAAACGCCTATCATGCAGACGCGAGCGCCGCTCTCTTCGTCGACGGCGTTCTGCGCTATGCGATCGAAGAAGAACGACTGAATCGTCGCAAGCACTGCGGAGGATTTCCTGAACAAGCGGTGCAAGCGTGTATGCAGCTTGCTGGTCTGCACGCAGCCGACATCGATCACATCGCCGTCTCGCGTGACAGCCGAGCGCTGCTCGCGCGCAAAGCACTCTACATCGGTGAGCGCGCACTCCGAGCACTGACGGACAGCTCTGCTGAGCGTGCTCGCTTCTTGGCGGCCTTGTCGCAGCGAATCGACAACCGCAAGCGCTTGCATCGCTTGGCCCACGACCTAGAGCAGTCGTTGGGCTCCTTGTCATCGCGGACACTGCTACATCCCATCGAACATCACCGCGCGCACCTAGCCAGCGCTTTCTTTTGTTCCAACTTTGCAGAGGCAGCCGTGCTGTCCGTCGATGGCTTCGGTGACTTCTCGTCGACGATGTGGGCGGTCGGACAAGACCGGCAGCTGCAGATCCAAAATGGCGTCCATTTTCCTCACTCGCTAGGCGTGCTGTACACGGCCGTGACCCAGTGGCTCGGTTTCCGCAAGTACGGCGACGAGGGCAAGATCATGGGCCTGTCGGCCTACGGACAGCCGACCCTCCTTCCCCGTCTGCGCACTCTAGTGAACCTGCGTCCTGATGGGACCTTCGCACTGAACCTTTCGTACTTCCGCCACCATCGCGAAGGCGTCGACATGAGCTTTGGATCTGACACGCCCCACGTCGGACTTCTGTACAGCCCGGCCCTGTGCGATCTGCTGGGCAGTCCGCGCCCAGCCGGACCCGGTATCGAGGAGGAGCCTTACTATTGCGACATAGCGGCCAGCCTACAGGCTCTTTTGAATGAGGCCATGGTCCACATCTGCCGGCACCTGCAGCGACGAACCAAGCAGAAGAATCTCTGCCTCGCTGGCGGTGTCGCACTCAACTGCGTCGCCAATGCAGCGATTCTTGAGCAGACCGACTTCCAAGATCTCTTCATCCAACCTGCCGCAGGAGACAACGGCACAGCCATCGGCGCCGCGCTATGGGTCGAGCACCAAGTCCTTAATCAGCCACGGCGCTTTGTCATGCGCCACGCCTATACCGGACCCACCTTCGACGATGCCGCGTGCCAGCACGCTCTAGATGCGTGGCTAGCGACTCAGCCAACCAGTCTGCGCATCGAGAGGCTCACCGACGAAGCGCGCTGTGTCCGCACCGCCGCCGCGATCGCCCAAGGTGCCGTCGTCGGCTGGTTCGCCGGAGCCATGGAGTTTGGCCCCCGCGCTCTCGGGCACCGCAGCATCCTGTGCGATCCGCGCCGCGCGGACATGAAAGATCGGCTGAACCGACGCATCAAACACCGCGAGCCGTTTCGCCCCTTTGCCCCTGCCATCCTGGCCGAGCGTGTTCACGAGTGGTTCGAGCGCGGAACACCCTCGCCGGCCATGCTTCTTGTCGATCGCGTTCGCCCAGAAAGGCGGGCGCTGGTGCCAGCGATCACTCATCGCGATGGCACCGGCCGCCTGCAGACGGTCTCCGCCGAGACCTGTCCCCTTTTCCACCGCCTGCTGCTTGCCTTCGAACGAACGACCGATGTTCCGATCGTGCTCAATACCTCGTTCAATGAGCATGAGCCGATTGTCTGCACCCCCATGGATGCGCTGCGCTGTTTCGCCAAGACGCACATGGATGTGCTCGTCCTGGGCCCCTTCTTTATCGAGCGCCCCCCCCTATAGGCGACTCGTTCCCTATCGACTGGAAGGCTCGACGACCACGCTGATCTGCGTGGCCCGCAGCGCGGCTTCTGCGTCGCGGTCGCGGTGGAAGTGCAGGTCGGGAAGCTGTTTCATCATCACGATATCGGCCAAGCGTGCGCGCAAAAACGGAGTCACGCGCAACAGCCCATCGTTGATGGTCTTCTGCTGCGTCTCAAGCAGGACACGCGCTGCTCCGGGAGACATTCCGCTGGGCCGCTGTGGCGACGCATCGCGGCGTGCGTAATACACTTTGGCGTTCCGCAGATCCGGGCTTAGCTGCACGCGGGCAATCGTGATGTCTGAAAGGCGCGGATCGCTGACCTCCAACCGGAACAGGCGATCCAGCTCCTCAAAGATCAGACGTTCCAGGCGCAAAAGCCGCGGTCCCGCTCCACTGGATCCGGCATCGGCCAAGACGTCATCGACGACAAATGGCGCATCCGCATCCGCTGTTGGTGCTCTGCCAGTGCGCTCTCCGCGCCCCCGCACTCTTTCTTGCTTGCTCATGCGTTCTTCATACGACGAAACGCAGCCATCGATAAGAAAACTAGGCCCGGCCGCGCACACAACCCGCGGTACGCAAACGGTATGGCTCGGTGCTCACGGACGCGGCGCCCACAGGGCAACCGCCGCATCGCGATGAACGTTCAAGCTACGTCGTCCCCGACGGCGTGGCCTGGCACACATTCACCGCCGACTCGGCCTTCTTGCCAAGCATGATCTCTGCTGGGAAGTACTGCTTGCCGCGCTGCACGAACACCTGTCCGCTCGTCGGGTAGACACAGCCGGTGATCGCGGCTTGCTGCCAGCAGTCCGCTTTTCGGTTAAACGCCCGACACGAGTCGACGGCAAAGGTTAGATAGGCTCCGCCCTGCGTGTCTTTCTGCGGCTGCGGATCGATCACGCGCACACGCATCACCGTCGCTGGCAGCAGCACACGCGAGAAGCGCGAGCGCGTCGACTCTTTTTCTGAAAGCGGTGTCACCAGCTTCGCCTGCACCACCGACTGGGCCGTTCGCTGTTCGGGTGTAGCAGCCGGCGTTGGCTCTGCGACATTCTGGGCCTGTGCGACGGGAACAGGCACGGCCTTCTTTTCCTGGGCAGCCTCAGGCGGCAGCGGTTCGGCCGAGACCGGCCACGCCAACAACATCAGACAAAGCGCGAGACGTTTCATGATTCCTCCTCGGCGAAACAAGGACTTCAACGAGCAAAAAGCTGAAGACAACCGGCAGCCACAGCGCGATCAGATAGGCCGGCGTCTCGGCGATGTTGCAGGCCGCCAGCCCGACCAACAGCGCTCGCGACGTCACTGCCACGCTTAGCTGGGCCAGGACATGCAGGACATAGCGACGATGCCGTGCCATCTGACGAGCCCACGCAGCGCGCAGCCCTTGCACCATCCCCCATACGACAACAAGGCCCGATGCAACAAAGCCCAGCGTCGATAGCAGGCCGCCTTTGGCCGATAGCGACAAATAAAAGCCCGATGGAGCCAGCGCGAGCAAGACCGCAGCGCCAACGATCCGCCCCAGCCAGCGATGCAATCGGGGAACGCGGCGCAAAAGCCACTTGGACGTCAAAAGCACGCATCCAGGCAAAGCCAGCGCTGCCGAGGCCACGTGTGTCCGCAGCGCCAGCAACCACAGCTCCTGCCGTGGCAAGGGTAGCTTTTCGATCAGAAACGCGGGCATCTCTTCGACGAAGTACGACAGGCTGGCCGTGCTGATCGCAAGCGATCCAAAGATCAGCAGCGAGAGTGTGATGAACCGCACGATCGACAGGCTGCGTGGCATGCCGCCTATAGACGCGCGATGCCGGGAAACGATCTGCGCTTGCGGTCACTGTCCGTTCGCGAGGCTGTGCCCCCTAAAGCACGCGATCGTCTACGTGTTTTATGTCACTGGACATTTGTGTGGGTGTCTTGTTATAGCGCGGGCAACACGGCGAGCACGGGGCAGCCATGACTGCGCAGCGACGACAACCATGCCGCCGAACGGCCCGACTGCGCCCCCGTTGTCAGCCCCCCGCCGCAAGAATGAGAGTCAAAGGAGACAAACCCGACATGGCAACCGACAAGAAAGACGAGTCCCGCAGCGCGGGCAAGGGCAACGGCACCGCGGTTCACAGCCACAGCGAGCGCGAGGCGGCACTGGAAGCCGTCACCAGCAACATCGAAAAACAGTTCGGCACGGGCGCCATCATGCGCCTGGGCGAAGGCATCGCGCTGCCCGAGGTGCGGGTGATCCCATCGGGCTCGCTGGCCCTCGATATCGCGCTTGGCTGCGGCGGCTTTCCCCGCGGTCGCATCCTTGAGATCTATGGGCCCGAGTCCTCGGGCAAGACCACGCTGGCCCTGTCGACGATCGCCGAAGCCCAGCGCCGTGGTGGTGTCTGTGCCTTCGTCGATGCCGAGCATGCCCTCGACGTCAGCTACGCCAAAAAGTTAGGCGTCAAGACCGATGACCTCTTGGTGTCGCAGCCGGATCACGGCGAGCAGGCGCTTGAGATCACGGACATGCTGGTCCGCTCGGGTGCCGTCGATATCGTCGTCGTCGACTCGGTCGCGGCCTTGGTTCCCAAGGCGGAAATCGAAGGCGAGATGGGCGATCAACACATGGGCCTGCAGGCCCGCCTGATGTCGCAAGCGCTGCGCAAGCTGACTGGCACCATCGCCAAGTCGAACACGCTGGTCATCTTCATCAACCAGATCCGCATGAAGATCGGCGTCATGTTCGGCAACCCCGAGACAACGACCGGCGGCAATGCGCTGAAGTTCTATGCCAGCCAGCGCCTGGATATTCGTCGCGTCGGCGCCATCAAGCAGGGCGAAAAAGCCGTCGGCAACCGCACCCGCGTCAAGGTCGTGAAGAACAAGCTGGCGCCGCCCTTCCGCGAGGTCGAATTCGACATCCTGTACGGCGAGGGCATCAGCAAAGAGGGCGACTTGGTTGACCTGGGCGCCGAAGCGGGCGTGCTGGAAAAGGCCGGCGCTTGGTTCGCGTACAACGGCGAGCGCATCGGCCAAGGTCGCGAGAACGCCAAGGAATACCTGCGCACGCATCCCGAGATCGCCCAAACCATCGAGGCCGCCATCCTCACCAAGCACAGCATCCAGCGCGCCGGGGTCGAAGCCCCTGCCGCCCAAGCCGCGCCGACCCCACCCGCCGCCGAAGCCCCCCCTGCCCCAGCCCGCGGCCGCAAGACCGCCGAGGCTCGCGCCTAGCTGACCCCACGGGCCCCCAAGCCAGCGCGGCGACGAGGGCGGGGTCGCGCTGGTGCCAGGTATCGATGCGCAATGCGCCTTGCGCGCAGATTGACAACAAGCAAGAAGCCCTTCAGCGCGTCCGATATTGCCTATCAGCCAGGCGATATCACTTGTAACGCGATCCCCGAAATTCGAGATTCCCCATCTCTGTTTCGCGAATTGCGATCACTGCCTTCATCTCCAACGCTCCAGTAGCAACGGACAGCGTTCCCGAGATCCATTTGAACTCGGGAATACCTGCTATTGCGCACGTGCCACCTGGGCGAAGGCTGGCCTGCAGCGCGGACGCCTCACGATCTGCCTCGATGTTGCACTCTTGTTTGTCGGACTGCACCTGGACCGACATATCTGCACTGCTACTGCTATTTCCAATCTTCATCGTGGCAATCGCAGCACGATAAATAAATTCCGGCGAGCTCAATGATCCACCCCACATGCCGGCGAAAGATCCTGGATCTCCGCAAGCGGATAATACCGACAAAAAGAAGAGCCCAAGCCCATTGAAGAATAGGGCGGTAGTTGGCCGCCGTAATGTGGTCCACATGGTCATTGATGACTCCCAACGATTTGGCTCTGCGGCCAATTTCAGCACCGAGAGCAGAGCGCGCTGCTGCTACGGCTGCCGCTGCTGCCGCTGGATGTGTAGTACGCAACAAAGACTGGAAACCTGACTGCCACGCGAAGGTCGGCGCAGGCCCAGGACTCGATGCACGAGTGCCTCGCCGCTCCACTCGCTCTGCCGCTCTGCCGTCAGAAAGCGCCGCGTCTTCGAGCGCGCCCTCTTGTCAAACACCTTGTCGCTCGATGCCCCAGTCCCCGCAGCCGGCCAGCGCAGCCAAAGAATCGATGAGACGCCACGCGTGCCAAAAGGGGCAACAGCCCCCAGACCCCCAGACGCTGCTAAGGCCGGGTTGAGGTCCACGCTGGATCGTCGGTGACCTGCTGCTTCAGCCAGTCGAGCAACCGCACGCCCTGCGCTGTCGTTTTCCCCGGCGAACCAAGGAAGGTGTGGCTGTCGCCCGTCACGAAGTAGTACTTGAAGCGGCTGCGCGGGGCGATGCGCTTGTCGGCAAGGTCGTACAGGTTGTTCTTGAACACCTGTGGCTGCTGCGCGCCGAAGAACCCGCGGATGACCTTGTCCTCGGTATACGACAGCAGCGCCATGCGCTCGGTCGGGTACTTCGTGGCCAGGATGTTGATCATGTCCGACAGATCGCTCTGGCAGTTTGCACACAGCGGACCGAACGTCGCTTTCAAGTTCCACGACGCATACCACTTGTCGCGTAGATCCTTGGGGATGCCATTTTCGATGAACACCGGCCCGCTGTCGTCGACCAGGTACACGCGGTTTTCTGGGAAGTAGCTGTGTACCAAGTCATAGCTGCTGGCCGCACCAAAACCCCCGGCGCTGCTGCCGCTGAGCACGACCTTTTCCGGCTCGGGCAGCGTCGCCGCCACGCGCTTGAGGAACGCCACCAGGTTTGGCCGGCCCTTGTGATGCACGACCTTTTTCTTCCCGAGTCCTTCGTATGTCTGCACGGCATCGCCCGAGTGAACATCGCCCGTGCAGTACGGCACAAAGACCATGTTGTAGTCGGCAAAGGGATTGTCCGGCGAGCGGCTGAGGATCGAGTCCGCAAGGCCGCCGCGCTGCCCTTCAAACTGCGCCTTGCCATACGGCCCATGCGTCGACGTGTTCAGGACCGCGCAGGTCAAATAATCCCAGCAGGCCCCGCCGCCCATCAGAAAGAACAAGAGGTTCTTGCTGCCGTTCCAGTTGACGCCAATGCCGGTGGTTGTGCCTTCGTCGCAGACCGAGTCGGGGAAGTCGACCCAGGTCCAGGTGTCCGCCGGCACCGAGAGCGGCATGCCCAGCGGCGGTCGCGGCGGCTTCATCGGATCCATCGGCTTCATCGGATCCATGGGATCCATCGGCTTCATCGGATCCATCGGCGGGTTGTTCTGCCCATCGAGCCCGTCTTCGCCGGTTGGCTCGGCAGGCGCACAAGCCATCACCAGCGACAGCGCCACCCACCACGCACGCCGTCCCGCCCGGCTGTAGCGACGCGGGCCGGTCGGCGGGGTGCCCGCGGTGGTGTGTGTGTCAAAACACGCGCTCAGGTTCAGCTGCACGGCCTGCGAGGAAGGAACCGGGGACGCCATCTGCCACCTCCGCTGTGGGAAAGGCGGCATCGTGTCACAGTCCGCCGGGCGTCTCTACCCTCGTTTTGTGCGGAGCCACCAGGTCCGCTGGCTGAGCAGGCGCAGATATTACATTCATACATGATCGATTCTATTTAATCGACATAAAATCGGAACATAGACAATTTATTTATGTTGAAATTCCGTTTACCTGGCCGTCTGCAGCGTCGAATAGCGGGATCGTCTCGCCATCCACAGCGACGGCAGCGGACCAGCCCAGGCGTTCTTTGATCAGACTGGCTAGGGCCTGCGCCGGACCGGGCTCGCCGTGAACGATATAGGTCTTTTGTGGCGGTGTCGTAAAGCCTAAAAGCCAGCGCATAAGCTCGCTCTGATCGGCGTGCGCTGACAGCCCATCGATGATCTCAACCTGCGCCCGCACCGGCACCATCTGACCGTGCATGCGAAGCTGTGTCGCACCTTCCAGAAGCGCTCGCCCGCGCGTCCCGGCCGCTTGATATCCGACGAGCAGGATGGTGTTTCGCGGATCGTCCAGACGCTGACGCAGGTGATGCAGGATGCGACCGCCCGTCATCATGCCGTTGCCGGCAATGATCACCATCGGCCCCTTGCGCCCGTTCAGCCACTTCGACTGCTCGACGGTGCGCATCGCGTGGTACTCGCGGCTGTGCAGCGGGCACGATCCGCTGCGCAGCGCGGCGTCCATCGCTTCGTCGTGCTCTTCGGGAAAGCGCAGGGTTAGCTCGGTGACGTCGATGGCCATCGGGCTGTCGACATAGACCGAGATCAGCGGCACCTCGCCGCGGTCTTCAAGCTGCCCCAGCGTCCACAGAAGCTCTTGCACGCGCCCGACGGCAAAGGCCGGAATCAGTACCGCCCCGCCGCGGTGTGCCGTCTCGCTGATGACACGCGCAAGCTGAGCCGGCGCATCGCTGCGATGGCAGCGATCGCCATACGTCGACTCGATCAGCAGCACATCGCCCTTTGGCACCGGCTCGGGATCGCGCAGAATCGGCCGTCCCCAGCGGCCGAGATCGCCGGAAAAAATCAGCCGCTTGCCAAGGCCTTCCCAAAACAGATCCACCGACGCGGAGCCAAGGATATGGCCCGTACGTCGCAGCGTCGCCGACAGGCCCGGCAGCACGGAAAAGCTCTGCGCATAGTCTTGCGGCTGCAGAAGCGGAAACACCTGCTCGACATCGTCCGCTGAATACAGAGGCAGCGCCGGGTGGTGCTTCGAGTACTGGTGGCGGTTGGCGTACTCGGCTTCTTCTTCCATCAGTCGGGCCGAATCGGTCAAAAGGATGCGCAACAGCGCTGCCGTCGCCCGCGTGCAGTACACCGGCCCGCGATACCCCCGCCGCACCAAAAGCGGCAGATACCCTGAGTGATCGATGTGCGCGTGACTTAAGACGATGGCATCGAGGCTGCGCGGCTCAAACGGCGGCTCGCCCCAGTTGCGCAGGCGCAGGTCTTTCAGCCCCTGGAACAGCCCGCAGTCAAGAAGCAGGCGCTGCCCCGCCCACTCGATCAGGTGCTTGGATCCCGTGACGGTTCCCGCCGCCCCACAGAACGAGAGCCGCGGCCCCAACGAAGTCGTATCGGCTTGCATATCGGTCTGTCTATCGTAGGCGCCCCAAGCCCATGGAAGCGAGGAGAGATCGTGGCCCGGACAGCGCAGGCGCGGACGGCTCCATGACAGCGTCCAACGTCTGTGCTTGAGCCCGCTTTCCCGTCGCTGGTCCGCTGCTTCTGTGATCTATTTTTTTCTAGACATCTGTTCAAATGAACAGTATCTCTCTGCCCGCCTCACCAACCGCCGTACCTCGGCGCAATCACAAAGGAGTCCACCATGAGTCTGACCTTCTACTACGCCCCCCAATCGAGTGCTTCGCCGGTCCACTGGACGCTGGAAGAGTTGGGCATTCCCTATGAGAAAGTGGCGATCGACATCCGCGCTGGCGAGAACAAGAAGCCCGAGTTCTTGAAGATCAACCCCAATGGCAAGGTGCCCGTCATCGTTCACAACGGCGTACCCATCTTTGAGTCGGCGGCGATTCAGATCTATCTGGGCGAGACGTTCGGCGTCGAAAAAGGCCTGTTCCCAGCGCCAGGCCCGCGCCGCGGCGAAGCGATGATGTGGATCATCTGGACCAACGTGACCCTGGGCGATGCCGTGATGCGCGTCGGACGCAACCTCAGCGAGTGGGCGCCGGCTGACGAGCGCAACGCCAAGGCCGGCGAGCGCGGCAAGACCGATGCGCTGGATCTGCTGGCCATCGTCGACACGGCGCTCACGGGACGCGACTACCTGCTCGGCGATCAGTTCTCGATCGCCGATCTGCACCTGGCCTCGTGGCTGGAGTACGTCGGCATGATGGGCATCGACTACAGCGGTCTGGCTCGCCTTTCGGCCTGGGCCAAGCGCTGCACGTCACGCCCCGCCTGCGCCAAGGCTCCGTAAGCTCGACCGCGCCAAGAGCGCCTCTCGCAAAGCCCCTCCGCCCGTCGCCCCTCTTCCATTTCGTACGCCTTGCCGTCGCGGGCGCGGTCTTGCAGATCTCGACGATCTGCGCCGTGCCCATCGCAAGCAGGCTTCCTTCCCCACCCGTCGCATCAGAATGACGAGTGCCCCGCAGCTAGACCGCTTGGACGTGTGACTTCCTGCGCAGGAAGGCGGATCAGATACGCGGTGTCGTCGACCACGAGCCAGCACAGGTGCCCCTGCTGAAGCGGAAGAATCGCTTTCAAGTGGCCCTCGATCGGCCACGTGCCGCGGTCTTCGCCGTTCCTTGCCAGGATGCGGATCCGCGAACGTTGCCCCCACACGTCCTGCCATTCGCCGATCAGGGTCAGGCCACCGTCGGTGGTCGTCGCCACACGGTGAATGAGGCCACGCTGACGAAGCGCGTGGACGAAGGAAAGCGATCGACGGTGCAGATCGATGGCCACCACGACATTTTCCCGTGCTGCGTCGAGCGGCGCATACTCGCTCGTGTCGTAGGTTTCGCCGAAGTACAGAAGCCGGCTGCCATCGCGGGCCATGACCGGTGGATGGATTTGCAACGGCAGATCCACCGCCAGCGTAAAAGAGTCCAGGCTGCGAGGCGGAACGCTCGACAGATCCATACGCTTGAACAACACGCTTCCGCGACGTGCATCCTGTCGATAGATGCAAGCCACCAGCGCAACCGAGCCGTGCTCAGACACATCACAATAGAGGCTGTCCGAGCGCTCGGTCAGCCCCGCCGAGTGCCCCGTCGAAAGCTCCGTGACATAGATGCGCGATGCCGCGGTCCAGTGATACAGGCGCCCGGCGCCCAGCACGAAGGAGCCCGTGAGCATCGACCGCGATACCTGCGGCAGCGCGTCGGATAGAACGTGCGCTGTGCCGGCCTTGAAGTCCAACAGGCAGTCGACCGTCGTGCGAACACCCACGACGTGGATGAAGTCTCCCGTGACGCCCCCGGACTCCCCCCATACGATGGCCTGCATGCCCATGGGGTCGACCCAAAATAGGCTCGGCCGGGCGCCAGGAACAAGACAGGGATGGCCGGCAAGCTGAACGCGACGCTCGGCCGTGCCCTCGCGGCGCACGGCCCGCTTCATGCCGTCCAGATAGACCAGCGCATCCCCAGCCAGCCGCGGCTCGACACCAGAGTCGTGTAACGAAAGGCTGCGCTCAACCCACAGACTCGGGGAACCCGGAACAAGCAGCTCAACACAGCCGCAAAGAAACCAGGCAAGGAGCGTGAACCCACCCCACCAGCCGTGCATGATTCGATTGTACTCTGGCGCTGCCCCAGACTCTGGCGACGGTTCGCACTCTACGCTCGACCCCATGCGGCCCAGCGGGCCGTGAAACCATCGAGCATCTAGACTGCATCGTGGTGAAAAGCGCGCAGAATCACTCAATCAATAACTAAATACAAATAACCAATTTTTTCATATTTTGATATAGTGATATTTTCCAAATAATCGATGGCTCGTCTTCATTTGAAACGCTATCTGGCCCTTTCTACAAGGATTGCCCCAAAAGCGGTGGTGGCGGATGGCGGCTGACTCTTGGCCTCAGCACGTGGCCGCGCCAGCACGGCGGTGATTTGCTGGTGGCTGCACGCTTGGTGCAAGGAAGCTGCTAGCCGGACTCCAGAGCCGGGCGATGCGCGATGGCACCGACCAGCATCGACGGCACGATCACACCATCGTGAGCCAATACCTCGGCGCGCAGACGATCAGCCAGCGTGTCAACGTCGATCTCGGCGGCCGTGGCAATCTGAAAGCGCACAATGGCGGGGACCAAGCTGCGGATGGTCTCGGCCAGATAGTCATAGACCGGACTGTCCGCGCCACCGTCGACACGCCCAGTCAGCAGGCAGGCAGGATGGGCCAGGCCAGCCTGCAGCATGGTGCTGCGCAAGCGCAAGCCCATGTTCAGCTCGACGCCGGCCTGCTTGATCGCTTCGGACAGGACCCTCCATAGCGATTGAAACGTCGGCGACGGCGGGAAGCAGCCCTGCCAGCCCAGGGCCATCTGCACTTCTTGAAACATCACGACGCCCCCGGGGCGCAGCAGAGTCGCCAGCCTCTTCAGGCACAGTGTCGGATCGGACTGGTACATCAACACCATGCGCCCGACGACCGCATCAAACGAAGACGTCGGTACGCACGACAGCAGCGCTTCATCGTCGGCGCAGATGAACTCGACGTTGGCCAACCCAAGCTGTCGGGCGCGATAGCGCGCGGTCAGTACCGCTTCTTTCGATCGGTCTGCCCCGACGACGCGACCCGAGGGACCGACCAAGCGCGCTGCCAAGAACGCGACATCCCCAACGCCGCAGCCGAAGTCGATCACATGTTGCCCAGGCGAGAGCCCCGCATCCACAAGGTGCAGTCGCGTCTGGCGTTCGTAGTACGCGGCCTGCTGCATCAGTCTGGCTAGCTCGGCCTGCGTATGACCCAAAATGTACTCAGGTTCTGCGGACAAGGACGATTCGCTCCTTCGTTCTTCGTTCATGGAGGCAAGCTGTCTTCACGAGACACGCTGCTGTCCAAACATCCTATGGTCCGCTTATCGCATAGCGCGTCTAATCGGTCAAGGTCGGCATTGGCGCTCTTCTGCTTTACTCCTTTCTTGTAACCAGCGACACTAGTTGTCATGGAAAAATCTATACCGACACCAACAGCTGTACCGGACACCATGATTGAGATCTTAAGCAACGTATTTTTGGGTGCTAGCGGCGAAGCGAAAATCGCAGAGCTCGCGGAACGCTTGAACACACCGTTTGACTTCGTCCGGCCCGATGGAACGAGCACTCGCTTCGGCGCGGGAGCACCACAATTTCGTATTGAGCTGCGCACGGAACGGGCGCTACGTGCGGCGCTACGCCTGGACGCCTTGGCGCTGGCCGAAGCGTACATGGATCGAGAGATGGAGTTGCAGGGAGATCTATTTGCAACGATGCGCATCCAGGAGCACCTAGGCGATCACCATCCATGGGTGCGCATGGCCGCAAGACTTGAGCCACTCCTCCTGGGCAGAGAGCGCAGCAATCCTCGCTGGATTGCGCTTCACTACGATTCTGGAAATGCGCAGCTTTTGGCGGCAGATCGCGACTACAACACGTACACGCCGGGCGTGTACCTGGATGACGACGATTCGCTAGAAATGGGCGCCGAGCGCAAGCTTAGTGACGCGTTCAATTTCTTGGGGCTGCGCGCTGGCGATCACTTGCTGGAAGTTGGCTCGGGCTGGGGGGGAATGTTGCGCTATGCGTCCCGTCGCGGCGTTCGCGTTACGGGCATTACGCTGTCGCGCCACCAGAAGGAATACTGCGACGCACTGATCAAGAAAGAGGGACTGCCAGCCCAGGTGCTGTACCAGGACTTCTTCACATTTCGTCCAAATCAGCGCTTCGACGCCATTTCCGGCATGGGAGTGATGGAAGACCTGTCCGACTACCGCCGCGTCATGCAGAACCTGGCGCAGTGGATCAAGCCGGGCAAACGCATCTACTTCGACTTTGCCGCCGAGAGAAAACGCTTCGACACGCACAGCTTCATCACCCAATACATCTGGCCGGGCACCTTCCGCATGATCTTCTTTCCTGAGTTCATCGAGGCCGTGCGCGAGTCGCCCTTCGAATTGATGAAGGTCGAAAACGATCGCCGCAATTACTATCTGTGGTGTCGTAAGTGCTATGAGCGCTGGGTGGCGTCGCGCGATGCGGTAATTGCGCAGTATGGCGAGCGCATCTACCGCATGTATCTGCTGCTGTTTGTGTCGGTATCGGCCAACATGAACCGCCCTTCGCACACGGCAACGGCCTATCGCGTTGTGCTAGAGATGCCGGATGATAGCGATGGCCAACGTAGTACCCCCCTGGCGCGGCAGGTTATGGATGGTGCGGAATCGGCGGTTAGTTCCGTGCGCGAAATGTTTCTGCACAACGTGCTGAAGCGCTGAGCATCACTACGCCTGCAAGCGCAGTAACGGATGCTATAGCCCGTGATTGGGCCATTTGGGCTTCAAGTTACCCGCTTTGAACGCCGCAGCCCCGATGGTGTGTTTGTCGCGGCGCATGAACATCGAAATAACCTGCTCGGCTTCGATGCGCAGCCGGTCTTCCAGGGTGCGACCGACTCCGCGCAGGATCGTCTCTTTGTCGGTGCGGATCGCGCCTTGCGGCAACTCGGCGATTTCGTGAGCCAGCGCCAAGGCGCGCTCCAAGGCTTTGCCGCGCGGCACGATTTCGTTGACCAATCCGATTCGCTCGGCCTCAGCCGCCTTGATGCGCCGTCCCGTGATGATTAGCTCCATGGCTTTGCTGAATCCGACGACCAGCGGCAGACGCGCCGTCAGGCCATCGCCGCCCACGATATTCCAGCGCCGCTCTAGCGCGCCGAACTCCGCGTTTTCTGCGGCAATACGGATATCAGCGAGTAGGGCAGTCTCTAGTCCCGCCGCAAATGCATAGCCATTTACAGCAGCAATGATGGGTTTAAATATATCTATCTTGCGTGTATATCCACAGACACCAGGCTGGTTGTATAAATCTTTGCGATACTGGTCGTAATCGCCAAAAGCCTCCCAATCTGCTGCATCCTGCAGATCCCACCCCGCGCAGAACGTACTGTCGCCAGAGCCAGTGATGACCAAGACAAAGGCGTTTTCGTCATCGCGGAAGCGCTGAAACGCGTGATGCAGCTCGCTGTTCATGCGCCGGTTGATGGCATTGTGCTGTTCTGGGCGGTTGTACGTGATGATGGTGACGTGACCCTGCATCTGGTACTGAAGCGTCTCGTATGTCACGGCCGATTCCTTTGTTGGGGGTAAGAATGGCGAAAAACAGTCTTAGTATCGTAAGTTGATACTAAGACACATCGATAACAAATCAGCGACAAAGCTATTTCATAGATATCAGCAATTTAACAATTAATCAAGGAGTTCAGTTCAAGCCACGCTGCGGCTTGGGTGCTGTTTCCCCCGGACCCCGCCCGCCCAGTTGCCTGCCGCAAAGGGCTCCGCTTGCATCCCCAGGGTGCGCCAGACGCCCGGGTACGGCGCCCCGCGGCATCCCGCTGTCTAGGCGGTACCTGACGGAAAAGGAATACGCATCCTGCCGAGGCCAATTTTGATATTATGCATATTAGTCTGACGAAGGATTTGCTTCGATCGAAAGGTGCCATTATGCCGATTGCAGCCGGTCAGGTACTGCAGCAGCGTTTTGTCCTGGACGAGGCAGTGGGGGAAGGCGGGATGGGGACTGTCCTCCGCGGGCGCGACCTACATACAGGATCCACCGTCGCAGTAAAGGTACTGCGCGAGCGCGGCAGCAACATGCGCGATGAGGAGCGCTTCCAGCAAGAAGCTCGTGTGCTGGCTGATCTGCAGAACCCCGGTATTGTGGCCCACGTTGCACATGGTCAAACGCCCGAAGGGCTGCCGTACCTGGTGATGGAATGGCTCGCGGGAGAGGATCTGGCCCAGCGCCTGCGCTACCAGCCACTGACGGCGCGCAGTGCCATTGTCCTGATGCAGGGACTGGCTCGCGCGCTGGGCGTGGCGCATGCGCATGGGATCGTCCACCGAGACCTAAAGCCATCGAACATCTTCCTGCGCGATGGGCAAGTGCATACGCCGGTCATCATCGACTTCGGTATCGCCAAAAGACGCCAGGGCTCGAACTACACACGGATGACGCAGACGGGCATCCTGATGGGAACGCCCGAGTACATGGCGCCTGAGCAAGCACGCGGCCAGCGCTCTGTCTCTCCGGCCACGGACATCTTTTCGCTGGGCTGCATTCTGTTCGAATGCCTGACGGGCCGGGCGCCCTTTTCGGGCGACCACATCGCCGCGACGCTGGTCAAGATCCTGTTTGAAAGTCCCCCTCCCCTGCAGGTGTTGCGGCCCGACTTGCCCGAATCACTAGCACGGCTAATCGAGCGCATGCTGGCCAAGGAACAGAGCGCCAGGTACCAGACGGTGAGCGAGTTGCTGGAGGCGCTGACGGGCCTGGAAGTGCTGCCGGATGTGGGCCCATCGGCCGCCGCGCTGGACGTCCAGATGGGACCCAGCATTCGTGATGACATGTCGCTGGTCAGCGTAGTCGTCGCAACGGCACGCCGCGAAGATGCCTTCGCTGCCACCATCGATTCCAGCATGCAGCCTGCCACCAGGCCTCGGCTCGATGAGCTGCGCGGCAGCCTCTTAAGCCTGGGCGCGTCATGCGATCAGCTGGCCGATGGTTCGCTGGTGGCGACGCTGGTGCAGGGGCGATCTTCCGCAGCAACCGACTTGGCCGCATCAGCGGCGCGCTGCGCTCTTCTGATCAAAGAACGTTGGCCGACGGCGGTGGTTGTAATCGCTACCGGGCCCGGCGCGCTGAATAGAAATGTACCCATCGGCACGGTAATCGACCGGGCTGGTCGCAACATGCGCATTGCGGCAGAGCGCGCAGATGGCGGGCCCTTGTTGGACGGGCTGACCGCGCGTCTGCTGGGACCTTCGTTCATCACGTCTCGTCTGCCGCAAGGCGGAGAGCTATCGCTGCTGGAAGGCGAACGGAGTGATGTCGACGAGTCACGGCGGCTTTTGGGCAAGCCAACACCGTGCGTGGGGCGCGATCCTGAGCTGGGGCTCTTGGACACGACGCTCAACAGCTGCATCGAAGAGAGCCAGCCGGTTGCGGTCCTGGTTGTTGCCCCAGCTGGTGTTGGAAAGTCGCGCCTTCGTCACGAGTTCTTGCGCCGCGTCGAGGCGCGGGGGCAGTCGATCGAAATCCTGCTGGGCCGTGGCGATCCAATGAGCGCGGGAGCGCTGTACGGCCTTCTAGGTCAGGCTCTTCGTCGGCTCTGCTGCGTACTGGATGGGGAATCGGCCGTGCAGAGACAGCAAAAGCTGGCCGAGCGCATCGGTCGCTACCTGCCACCTGGCACGGCTGGCGATGTGGTCCCCTATGTGGGCGAGATCTGTTCGATTCCTTTTTCCGCGGATGAAGACGCACAACTGAAAGCGGCACGCAGCGACCCCAAGCTGATGAGCGATCGCATCAGCTTTGCACTCCTGTCTTTCTTGCGCGCCGAGTGCAGTCAGCATCCCGTGCTGCTGGTGATGGAGGATCTGCACTGGGGTGATGTGCTCACTGCGAAGCTTTTGGGAACGGCCATTACCGAGCTGACCGATTCGCCACTGATGGTGCTAGCGCTGGCACGACCCGAGGTCAAAGAGCTGTTCCCCAAGGGAATGCCCCGCTGCATGCAGGAACGGAATCTGCCTCCGTTGAGCAGGAAAGCCAGCGAGCGACTCGTAAAAGAAGTGCTGGGGAAGGATATTTCAGCCGACACAGTAGCGCGCATCGTCCGCCAGGCAGACGGCAATGCTTTCTATCTGGAGGAGCTGATCCGCGTTAGCGGTGAGCTGCGCGAAGCCGAGCAGCCTGAAACCGTGCTAGCGATGCTGCAGATGCGCATCGGCCGACTGCCCAGCACAGCGCGTCTGGTGCTGCGCGCTGCAGCGGTGTTCGGCGAAGTGTTCTGGCGCGGGGGCGTCGGTGTCTTGGTCAATGACGCGCTTACCGCCGATAGACACGAGCGAGATCTGGACACGCTGCTCGATGCCGAGTTCATCGTCGCCAACACGCGCAGCCGCATTCAGGACGAGCAGGAATATTCATTCCGCCATGCACTGGTGCGCGAAGCAGCGTATGGGCTTCTGAGTGAACAAGATCGTCGCGTCTGTCACGCCCGCGCGGCCGAATATCTGCAGCGCGCAGGAGAGACCGACCCGCTGGTATTGGCCGAGCACTACGATCGCAGCGGTGACAAGACGCGTGCGCTGGAGTTCATGACACAAGCGGCGCTGCAGGCTCTTGAGGGAAACGATCTGTCCTCGGCGCTGGCGCGGGCTGCCAAGGCCATCAACGCAGGAGCCAGTGGCGCATCGCTTTCGCGACTGCGGGGCGTCCAAGCCTGGGCCAACTTCTGGAGCGGCAACCTGCTCTTGGCCTTTGATGAAGCGCGCGAAGCCGTGGCGGGACTACCGCCGGGTAGCTTTGCGTGGTGCAGCACGATGGGCAGCTTGTTCCTTTCGGGAGGTCTGGCCGGCAAGCAGGCGGAACTAGCACCGTACGTCGAGCTTCTGGTCACAACGCAGCCCACACCCGACAGCCGCGGTAAGTTCGTCGAAGCTGCATCATCGCTGGTGTCAGCGCTCAGCCTGGCTGGCGCACGCAAGAACGTCCAGCGCTTCCTGGTGCGAATTGACGAGATTGTCTCCATCAGCGACCCCAGTGACATGTCGGTACGCGGCTGGGCGGCCAACGCGCAGAACTGGTTTGTCCGCTTCCTAGAGCCCGATCCATGGCGCAGTCTCATGACCGCGCAAGATGCGATGCAAGCCTTTGCAGCTCTCGGGGATCGTCGGATGCGGGCGACAGAAACGGTCTATCTAGGGCTGGCGCAGTGGGATCTGGGCGAGCCGGATCGCGGCGAAGCCACACTGCGCGAAGCGCTGGACATTGGCCTGCGGCTGCAAGAGATGCTGGTTGTGCGGTTGGTGCGCTGCTACCTGCCGCAGATTCTGATCGAGCGCAACGATCCGGCCTTGCTGCCGGTGGCCGAGGAGCTTCTGCAGCAGGTGCTCAAGACGGCCGCGAACACGTATTACGCCGGGCTGGCGCAGACGGTCATGGCGCAGATCCACCTGCGTCGTGGCGATGTGCAGATCGCTGAACAGGCAGCGCGCCAAGCGGTCGATCTGATGCGCATTTCTCCGTCGCTGCGCTGTCTGGCTTATGCGTCGCTGATTCACGCGCTTCTGCATATGAAGCGCGCCCATGAAGCGACCGATGTCGCGATGCAAGCAGCAGCAGCGGTCGATGGTATTGGTGGGGCCGGTCGACACGAGCTTCCGCTCTGGCATGCCGCAGCGCAGGCAGCGCTGCAGGCAGACTCGCCACACGCCGGGACTACGCTGCGCCGCGCCGTCAGCGAACTAACGCGGCGCGCGGACAAGATTCCCAACGCAACCGAGCGGCAGCGTTTTCTGCAAGGCGTTCCTGTAAATGCGCAGATATTGGCCCTGGCACAGAAACACGCCACCCTGCTACAGGGTTGACTGGCACGCTTTCAGACCTCCGACATCCACCAGCGTGCAGGTCTGTCGAAATTCCCCCCTCAACCAGTTCTTACAACGGCAGCGGCGGCGGCGCCTTGGAGTTGATTCTTGCCGTCAGCACGTGGTCGCGCCAGGCGCCGTTTATATACAGGTACTCGCGCGCCAAGCCCTCGATGACGAAGCCAAGACGTGCAAGCACTGCGGCGCTGCGGTGATTTTCGGGGATGTAGTTGGCCATGATGCGATGCAGCGCAAGCTGGCTAAACACCCAGTCGATGCTCTCAGCAAGTGCCTCGGTCATCAGGCCCTGTCCGACGCAGTCCTGGTCCAAGCCATAACCCAAAAAACAAGCCAGAAACGGGCCGCGCAGGATGCTTGAAAAATGGACGAAGCCGATCACGCGCTGCGGGTCGGCTTTCGGCCGCAGAAACAGACGCAGGCTGCGCTCAGCCTCACAGTCAGAACGGGAAAGGGCTAGCTGCTCACGCCAGTGAGGCTCGGTAAAGAACGCCTCGGCACGCGGCGGATCCCACGGCGCAAAATGTACTCGGTTTCGTCGCTGAAAGTCCGCGACGGCGGCTGCGCAGTCGACGTCCGGCACATTCAACCACAGTCGCGGCGTCGCAATGCAAAGCTCAGGGTTCATGGATGGAAAGCGGGAATAGCATGCCGAGCGAAACGAGCACGGCGTGATGCGGCCCAGCACACAACGACCGGATCGCGCGTGCCGTGCCGACGCTTACTTCAGAAGCAACCAGACGATGTCGCCCATCAGGCCCAGGATGGCAAAGGCACCAATGGCAAAGCTCAGCGTGCGCCACGGCTGCTTGCCGGCGAGATAAACGAACGAGTGAAGCCAGCGCGCACCGACGAAGATGCCAAAGATGATCTTGGCGTGCTCGGCGGGACCACCCAGCAGCACGAACACCAGACCCAAGGCCAAAAAGGGATAGATGTTGGCTTCGGCGTTGCGATGGGCGCGCAGGACGCGGGCCACCTCGGGCGGGTCGGTCTCAGTCACATGCGCACCCTTAGCCACCGTCGCGGCGTCCTCGGGGTTGAGCGCGGTCTTGGTCTTGCCGCGCACGCCCCCGCTATAGCCCCAAAGGAACATCAGGTTCAGACACAGAACGAGCGTCGCGAGGACATAAACCATGAAGGCGGGATTGCTGGCGAGGGTCTGCATATGCACTCCTTCCCTATACAGGGTCACAGAATCACTAGGGTACACGGGCAAGACCCCTGGCTGCAGCAACCATTACATTGGACGCCTGACCCAGGGCCCGGCATCCCCGGCTTGCATCCAGCGCGCCGTCCCCCGACCGGGGCTGCTTTGCCCCGCGGCAAAAAAGCGCTTCGCCGCCCTGTGACGCTGGCATATCCTCAGTCTTGGCGAGGGGATCGGCCCGCCTTGGGATCCTCCCCCGCGGGGGACAAAGAAGGCCATGTCAGACGAGCGCGAGGAGAGCGAGAAGCTCGTCGGTGCGGTGCTAGCCAACACCTACCGCATCGAAAAGATGATCAACGAAGGCGGCATGGGCGCCATCTACCGAGCCCGCCACATTCGCACGGGCGGCACCTGCGCCGTGAAGATCCTGCACTCGCGCTCAGCCCAGAACAGCGAGCTATACGAGCGCTTCCAAGACGAGGCACGCATCATCAGCTCTCTGCATCACCCGAACATCGTGACGGTGATGGATCTGGACAAGGACCAGACCGGCTGCGCCTTCATTGTCATGGAGCTTCTCGAAGGCGAAGACCTGCAAGACCGGCTAGAGCGCCTCGGCAAGCTGCCACTTGAAGACGCGCTCGAAATCGTCAAGCAGATCGGCAGTGCGCTGCAGGCGGCGCATCAGCGCGGCGTCATTCACCGCGATCTCAAGCCACGCAATATCTTCCTTTCGCAGCAGGATGTCGGCGGCAAGATGATCGAGGTGGCCAAGGTCATCGACTTTGGCGTGTCGAAGATCCCGCGACCGTCGGATCGCGCCACCAAGGATCTCTTGGTCCTGGGTACGCCGCGCTATATGGCGCCCGAAGGCGCGATGGGCCAGAACTCGCAGATCGATGGCCGATCCGATCAGTGGTCGGTGGCGGTCATCTTGTATCGCATGCTGGCCGGCAAGCTGCCCTTTGATCAAGAGAGCGTCATCGACCTGTTCAAGCAGGTGATCAACGACGATCCGACGCCGCTTGAGACGCTGGTTCCCGACCTGCCGCCCAACATCGCCGTCGCCGTCAAGCGCGCCTTGTCCAAGAAAAAGGAAGCGCGCTATCCGACGATGCTGGAGTTTCTGGCGGCGATCGAGCTTCCCGAGAACGAAAAAGCCAAGCTCCGCAAGAAGCGAGCCGCAGCCGCCAAAGCAGCGCAGGCCAGCCAGGCCGCAAGCCACTCGGGAAACGCGCCGGCCCTGGCGCCGCGTATCGCCTTTGTGCGCATGCTGGGCTTTGCTGGCATCGGTGCGCTAGTCATGGCGCTTCTGCTGTTCCCCATCGTCCGCATGCTGTCGCGGCGCCCGGCCCAAGCCAGCGAGATGCTGCTTGCCGCCGAGCAAGCACTGATGGAAGAGCGCTGGGCCGATGCTCAGAGGCTGGCTGACCGCGTGCTCGAAATGAAGGGTGTCCCCGAAAGCGTGCGCGCCACCGCCGAGATCACCAGTAAGCGAGCCAAGAACGGCACGCAGTCGCAGGAGTCGTACAAGAAGCTCGATGCAGCGATCGGCGCCAAGGACTATGACAGCGCGCTTCTGATCACGCGCGAGCTACCGCCGACCTTGCGCTTGAACCTGACGGCGCAGCAGCAGTACGAGATGCTTCTGACCTTGGTCGTCGGCAGCCACATCCAAAAAGCCGAAGCTGCGCGCACCGCCGGATCATGCGCCGACGTGCAGACTCACGTCGACAAGGTCCTTTCGGCTTCGCCTGACAACGAAGGGGCTCTTCAGGCGCGCTGGCGCCCCTGCGCTTCATTTGCTGGCGCTGTGCCACCGGGTCCCAAAAAGCTCGCCGGTTATCCGCCGGTCCGCGATGCACAGGGCACCGGGCTTGAGCTGCCGGGTGACTTTCCCGGCGGAGCAACCAGCCTGTCGGACATCGATCGGTTCCTGCGCGAAGCCCAAGTTGCGCACCAGCAAGGTCGCCTATGGCCGGCCGTCAGCTTGGCGCACGTCGCGACGGGTACGCCACTGCGCGCTCCAACCGCGTGGCGCATCGTCGGATCGACTGCCTGCGCGCTAAAGAACGCGACCTTGGTCGGCTTGGCCCTCGATCACCTCGACCCTGGCTCGCGCGAATTCGTTCGCGCCGCCTGCGAAAAAGCCGGCTTTTTGATCCGCTAGCTCTGCACACGCTCGTCGCTGCGCAGCCCTGCCAAGCGGTCGGCCTTGATCGAAACGGCACCGTCTTGTCGCTGCAAGATACCGTCGACGATCACAAGCGATGATCCACGCAGGGTCGCGCGATGCGCTTCATACACAGCCGGCGGCACGATGATGTTCAGAAGTCCGGCTTCGTCTTCCAAGGTCAAGAAACAGAAGCCTTTCGCCGTCGGTGGTCTTTGCCGCACGATGCACAGACCAGCGCTGCGTACCCGCGAACCTGGACGCGCTGCGCTCGCCTGCTGCGAGTTCAACACCCCCTGCTCGGCAAGCTGCGATCGCAAAAGCGCAACAGGGTGTGGTCCGACGCTCAGCGAGGCGCCATGGAAGTCGGCGGCGATGCGCTCGGCAAGCGTCATCTCGGCAAGCGGTGACTCAGAATCGGCACTGGCACCGGCCAAGAGCCCCTCGCGATCGCCCATGGCGCTGACCTGCCACAGCGCGCTGCGTCGACTCGGCTGCCCGTCGAGGCGAGCAAAAGCACCAATCTCGGCCAAAGTCGCAAGATCGCGCGGCGACAAAAACGGCACCCGCTTGCGCAGGTCTCCCAGGCTCGCGTATGGCTCACGCTCGCGCTCTGCCACAAGTGCCTCGGCCGCTGCCTGCGACAGCCCGCGGACATAGCGCAGGCCCATGCGCAGCGCTGGCTGCTTGAGCGAGCCTCGCTGTGCCGATTCGGTGCCGTTCTCTGTCGCGTTCTCTGTCGCGTTCTCTGTCGCGTTCTCTGTCGCGTTCTCTGTCGCGTTCGCAGCCATCCCGTGCGCGGCCTGCACATCGCTCAGCGTGCAGCGCACCTGTGAAGTGTTGATCTCGATCGGCAGGACGCGCACACCGTGTCGCTGCGCGTCTTTGACCAGCGTCGCTGGGTGATAAAACCCCATCGGCCATGCATTGAGCAGCGATGCATAAAACGCTGCGGGATGATGCGCTTTGAGATACGCACTGGCATAGGTCAAGTATGCGAAGCTGATGGCGTGTGACTCAGGAAATCCGTATGCGGCAAACGCGGTGATCGACTGAACGATCTCGTCGGCGGCGGTCCCTGTGATGCCGCGCGCAGCCATGCCCTCGCGCAGCGTGGCCACCATGCGCGCCATCTTTTCAGCACCGTGCTTTCCGCCCATGGCCCGACGAAGCTCGTCGGCTTGCCCCCCGGTAAAACCGCCCGCGATCATCGCCACGCGCATGATCTGTTCCTGAAACAGCGGGATACCCAACGTGCGCGCCAAGACCGGCTCTAGCGACGGATGCAGAAAGCGAACAGGCTCGCGTCCAGCACGCCGCTTGAGATACGGATGCACCATGTCACCGATGATCGGGCCTGGACGAATCAGCCCGACCTGCACGACCAAGTCATAAAACGTGCGTGGCTGCGTGCGCGGCAAGATGGCCATCTGCGCCCGGCTTTCGATCTGGAATACTCCGACGGTGTCACCACGGGCAATCAGGTCATACGTCGCGCGATCGCCTTCGGGTAGCGTGTGCAGATCGAACGGGACTCCGTGATGGTGCGGCACAAGCGCACGCGCTTCGGCCAGCGCTGCCAGCATGCCCAAGCCCAATAAATCGATCTTCACAATGCCCAGATCTTCGACATCGTCTTTGTCCCACTGCATGACGACGCGACCGGGCATGGCCGCGGGCTCTAGCGGCACGACTTCATCCAAGCGGCCGGCCGCGATGATCATGCCGCCGGGGTGCTGCGCAAAGTGGCGCGGCAGATCTTGGATCTGCGTCCACAGCGTCGCAAAGCGCTGACCAGCAAGCGAATCAGGATCGATGCCGGCTTCGCGCATGCGCTGGGGTAGCGTGGCCGTTTCGCCCTGCCCTGTCTCGGGGCTGGGAGCGCGCGGATCTTCGTAATGCCCCACGGACTTGGCCAGGCGATCGATGGCTTCGCCGGGAAGCTCTAGCACTTTGCCCAGGTCGCGCACGGCGCTGCGCCCGCGATACGTGATGACGCTGCCAGTCATGGCGCAGCCGTGGGGGCCGTACTTGCGATACAGGTGCTGGATGATCTCTTCGCGCGCTGCACCCGATGGCAGATCGAGGTCGATATCGGGCCACTCACCACGCTCTTCGGACAGAAAGCGCTCGAACAGAAGATCCATCTTCAGCGGGTCGCAGGCCGTGATGCCAAGCGCGTAACAGACGGCAGAGTTGGCGGCGCTGCCGCGGCCCTGCGCCAAGATGCCGCGGGCTCGACACAGCTCGATGATGTCCCAGACGATCAGGAAATAGCCGCTGAGTCCGAGCTTGGCGATCAACCCAAGCTCACGATCAAGCTGAGCACGAACTCGATCGGAAAATGGCTGAAAGCGCGTCGGGGCTGCGTCAAGCACGCGAGCGCGCAGAAAGTCATGCTGCGCGGCCTGCTTGTGCTCATGCGGCAGCGCGGGATCGCAGCCTGGTACTGGATAATCGGGAAAGCGATAGCCCAGATCGCGCAGCGAAAACTGGCAGCGTGCGGCGATGTCGAGCGTGCATTCCAGCGCTTGCGGTACGTCGGAAAACAGCGCAGCCAGGTCTTTGGGCGGCTTCAGATAGCGCTCGCCATTGCGCAGAAGTCGCGTGCCGGCCGTGCGCAGCGTCACGCATTGGCGCACGCAGTCCAGCGCATCGCACAAGAGCGCGCGGTCGCGCTGCGCGCTGCGCACATCGTTGCTGACAACCAGCGGAATTTCATGCCGCTGCGACAGGCGCAACATGGCCAGGTTGCGACGATCTTCCTCGCGCTCGAAGTGGACCTGCAGCTCTAAAAACAGACCCTGCTGACCGCTGCGGCAGAACATCGATCGCAAGCGCTGCAGCGTCTTTTCGACGGCAGAAACGGCATCGCTGCGCCCCGAAGACACCTGGGAAAGCGCGTGGGCGACGATCGAATCAGGGCCCCCGACGATGGCAATCAAGCCGGTGGACAGATCTTCAAGATCATCGCTGGACAGCGCGCCCTGTGGGCCGCTGCCTTGGCGGCGCTTCTCGCTGCTGATCAAGCGGCACAGGTGGCGATAGCCGACGGCGTTTTCGCACAGAAGCAGAAGCGGCTGCCCGTCAATGCAGAGCTCAGCTCCGACGATAGGATGGATGCCAGCCCGCGCCGCTGCTTTCAAAAAACGCGCCGCGCCGTATAGGCCGCAGCGATCGGTCAAGGCCAGCGCGCGATAGCCAAGCGCAGACGCGGCAGCGACGAGCTCTTCCGGCTGGCTTACGCCACGCAGAAACGAAAAGCCGCTCTGGCAGCGCAGCTCAACATAGTCACCAAGGGCCGATGACATGGGCCGCCTCGATCCCCGCTTCAGTCATAGACCGCATCGACGAACCAGCTGCCCTGATCTAGGTCATGGCGCAAGCGCAGCAGACTGCCGCTTTCCAGCTCGACATCGAAGTAATCGTGCGTCTGTCCGCCCTCGCAAAATCGATAGGGGCCGCCACTGCGCCGCACCTCGCCAGCATACGGTCCGCCGTCTAAGCGAGTCGGTGCCACGGCCTGACACAACACCTGCGCTGGTTGGGCAGGACGCAGGACGCGCGTCGCCAGAAACAGGCTCAGCGTTGCCGTCGCGGCGTTCATGTCTAATCCGCGCAAGGCTGTCGCAGCATCGCTGCGAGGTCGACGCAGGCTAGGCTCGACGAATTCGGCCAGATCCGCAGCCCCCGGCGTATAGCGGTCCGGTACCTGCGGCTGCCCGATGCGGCTCGCTCCGCACAGCGCTTGCAGGCGAGCCAGCGTCGTCGCCAAGCGCTCGGGCGCGGGGCCAGCCGGCGCAAACAGATCGAGCTGCACCGGCCGCGGGTCGACGGGCTGTGCGCGAATCTCGATGCGCTCGATGGCGGCACGCAGCGGCTGTGATTCCAGCGACACGCGCACAAGATCCAGCAGCGCAGACACTTTCTGCGTCGGAGCAGCCACCGCGATGGCGCGACGCTCTTCCCCATGCGAGGCCCCGCGGGCCAAGAGTGGCTCTGCAAGCTGCAGGCGTAGTTGCAAGCCGCCACACGCCGATGATCGCGCCCGCAACCTCGTCACGACGCGATCGAGCAGCCCACGAAACACGAACAAAAGCGGCTCTAAATCCGCCACAGGATCGAGCAGACCTTGCTCTTCGACAACCTCTGCCGATGGGGGCGAGGGGTAAAGCGGAGCCTGGCACTCGCCGCAGGCCAGCTGATGCAGAAGCAGACCACTCTGCCCCAGGCGAGCAGCTACGGCTTTTCGTGGCAAGCGGGCCAAGTCGCCGACCTGTGCAAGGCCCCACTGCTGCAAGCGCACGCTCTGATCCGCCGACGGATCCAGCACGGACAAGGGCAGCGAGGCGATGGCGCTGCGTTCCCAGCCAGCCGGCACGATCGCCGACGGAGCCTGCGGACTCAGCCCGCGAGCCCGCACCTGCGCCACGGCCTTGTTGCTGGCGATGGCTACACCGACAGAAAAATCCAGCTCTGTCGCCATGGCCTGCATGGCCGAGACGAGCTCATATTCACTGGGGTACAGCCGTCGCAGATCGCCGACTTCTAAGCAGACCGTGGGATCCAAAAGGGAACGCCCGCGCTCAATCCGCGGCGAAAATGCCGTGGCCAGATCGTGCAGTGCATCCAAACGAGACGCCGCAGGCGCGACCGCATCAAACAGGCGAAGACAGGCAATCCGCGAAGGCAGGCGCATGGCAGTCTCCGTCGCTATCGCAGCATGCGCAGGGCGATCGAGTCGCCGGGAGCAGACAGTCGGCTGCGCGTCACTTCGATGGCTGTGCGCTGGCTGTGCAGAAGCCAGCGACCGCCGGGAACGCGCTGCCAGATGGCTTCTCCGCTGGCGCAGCGCAGGGTTGCCACGGCAAAGCTGCCGCTGACCGCTTCGTCGCTGACCAGCAAGAGCGCGGTGTTGGCTTTTTCGGCTCGTCCCAGCACGCGAGACCAAGCCGCGCTCGATGCGCAGGCCCGTGCCGCCTGCTTGTTGCGCGTCGCGGCCCCCCCCAAATAAAGAACCACCAGGCCAAAGCCCCCAGCCGACAGCAGCAAATCCAGCGCCTTCAGTCCGTCGCTGACGCGGTCTTCAGGGCTGGCCGTTGTTGCTTCGTTTGCCGATGCGCTCTTCCCGACTGCGGCGCGATCTGTCTCGATGGACTCGCGATCGCCAGTGCGAGGGCGAACCCACAGCAGCTGATGCAGATCGACGCCGATACGCTCTGCAGTCTGCACATCGAGCGCATCTTCGACGTCGATGAATGCACACAGCTCACCGCGCTGCGTTGCCGCGGCCAGGGCCAAAAGGGTAAAGGCTAGCTTGCCAGCCCCACCCGCGATCTCGACGAGCTTGCCGCGCGGCAGGCCCCCGCGCAGAGCGGCATCCAGCGGCTCTAGCGTCGTCGAAAGCGGAGCCGGAGCATGACGGGCTGGAGCCTGCGCCGCGAGCTTCTGCCGCAGCATGGACAGGGCATCGGCTTGGCCAGGATTACCACCAGCAGCCAAGCGGCTCGGGCCAAACGAGCGCAGCGACTCTTCTGCGCTTGCTTCCGCCGGCAGAGAGAAATCGCTCGTCGCTGAAAGCGCTCGGGCAGCCATACTTGACATACGAACAGTGTACAAATGAGCAGTGATCAAGCAAGAAGAAAACAGGTAAACACAGGCAAAATTTTACCTGCTGACCTTATCCGGCCCTGGATTAGGACGGCGCGTGCAGGCTGCGATACGTCGCCGATAGCAGCGGTCGTGGCAGAGCCAGAACGCGTACCAGCGGCGCTCGCCCCGGCACACTCAGCCACTCGTCGCTGCGCTGCACGGAAAAGACGGCCGGCGTCGCGTGAAACTGGTCACAGGCGACGACTCCGCGCAGGACCTCATAGCCATCGCCAGGATATCCGTCGACGAGGACCGAGCAGCCTGGCGGCGTGCGCGTAAACGCCCAGGGCTTGACGAAGAAGTGCGGCTCGCCGGGCGGATGCGTCGTGAAGTACTTGCTCAAATACAGAAGCGCGCCGGGGTGTTTGTCGACAAACCCCGCGCCGTACAGACGACGAAAGCCCTGAAAAAGTGGCTGCGCTTTCTGCTCTAGCTCGCTGGCGTCGAAGTCCAGGCTGACGCTGGCCCCGTCGAAGCGAGCGCGAAAATCGAGCAGGTTGCGAAACACGACATGCTGCAAGCGCGGAGCCTGCGGGGCCCGCCGCACTGGCTCTGGCCCCAGGGCGGTCACGAGGCTTTCGTCGCTGATCAGCTCAAACTCCGTCGGTCCTGCGACGATGATCTCGCCGTGGATTTGCGATCCAAAAAGATCCGCGCGAGCAGCAGCCAGCCCGCGCGACACTGGGCCGTCTTCGGGCCGCACCTTGATCTGCTTGCGATAGCGACGGGTAGCACTGCCCTCTTTGTGGCGAAAATAGCTGGCGTCGTAAAACGAGCAGTGAGCTCGCCCTACGTCTTTGCACTCGGCGAGAGAGCGGACGGCAAACGTGGCGGCGAGCGGCATGACGGCCAGGCAGGCAAGCTCTCCGCCTAGCTGCAGCGTTGGGCTGCGCTGAGCCGCCTCGGACACAGACAGCGTAAGGCACAGCGGGATCAGGCCCGCGGTGGTTTGCGATGGATCGGCGATCTCCGCTTCGCTGTACAGCGTCTCTGCCAACAGCCAGCTATGCGAGCGACGATTTCCGACGGGCATTAGGCGCAAGCCAAGCCCGCGGTCTGGCTGCACAAACAGGCCTGTCCACACCACCAGGACCGGCCGTCGTCCCAGGCGCCGCGGCGAGGCCAAAAACAGCGCATGCTCCGTCAGAAAACGGTGCCATGCACTGCCTTTTTGCAGCCAGCCAGCGGCAAGCGCCCGCGCTAGGCCCTGGGCATAGCGTTGCTGCAGTCGTGCCAGCGACTCTGCGTCGAGATCCAGCGAGAACCCCAGAGGGCCGCGCGCCAGCGGCCACTTTTCCTGCAAGACCACCTGCCAGCCGAACGCATTGCCTTGCAGAAGCGGCACACAGGCCTGGGCCACGCGCAGCGGGACCGAGCCGCGCAGCGTCGGTGACCTTCGCTCTAAACGAAACAGGCCAGCCAAGGCATCAGCGACCGAAAAACAGACCAGATCGGCCATGGCACAAGATCCGAGGACTCAGCGACGAGGGCGCTTGGCCGCGGCCTGAATGTTCTGCCACAGCGCGCGATCCTGTGGCGTTCCCAAAAGGCGCAGACACTCTCCTAACCGCTGACGGTGGGGCGGGGAAAAATCGAGTGCGGCCAGCGAGCGCACGCGCGTGGCCAGCGCGGGGCTGAGCGCCGTACTCGTCGGTGTCGTGGCACGACGCGCGGGCGGTGATGCCACCAAGCACAGCTCTCCTGCGGCCTGGGCTGCCACGCTGGGATCGTCGCTGTGCAGAGCAATCTCGGCCAACGCCGGGCTGCGATCGTGTTGGCTGAGCACCGCCAAGGCGGACATGGCGGCACGCTGCAGGCCCGGCTGCTCACGTTCCTGAGCCAGCGTCGAAAGCAGACCTGAAAAAGGCGCCCATGCAGCCACCGGCAGTGCTGCCAACGCCCCCAACGCAGCCTCGCGCAGAGGCAATGGCAGGCTGCCTGAACGATCGAGGGTGATGGCCACCAGGCGACGGGCCGCGTCGGTGACTTCTGGCGTCAAGTCCATGCCCTGCGGTGGCCCGCCAAAGTCGCCCTCCCAGGGAGCAAGGCCAATGCCCTCGCCGATTCGCAGCAGGGTCTCGGCGACGGTCCGAGTCATGCCTTCGTCAAGGCGCTGGCTGCGTACCAGCGGCAGCACGGTATCCAAAAAGATCGGCAGCAGCTGACACGCTCGCTCGGGATGCTGCAGCGACATAAGACCGAGACCGCGCAGAAGGACCGTCGCCGGCCGGCTCTGCCCACGCGTCGCACTATCGGCCCACAGGGACAGTAGGCGCGAGCCCCCCAGACGGGCCGCCAAGCGCTCTAGCTCGATGGGATCGCCCGCCACCGCCGACAGCTCACTCGGACGGGGCAGAGCAACGTCCAGAGCCAGCGGCGACAGGGATAAGAGCCCGAGCAGGACCACTAACACGTGCTTCTCCGTATCTGTCGCGGAGCCGCTGCAGGCCGCGCGTCCATGCCGCGATGGGGACCTAGCCTCTTGATGCAGCTACGTCGCATTCTTTACAGCCTACTCGCGACGGAGCGAGGGCGAACAAGAATTCGTCCGCGATCTCGCGAACTTGCACCTGCTCAAGGCCCTTTGCCGACCGTTCTGTGGACGGCCGGGCCGCCTGCACAGACCCTGCATTTCGGGGGTTTGACATAGGACCGTCCGTTCAGTAGGCTGCCAAAAGTTCAGTCCCCCCCCTGAGTCCGCAAAAGGCCATCCTCCGACGCGCTGGCCCGCGAATTCAGACCCGGCAGGCGAGGTCGATCATGAGAGACAACGACGGAAAACAGCATTCAACGACGACGATGACGCGGCGAGGGCGAATAAGTCGTCCCCCCGCAGTCAGCCCTCGCCCGGCCCTGCGCCTGGCCGGTGATCGCGACACAGCACTGGAAGGCGACCGCGGTGAAGCCGACGAGCCTGGGCGCGATCGCCTGACCGATCGGCAGCGTCAGGTGTTGCAGTTCATTAGCCAGAGCATCCGCAGCCGCGGCTATCCCCCGACGCTGCGTGAGATCGGTCAGCATATGCAGATCCGATCGACAAATGGCGTCAACGACCATCTGCGAGCGCTCGAACGCAAGGGTTTCTTAGAGCGCCACGATCTGAAGTCGCGAGCCCTGCGCGTCAAGAACCCCGACGGAGAGCAGAGCGACGATGGCCAGAGCCTATCGCGCGCGGCCAGTCAGGCCATGGTCACCGCCGCAGCGGCCCTTTCCGAAGACGTCGTCGAAGTGCCGCTGCTTGGCCGCGTCGCCGCCGGTCAGCCGCTCTTGGCGTTTGAGCAGCGCGAAGACACGGTGCAAGTTGACCGCTTCTTTTTGGGCAATCACCGCGATGTCTTCGCGCTGCGCGTCAAGGGCGACTCGATGATTGAAGCCGGTATCCACGACGGCGACTATCTGTTCGTCAAGAAACAGTCGGTGGCCCACGCGGGCGACATCGTCGTCGCGATGATCAACGACGAGGCGACGGTGAAGTACTTTTATCCCGAGCGCGATCGCATCGTCTTTAAGCCCGCCAATAGCCGCATGGTGCCCATCGAGGTCAAAAAGAGCGAGTTCAAGCCCGTAAACTTGCTCGGCACCGTCGTCGGTATCTATCGCCGCATCACGTAGTGACGTCAGAAGCGCCCACGGACACCGAGCGACGGCAAGATCCAGTTAAAGCCGTTTAGCTGCGGCATGTCGAAGCGCGTGATGTTGCCCTGCCGCGGATAGGCGATACCAAAAACCGCTTGCCCAAAGGTGGTGTTGACCACTTCCAGAAACACATCCAGAGCAAAGCGACGAAAGATCCACTCGCGATCGATGCGCACATCAAACTGGATGGTGTCGGGGATGCGCTGGTTGTTGCGCACGGTGCCGGCGCCGTCGGGGGGAATGAGCTGGGTGTACGGCCGACCCGTCGAATAAAAAAACCGCCCGCCCAGCATCAGGTTCCAAGGCAGCCGTAGCTGCAGCACCGCGTTTAGCACGTGCGTCTGGTCATAGTCCGCAGGCCGCAAGCCGCAGGTGTACGAGCGCTCCGCCCGCCCCAGCGTATACGCTAGCCAGCCTGTTACGCGGCCACGCTGACGACGCAGCATCAGCTCCATGCCATAGGACACACCGTCGACCTGCCGCATCACCTGCGCGATATAGCCCGTCAGCGACTCGGGCGGCGGCGAGGTGCAGAGCTGCGGCGTGAAGTCGAGGACGACATCGTTGGATTTTTCGTAGCGCTGATAGAAGCCGGTCAGCGCAAAGAACAGGTTCCAAGGCAGCGTCGCTTCTTGTCCCAAAGCCAGGTGCGTCGCGCGCTGCAGACCCAGCTGCAAAGCAAAGGTATCGATGCCGGGCAGCGGCACGGGAAAGCTCGGCGGCTGCTGATAGATTCCGACGCCACCGTGCAGCGTCAGCCACGATGTCAGCTGCGATCGAAGCTGCAGTCGCGGATCGAAACCAAGCAGCGTCACCGTCCCCGCGCGATACACATCAACTCGCCCAGATAGCGTCAACTGCAGGCGGCCGGGATGCAGCGGACCGACGGTGGCGACACCATACGCCGCGCCAACCATGCCATCGCGCGATGTGCCCAGCTCGCCGAGATCATCGGGCCGCGCTCGCACGGGATCGGGGTCAAAGTTCTCGGCAGTAAAACGCGAGATCTCGCCGTCGATACCAACGCGCAGGCGCAGCCAGGCACCATGCTCGCCGGTCCCGATCTGCGTGCGATAGCTGGCCAAGGCGCGCATGTTCAGAGACAGCTTGCGCACGCCATTGCCTTGAAAGATGGTCATCTCATCGACACCGCCGACGGCTCCGGCTTCCACCTGCCAGCCATGACCACTGTGGCGATACACAGCCTGCAGGCGGTGAAACATCACGCGAAAGGTGTTGTCGACGGGCTTCTGCGCCATCGCCGACAGGTTGGGGTCGACAATAGTCACCTGATCGTACGAACCGAGGACCTGGACCGAAAGCCCACGGACATCGAGGCGCAGATGATAGTCCCAGTACCCAACGTCGACGCGGCTGTCGATGGCATGCACGATCGGACCGGGATAGCCATAGTGCCCCGACAGCGACACGCGCAGACCGCCGGGCAAAGGCGCCTCTAGCAGCGCCGAGACATCGTAAAGCTTTACTTCCAGCTCACCATGCCAAGCATCGGCCCGCGCCGCGCGCGTGCGGCCCACCATCACGCCGCCGCCGTAGCGCCCCAGCGACGCATCGTAGGCACCGGGATAGAAGTCGATCTGATCGACCAAGCGCGCGTGCGCAATGCCGCCCCCCACGAGCAAATGAAACAGCTGCGGCACGCGCATGCCGTCGAGAAAAAAGCCGTTCATCCCGGGACTGGCACCGCGCACAACAAACACCGGCAGCAGCGGAACCGGCGTCGCAACTCCCGGAAGAAGTCCCATCACGCGAAATGGATCGCCCAGGCTGCCCGGCAGCGTCGTCAGCTCTTCGCCGCGCAGGCTGGTCTGCTGGCCTTGGTGCGGCGGATCCGCGCGCACCACCGTCGCAAACGGACTGTTCCCGCGGGCTCGACGCAGCAGAAACTCGTGGCGATTTTCGCCGGGACGTAGCACAAGCTCTTGCCGCAGCGACTCAAAACCTGCTGCGATGATGCGCAGCCGCAGCTTCCCCGCCGACACCTTCAGCGTGAAGTCACCGTCGGCATTGCTCAGCACCGATGCCGCTTCACGCGACGGCGAGCGGGCGTTGTCAGCTTCAGGTGAAGCTGCTTGTGCGACGGGCTCGATGCGAATCTCGGCCGCGGCGATGCGCGCAATCGATCCGCGGGCAAACACGCGGCCCTGCAGAATCGCGGGCGCCTCGTCGGCTTTTGCAGTCGAAGCCCGAAGCAAAAGCCCCCAAGTCAGCGAGGCCAAGACAGCGATTGGCAGCGCCCAGCGCGACACAGACATCACGGGCAGCTTAGTCAGGTTTCCCGTCGGAAGCGAGCCTGTATCGACAGATACATGAGGTGACAAACGGGGTGCGTCTCGACAAACTCACCGGCAACCGCCGCGGCGCTTGCATACGGGACGCGCTTTCGCCGAAGGTATGAACTGGGACACGCAGGAGAACGAGCCCGTGGATCTGTTCGATCGCTTCAACCGCCTTGCCAACCAAGTCGGCGGAATTCTGGGTGAGCTTGCCGATGATGTCCGACCACACGTCGAGCTTGCTTCCGCACTGCTCGATCGTCGCGACTTCGACGGTGCCATTGCCGAGCTTAAGCTTGCGCTAGAGAAGCGCCGCGATCACGCCCGTGCCCTGTACCTGTTGGGCCTGGCGCACAGCCAGCGTGGCCGCCCCGGCGATGCGGAAGAAGCCAAGCGTGCGCTGGAACAAGCACTGGCCGTTCGCGAGGGGTACGCCGAAGCACACGTGGCACTGGGCGATGCGCTGCGACAAGGCGGTGAATACGAAGCCTCGGCCGAAAACTATCGCACCGCCCTGCCCTTGTTGTCCGACGCGGCCGCTCGCGCCGATGTCGAGCGCCGCTTGGGCGCCCTGTATTTAGAGACCGATCAGATCGACAAAGCTGTGCGCGAGCTTCGCAAGTCTGTCTCGGCCAACCCCGAAGACGCGGCGAGCCAAGGGCTGCTCGGTCAAGCGCTGGTCAAGTCAGCACAGCGACGAGCGGAACCCCCCGGTGGGCCGACGTTTGAAGCTGCACGGCAGTGCCTTCTGCGCGCGGCACGGGCGGAGCATCCCTCTCCATCGATCCTCGCCACGCTTGGAGCGCTGCTGCTGGCAGCGGATCAGGTTGCGGATGCCGAAAAGGCGCTGCTGCGTGCGCTCAAAGAAGCGCCTGAGCTGGTTTCGGCGCTGCTCACCCTCGGGAAGCTGCGCCTACGGCAGGGCGATGTGGCCAGCGCATACGAGCAAGGTCTGCGCGCCTATGCCAGCCTGCGCGGCCAGCCGGCGAGCGGCCCGGATCGTTCTACGTCGCAGGCTACGTCGCAGGCTACGTCGCAGGCCACGTCTACCGACAGCGCACAGCAGCGTGCCGAGGTGCATATGCTTCTCGCGCGCTGCCATGTAAAGACGGGCACCATCGAGCGTGCGCTTGCCGCGTATGACGAAGCCTTGGCCGAGCTCTCGACCGCGCGCACACAGATCGCCGCTGGGCCCGAAAACACCGACGCACTGAGCCGAATTGATCATGTCGCCGCCGAGCTTGTCCACGAGGCACTACACGTCGCATTGCTGCACGATCATGTGACGCATGCCGTCGCGCTGGCCAAGCATCCCAATATCCCGCGCAGCCCCGACAGCCTGGCGGCACAGGCTCTGGCGCCGGGCATCTTGGTCGCAGATGCTGATGCGCTGATCCATCAAGCCCTTGAGCTTGGCGACACCATCGAGGTGCGTTTGGCTGCCGCTGAAGTCGAGCTTCGCCGCGGGCAGCGAGCTGCAGCCGGTGCTCAGCTGCGACGGGCAGCCGCATTGGATGCCAACGATCCGCGTCCGCGCAAGCGCCTGAGCGCGCTGTACGATCGCGAGCGCGAAGCTTTGCCGCGCGATCTGTATGGTCTGCTGCGACGTACGCACGATCTGCTTTCGAGCAGCCCCGATCTGTCGACGTTTGGTCCCGATGCCTCGCGCATCATCGAGCTATTCGATCGCCCGCTTTTGGTCACGGTGATGGGCGAATTCAACGCCGGCAAGTCGACGTTTGTAAACGCGCTGCTCGGCGAAGAAGTGGCGCCCATGGGCGTGACCCCGACTACAGCCACCATCAACCTGCTGAAGTACGGTCGCGAACAAGGGGCGCGCGTCGTATACCGCGATGGGCAGAGCCGCCACGTTCCCTGGGCCAAGGTTCCGTCGCTGTTGCGCGGTCTTGACCCACAGGAAGCCGCACGCATTCAGCTGGTTGAAGTTCTGTATCCGCTGGATGTCCTGCAGCGCGTCAACGTCGTCGACACGCCCGGTTTGAACTCCATCCTGCCCGAGCACGAGGCAACCGCGCGCGAGTTCATCGCCCAGGCCGATGCCGTGGTGTGGCTGTTTACGGTCGATCAAGCCGGCAAGAGCAGCGAACGAGAAGCCCTGTCCGCGATCCGCGCTGCCGGCAAGCAGATCTTGGGTGTCCTGAACAAGATCGACCGCCTGCCTCAGCTCGCAGACAGCGACGGGGCGATGAGCGATCTCGCCACTTCGCCCGCGCTGCAGAGCATCCTCGATCATCTGCGCGAAAGCGACAGCGGTCTGGTCGATCTGCTGGAAGCGATCGTGCCCTTTTCCAGCCGCGAAGCCATGCTCGGTCGCAAGAGCAGCGACGCTGAACGCATGCGCCGCGCCAACCTGCCCGCCTTAGAGCAGGCGCTTGAAGAGCGGTTTTTCCAACGGGCGCAGGCCATCAAGCACAGTGCCGCACGAGCGCGCCTGCTGGCTCTGCTCGACCGCGCACGCACGCACATCGAAGGGCTGATCAGCAGCCCGACTCGCGACAGCCTAGAGCGCGATCTGCGCCTGCTGCAGGCCGATGGTCTTTTGTTCCAGCGCGATCTGCTTCCGCGTGAGCGCAAGCTATTGCTAAACGACGCCGATGCGGCCCATCGCGCCGCTGCACGCGAGACCTTGGACTTCGTCCGGCCGCGCCGCTGGCCCTTTTCGGAACACCAGGCCGCCCCCGCCGACCGCGACTTCTTGCTGACTCTGCTCGACGAAAAGTTTGTCGCCATGGCCAAGGCGTCGCGCGGCCGCGTGCTGGCCGATCTGCACCTGGGCCAACACGACAGCGAGATCGAGTTCGTCCGCCTGCTGGATGAGCAGGTCTATGGCCGATATCGCGCGTTCTCGCGGGGCTATCTGCGCGGCGGCAAGGTTGATGACTTCTTCGTCCGTGTGCTGCCCAAGCTTGAGCTCAGCGAGGCCGCGATTGGCCGCGCTCTCGAACGCGACTCACCGACTGCGCCAGAGATCCTGGAAGAGGAGCTCCTGACCCCTCTGCGCGCCTTTTTCGAGACGCTGCAGCGCGAGCGTACCGCCCGCCTGCGCAAGGCCATCAGCGACGAAGAGCTGCGCTGCCTAGATATCGAAGAGCGCCTCTTGTTCCCGCTGTGCGCCCTCCGCGACATCGTCAGCGACGCGGCTGCACCGCCTGCTGCGCATTCCGACTAACGCACGCCATACGCTGCTTTGGCAGAATTCGGAATGATTCCCTACACAGATAGAAGCTAGCCATCATCCATCGATTTGTGTGATGGTTCAGTCATGCTCGATGCCATCACACTGGATCAGCTGCGGATGTTCTTAACCGTGGCAGAAGAGGGCTCGTTCTCAGCGGCAGCACGCAAGCTGTCGCGCGTGCAGTCTGCCGTCAGTCAGTCGATGGCCAATCTGGAACGTCAGCTGAACCTGACGTTGTGGGATCGGCACAGCAAAGTACCCACGCTGACCGAACAAGGACGCGCACTCTTGGCCGCCGCCGCTCGCGTGTCTAGCGAGATGACGTCTCTGCGTCAGCTTGCCGCCGCCATGCAGGCGGGGCTAGAGCCCTTTGTCTCGCTGTGCATCGACGCGCTGTTTCCGCTGTCGGCGTTGATCGATCTGTGCCTGGGCTTTGCCAAGCAGTTTCCGGCCGTCGACCTGCGCGTCGATACTCAGACCATGTCAGCCGTATCCGCCCGCGTGCTCTCGGGTGCGGCCACGCTGGGGGTCGTAAGTCCCATGGGGCTTTCAAACAAGCTGGAACGCCGCGTCCTGTCGCAGATCGTGATGGTGCCGGTAGCCGCCCCCAAGCACCCGCTCGCACAGCGTCGCGGACGAATCCCACAGCGAGCCTTCGAGCCCCATGTTCAGATCGTCCTCAGCGAGCGCATCGAGCCAAGTGACGCAGACCGCGCCGACGAGGGCGTGCCCGATCAAGGCGTGCTGTCAAGCCGTACCTGGCGGGTATCAGACCTGCATACGAAGCATGAGCTTCTGCGATCAGGTCTGGGTTGGGGGAATCTGCCGGAACATCTGATCCGGGACGAGCTAGCAAATGGTCGCTTGGTCCGCCTGCAGCCAGAAGGCTGGGGCGACGACGAGCATGCACTGTACCTGTCCGCCATCTATCGCCCCGATACGACGTTTGGCCCGGCCCACACATGGGTGCTGCAACAGCTAGAGTCGCTGTGTCTGCGCGACTCGCGCCGCCCTGCCCCACCAACTGATCGTCACGATTTCCCGGAAAAAGCGAACTTAGGCCAGCGGCGTACACGAAAACGGAGTCAGGCAGGTGCCACATCCAAGAAGCCATAGAAAGAAAACGGATGGCGACAGTACATAGGAATACAAAAAGGAATCAAAATAGGAACCTGCGTCCAGCCCTCTTGCGAGGCTATAGCGAGCCGGGCGTGTCCCGTCCCTGCTTGCGTAGCTGAGTAATATAGAGCAGCTCATTTTTCGACCGCTCGTCGTTGGGATCGAGCTCCAGCGCCGCCCGGAACCTGGCCTCAGCTTCGTCGAGGCGACCCAGCTCGATCAGGCTGAAGCCCAGGCCGCGCAGCGCTCGCGTCTTGCGCCCGACCAGGTCTTCTGGAGAGCCCAGCGACGCATGATCGAGCGCCTCGCCGAACAGCTTCAACGCGGCTTGCCAGTCATGCCGCGCTTGCTGAATGTGCCCTAGCTCGACGAGGTACTGCCAGCTCCAGGGTGACAAGACGAGCGCCTTTTCGACCCAGGTGCGTGCATCGTCGGCATTGCCTAGCTCAACCAAGGCATAGCCTTTAAAGAAGTATGCGGTGGCCCAGACCGGCCCCAGGACCTTGGCACTCACTCCGTCTTTGGCGGCCAGCAGTGAATACCCCAGTGCCTCGGCGTTGGATGTCGCGCAGTAATACCGGGTCGCTGTTCCGGCGTAACGCGACTCATAGTGCGCAATGACAGGTTCGAAGTGCTCGCGGATGGCGCGTTCCGGCTGGCGAGACCGCACCAGCGTGATTCCCTGCTGCACCTGCTGCGCCCAAGACCCTTCATCCTCGTCGGCACTGGGCGCAGGCGCGCTGCTCTCACCGCTGGTGCGCTTCAAGCCATCATCGGTCGCTGAGACCGTGGGCTTGGTACTGGCGCAGCCACTTTGCGACAGCGCAGCAGAAAGGAAAAGCGCAGCGCATGAAACGAGTGTGAACCGACGCGGCCATGTCCACGACCAGGCAAGAGAGCGCATCAAAATCCCCCTCTTTTGCTTGTATCACGATTGGCCGATCGCTTGGGCGGGCTCGCGCAGAGCGCGTTGTTCACGTCGCTGTCCGCCGCGAGGATTGCTTCGCTGCAGCAATCGGGTTATCTGCGCCGATGTGTTTTCGCAGCGCATCCCATGGCAGGTAGCGCCAAACAGGCTAAGCACGGCTCTCGATGGATACCGACAGACCGGAAGGCCGCTCTGCGATCTGACGATAGCCAATCCAACGCGGGCGCTGTCACACCTGTATGACGACTCTGTTCTGCGCGCTCTTGGCGTGTTGTCGAGCAGCGCCGTGCTGCACTATGAACCGACCCCGCGCGGACTGCTGCCCTGTCGGGAAGCAGTGGCGGCGTACTACGCTCGACGCGGCATTTCTGTGAATCCCGATCAGCTAGTCCTGTGCGCCAGTACCAGCGAAGCGTATGGTTGGTTGTTTCAGCTGCTCTGCGATCCGGGGGACGGCGTTCTGTTTCCCCAGCCCAGCTATCCCTTGATCGATCACCTGGCCCGCCTAAACGGCGTCCATGTCATTCCGTATCCGCTTCGCTTCTGCGGCGATCACTTCGTGCTCGATCGCTCTGCACTGGAACAGCAGGCGCAGGGCATGGACGCTGCATCGCCAGCAAGCCAGAATAAAGCCCGACCGCGAGCGCTGATCTGCGTCAGCCCAAATAATCCAACCGGCTCGATCCTGCGCCGCAGTGAGCTGCACGCCCTGTGGGGGCTGTGCAGAAATCGGAATCTGGCCCTGATCGTCGATGAGGTCTTTTCGGACTATGGGCTACTGGACCCCGCGGCCCCCCCCGAAAACCAGCGAGATCCGCGTCTGCCGTCGGTGCTGACCGAAATTCCTTTTTCTTCCGGTCGCAATTCGGACGACGACCCGTCACTTACCTTTGTGCTTTCTGGACTGTCCAAGGTCCTGGGTCTGCCGCAGCTTAAGTTGGGGTGGATTCACATATGCGGCCCCGAGCCTCTGCGCAGTGAAGCCCAGGATCGCTTGGAGCTGATCGCCGACACATTTCTGTCCGTGAATACGCCGGTACAGCAAGCGGCAGCCAGGCTCCTTTCGCTGCAACCACAGCTTGGCGCCGCACTGCGCAGTCATCTGCAGAGCAACCTCGATCGACTGCGCATGGTCCTGCAAGGCAGTGCGGTATCGGCGCTGCCGGTCGAGGGTGGCTGGTACGCCCTGCTGCGCGTGCCTGCCGTTCTATCGGACGAAGACTGGGCGCTGCGCCTGCTGCAGCAGGACGGCGTCCTAGTACACCCCGGATACTTTTTTGATCTGCACGAGCCAGGGATGGCGTTTGTCGTGATCAGCTTGCTAACCGCAGAGGCGGATTTTCAGGCGGGACTGCAGGCTCTACGCCACCGCGTCACGCAGGTCCTACACAGCGGGTAGATCGGAACGAAGAACTAGACTCAGCGCGGGATTACGTGCGGCGAGTAATCAGTCCGCGCGTCGGGTCATAAGGAGACACGCCAACGAGAACCTGATCGCCCAAGACCACGCGGATGCGGAAGCGGCGCATGCGACCCGATAGGCGGGCCAGGATCTTGTGCCCATCTGGGGTCACAACTTCAAAGTTACCGCCCACCATCACGTTGGTGACGGTGCCGTTCATCTCGACCAGATCATCTCGGCTCAAACGGATTCTCCTCTACAGAAGCTTCTTCTGCTGGCGCAGGCCTTCCATCACGCGAGCGTATTCGACTTCCCACGTGGCGGTGCCTTCTTCCAAGTTCTTGATGCGACGCCGCACTTCACGATCGATATCGGCATCGACTTGCATGTGTTTCTTAAGCACCGCGGCCATCTTCTTGCGCATCTCACCATCGTCGCCGAATACCTCGTCGATCGACTGCGAATGCATAAACGCTTCCAGCGTTTGGTTGGCCAAGTACAGCAGCGAATCTTCGCCACTTGGGAAGTCGCGCTTGTCCGCAAACTCGCGCTTGATCTTGCCGAACTGCTCATACGGCAAGCGACGGCGCTCCATATAGTCCTTGGCCTGCTCTGTCAGTTCGCGATCCAGCCGCAGGTACTCTTTGAGTACGGCCTCGACATCGAGCTGGGCCTCTTTCGGGTCGTTGACTTCGATATCACCGTCGTCCTTCAGCTTGCGGATAAGCTCCGCAGCAATGACGGGGATCTTGGTCGCATAGAGCTTCATCGGGTGTACTCACGATTGACGAAGGCTTCACAGGCAGCCGGCTCGTCTAGATGCGGCAGGATATGTGGGCCTGTTTGCAAAAAGCAAGATGAAAAGCCAGCCTCACAATCTGCGGTCCGTCCCGAGCGAACTCTGCGCCACAGGATGACGATAATTCGGAAGCATTCCCGCTCGATACGTCGGTTGACAGGGACAGTCGACCTGAATATGCTCCGACGACTCGACGGTACATGGCTGGCGCTCGCCTAGACATTTCAGGGCTGCACAAGTCCTTCGACTTTGAAGGACGCAGCATTCAGGTCTTGCAGGGAATCGATCTCACGATTGAGCCCGGCGAGATGGTTGCCGTCGTTGGGGCATCGGGTGCGGGCAAGTCCACGTTCCTGCATGTGCTCGGGACGCTGGATGTGCCGACGCAGGGGCGCATCGTGATCGACAACTGCGACATCACCCGATTAAGCAGTGGTCAGCTTGCCGCCTTCCGCAATCGCACCATTGGCTTTGTCTTTCAATTTCACCACTTGCTGCCGGAATTCACGGCCCTGGAAAACGCGGCCATGCCCGCCATGATCTCGGGCCTGTCCGAGTCCAAAGCCAAAGCGCGAGCCTCAGAGCTTCTGGAGCGAGTCGGGCTAAGTCACCGACTGCAGCACCGTCCCGGCGAGCTATCCGGTGGTGAGCAACAGCGCGTGGCCCTGGCCCGTGCGCTGGTCATGGAGCCAAAGCTGCTTCTGGCGGATGAGCCGACAGGAAACCTCGATCGCAGAACGGGCGCCGAGATTCACGATCTGTTGGTCAAGCTGAACCGCGAGCGCGGCATGACCCTGCTGGTGGTTACACACAACGATGATCTGGCCATGCGACTGCAGCGGCAGCTTCGCATGACGCAGGGACGCTTGGTCGAAGGCGACGCGAGCGCGGTCCATGACAAGGGTGGGACCCAAAGCCCTTCCAGCAGCGTCGACCCATCCATGCAGGGAGCCGTTTCGTGAACCATCGAACTCAGGCTGTAGCGGCTCCGCTTGGTCTCGCTATGTTGCGCCGCTCGTCGCAGCCTAGCTTTCTGGTGGTGGCCTTACTGATCGGCTGGCTGCTGCCTACGGCACGCTCGGCACGCGCTGCGGATGCGCCGGATGCCGAAGTTCCCATCGGCAAGTCGATTGGCCAGATTCGCTTCAAGGGCCAAGTCAAGGTCGAAGCCGCTGCGATGGCGCGTGTCCTGCGCGAGCGCATCGGCTATCGCGAGGCCTGCCCGGTCTGCGACGCCCGCGATCCGCAGACGGGTGGGCTGCGCAAGATTCCCTGCGTGCGCGCCAGCATGGTCGGCGAAGCACTGGATCTGTGCTCTGTGCGCGAGGATATGAAGGTCCTTTGGCGCATGGGCAGCTTCGACGATGTCTCCGTCGAAGTCGATGAAGGAAAAGAGGGCCTCCTTCTGACCTATGTGGTCCGCGAGAAGCGCACCATCCGCAAGATCTACGTCGCCGGCAATAGCGAAGTCGGACTCGACAAGATCAATGAGACGCTCGATCTAAAACGCGACACGATTTACGACCCCGCCAAGGTCAAACGCAATGCCGAGAAGATCCGCGAGCTATACGTCGAAAAGGGATATTTCCTGGCCGACGTACGCTCGGAAGTGAAGATCTTTTCCCCGACGCAGCTAGACGTCTACTACTACGTCGATGAGCGCGCCAAAGTCGAGGTGCGCAAGATCGGCTTCATCGGAAACCACCACGCCACCGAAGCCGAGCTGCGCAGTGTCATGGGAACGCAAGAAGGCAACTGGCTGGGCTTTCTTACGTCCGCCGGAACGTATCGCGAGGATGCGTTTGAACGCGACACTCTGCTCATCACCGCCTTTTATTACGATCGCGGCTATGTCACCGCCAAGGTTGGCAAGCCGCAGATCGAGATGTCGCCGGACAAGCGCTTCCTTTATCTGGTCATCCCAATCGAAGAGGGCGAGGTCTATACGATCGGCAACCTCGACTTCAAAGGTGAGCTGATCCGCCCACGCGAAGACATGCTGCGCGGTCTTGCCACGAAGCCCGGCGAGAAGTTCAACCGTACCAAGCTGTCAGGCGACATCATCGCCATCAACGATCTGTACAAGAACCTCGGCTACGCCAACGTCAACGTCACGCCTGAGACCAAGGTCGATCCTGACAAACGCACCGTCGATCTGGTCTTTGATCTGCAGCAAGGCAAGAAAGTCTATTTCGAGCGCATCAACATCCGCGGCAACAGCAAGACGCGTGACAAAGTCATCCGTCGTGAGCTGAAGATCTCGGAAGGCGACCTGTACAGCCAGCGCCTGCTGGATCTTTCAAAGAATCGCGTGCAGGCCCTTGGCTTCTTTGAAAAGGTCGAGATCTCGACGAAGGCTGGCTCAAACGACGAGCGTATTGTCGTGAACCTCGAAGTCACCGAGCGCCCGACAGGTACCTTCCAGATTGGCGCCGGCTTCTCGTCGTTCGAGAACTTCATCGGTCAGGCACAGGTCGCGCAAAACAACTTGTTTGGCCGCGGGACAACGCTGCAGCTCTCGGCGCAGATCTCATCGCTGCGGCAGTTCTTTTCCGTCAACTACACCGACCCGTACTTCCTCGACACGCGCATCACCTTCGCGTTCTCGGCATATAACCAGCTCCTCTATTACCGCGACTTCACTCGCACGGCGCGCGGTGGCGATCTGACGTGGGGTTATCTGTTCGGCGATTACCTGCGCCTGCTGGGCACGTATCGCCTGGAATGGGTGCAGGTTGGTCAGGTCGCGCAGGGTGCGCAGCTTTCAGGTTTTGGCGCGATCCAACAGGTGGCAGGCGGCACGCTGCACAACCTGTATCGTAAGGGCTGGACCTCGGCGATCCGCGGCTCGCTGGTCTACGACAGTCGCAACGATCGCATGTTCCCGACGTACGGCCAGTTCCACCTGCTGTCGGCTGAGATTGCCGACAAGTACCTGGGATCCGAGATCGACTATGTCCGCTTGACTGGCACGCTGCGCTTCTATCGTCCGCTCTGGGGACCGTTCGTGTTCCGTCTGCGCGGCGAGAGCGGCTTGGTGTTCTCGCGCAATGCGGCTGGTGTGCCGATCTATGAGCGCTTCTTCCTCGGCGGCATCAACAGCATCCGCGGCTATCGCCTGTTCACGCTGGGTCCGCGCATCCAGATCCAAAACGCGCTAGAGCCCGACTCGTTCATCCGCACGTTCTCAGTCGGCGCCAACTGGCAGGTGTTTATGAACTCAGAAGTCGAGTTCATGATCTTGCCTGCAGTGAACATCAAGGGCGTGGTCTTCTTCGACGCTGGCAACGGCTACAACTTGGAAGACAAGTACTGCAGCAGTCAGTCGGCGAACGCCAACCTGCCGGAAGCGTTCAATCCCTGCGTGAAGTATCCAACGCTGCAGAACCTGCGCTACTCGGTCGGCTTCGGCTTCCGTTGGTTCTCACCGATCGGGCCGCTGCGCTTTGAGTGGGGCATCCCGCTCAACAAAGCGCCCGATGAAGAGTCGATGGTATTTGAGTTCACCATCGGCAACTTCTTCTAGGCCATCGCACCGCCTACGCAGACCGCAGGCTGAGCAGCGCATGGCACCTCGCTGCCGATCCGCATTCCGCCCAGTCATCGTGCGGAAAAAAAAAGAGGCCAGCCGGCTGCGAAGCTGACTGGCCTCTTGACCCCCGCCCGGTCGTGGTTGAGATGTTTGAGCCCCTACTTTTAAGTAGGTGGGTTCCACTTGACCGAATTGGGCTTCCCGACTCGCGGGCATGCACGCCACGGCCAGAGGCAGATCCCGGCTGCAAACGCGTAGGGAAAAAACACTCCCAACCGGGGCGATACAGGCAGACAGGTCGAATCGAGAGTACGGCGCACGCACGCACGGGTCAAGCCGGCTGATGCAATCGATCTGCGTGGCGCAATATTGTGCGATTTCGCCGCAAAGCGAACGCCGCAAAAAGCAGTGGTGACGAGTCCGTCATCTGTGGTAAGGCTCGCTTATGGCTTTCGCCGCGCCTAGCGGAGACATCGTCGAAACGAAAGCACCTCACAGCCTCGAATTTCGCGCGAGGCGCTTCCAGAATTGGTTCTTCCTAGGGCTCATGTACGCCTTCTTCTACATGAGCCGGTACAACTTCAGCGCGGTGCAAGCAGCCGTCGCTGAGACCTTTGGCTGGAGCTACAGCAACTACGGCGCGATCTTGAGTGCCGGGCTCTTAACCTATGGCTGCTCGGTCTTCCTCAACGGACCGCTCGCCGATCGCATTGGTGGCAAGCGAGCCATTCTGATCGGAGCCGCAGGCGCCGCGTTCTTTAACCTGCTGTTCGGCCTCGGTCACTTACTGGTGCGATCGCCTGCCGTGGTCAAGGGCGGACAAGTCGTAACGCCAGCTGAGCTGGCTTTCGGCATGAGTAGCTCGACGGTGATTGCGACATACGCGGTGCTGTGGGCCTGCAATCACTACTTCCAATCCTTCGGCGCTCTATCGATCGTCAAGATCAACGCAGCATGGTTCCGCATCCGCGAGCGGGGCAGCTTCGCCGGAATCTTCGGCGCGATGATCCAGGCTGGACGCATGCTGGCCTTCACGCTGCTGCCCTTGTCCTTGCGCTATCTCGAATGGCAGTACGCGTTCTTCATTCCCGCGCTGGCGCTGGTGGTGATGTGGTTGATCTGTCTGCGCGGAATTGAAAACAGTCCCTCTGCCGCGGGCTTCGAAGATCTCGATACCGGCGACGAAACCCCGGAAGAAGCGCAGGCCCAGCCCACCTTGGGCTTTGTGCTGCGCAAGGTCTTTGCGCGCCCCGAACCATGGATCATCGCGCTTAGCTCGATGTGCATCGGCATGGTTCGCCACTCGATCGATCACTGGTACACGCCGTACTTTGTCCGCGTCTTCCACTTGGCCAACAAGTCCTTAAGCTCGTTCGGGCCGTTCCACTTTGCATCGGTGGTGATTCCCCTGGCCGCCATCTCAGGCGGGCTGCTAGCCGGCAACGCATCCGATCGTTTGTTTCATGCGCGCCGTGCGCCGGTCATCTTCTTTGCATTCTTGGGAATGGCGGCATCGCTGGTCGCGCTGCGTTTCTGCTTGTACAACCCCTGGGCTGCGGCGCTGGTCTTGGTGCTAATCTCGCTGTTTATCCAAAGCGCGCACTCGCTGGTCGGCGGTGCATCCTCGATGGACTTTGGCGGGCGCAAAGCAGTGGCCACAGCCGCTGGCTTGTTCGACGGAGCTCAGTATCTAGCGGGTGCGATTGTCGGCAATGGCATGGGCAGGCTGCTCGATCACTTCCGCACGCCCACCTCAGGCGGCTCAGAGTTTGAGGTCTGGCCGCTGGCGCCCCTGCCGTTTGCTCTGCTAGGCGCCCTTCTGATCTCACGACTGTGGCACGTCCTGCCCGGACGCCGCCCCAGCCCGAAGCCAGCCGGCTCGACCTCGACGCCGGATCCGTCAGGAGCGGCTGCGCCAGGAACCCCCCTAGCTTCAGGCGCAACCATTCCCGCCGTGATTACTGGCCAGCCCGCTGAACAGTCGTTCGCTCTCCCTCAGCGCGCGGTTTTGGAGCCTGAAGCGTAGTCGTCTTGGTGCCCGGCTTGATGGTCGCTTCCGGCGCCAAATCGGCCGCATCGGCGAAAGTCGCGTTGCTGGACACCAAGTTAAATGGCATCACGTCGGCGTACGCGGCGTAGCCACCCGACGGGAAGTAGACCTCTTGGTTGATCGCTGGGCGACCGTCGATATACAGGTTGAAGGTGATCGGCTGCAGCGGTGCGCCGAAGGTTAGCTGCTGGCGCACCGTGTGATCCGTCACCGCGTCAAAGCCCAAGTGATTGTTGGCGACGTTCGACACCCGGTCGCCCAGCATCAGGTTTTCAAAGACGGCGTACTCGAACGTGCAGCCCACCGGGCAGTAGACATCGCCCGTGAAGCGGTGGGCTAGCCCGTCGCCCATCCAGCCCAAGATCCAGTCTTGGCCATTGGTCGTGATCTGGTACGTCCCCAGCGGGGCCTCAACACCCGCGCCCGCATCGATCAGATAGTCCGGCGTGCTGGCCGGGAACGTCGGGTTGGCCGGTGGAATCGTCCCCGCGTAGCTGCGTGGCTGGCGGTAGCGCCCACAGCCAACCAACAACGGCAGGGCAAGGGCGACAAGCAGTAACTTTTTCATGACAAGCTCCTTATTTGTCTGGGCTTCAACAATCCCCACGGACCGGTGATCGCGAAGCTGGAAAGACATTTTACTGTGCGTGGTGCGTGTGTAGGGACGGTGTCGAGGCCCCTGCTTATTCACTTTCGCAGACAACCTTGCGAGCCGCCGCTTGCTTGCGCGCAGGTCCGCGGGCTGACTGTGGTATGAGCGAGGAGTGACTGGACCACGGGTCGACGCAGCAGTACCAGCGACGGAAGTTGGGCGCTTCGCGCTGAGCCGACATCGCGTCGTCAACGCCGGGGCAGGCACCGGAAAAACCCATGCCCTGCTGACCCAGTATTTACACTTGATCGCTGGCTTCAGCGCGCCGCCTACGCCGCTTGAGCCGCGCGCCATTGCTGCACTGACCTTCACTGAAAAAGCCGCCGCTGAGATGCGTGAGCGCGTGGGACGACGTCTGCTCGCTCTAGTGCGCGCCGATGGCTCGCCAGCCCTCCTCGCCGCGAAAGAGCCCGATCTTTATGCATCCGCGGCGGCGCTCGGACGAAGCTGGCCCAGTCCCCGCCACTTCGAGTCGGCGCGGGCTCAGCTGGCGATGGCGCCCATCGGCACGTTTCACTCGTTCGCGTCCGCCCTTCTGCGACGGCATGCCATTTCGGCGGGTATCGCCCCAGATTTCGATCTGCTGGATGAAGAGACCGCACGCGATCTGCTCGGCGAGGCATGTGAGCGCGCAGTCCTCGCTGGCTTGGATGGCGAGGGAGGCGAACGAGTCGCGCACGACACAGGCGAGCTTGTGACCGAGTTCGGCTTTGCCGGAGACCATGGTCTAGTGGCCGCGCTGTGCCGGTTGCAGACCGCGCGCGGGGAAGAAAGCAGCGGTGCTGCCAGCCTGCGCGCAGCGTACGAGAACGCCGCCCTGGATGCCGAGCGCGCCTGGCTGCACGATCAGTTGAAGATCCACCTGCAGCCGCTTTTCGCTCTGTCGCCCGAGCTAAGCGAAAAGAGTGCCGAGCGAGTCGCTCACGCCCAGCTACTCTTCGCCGATCTGCACAGAGCACTCTCGTCGCTCGACTCGTTCGCTCGCGCCACATCGCTGCTGACCGAGCTTCGCACCGCGCTACGACATGTGCGATCCGGTCGCGAGGATCTGCAGCAGCAGATCAAAGCAAGCCATGATCTGTTGAAGTCTGCCGAGGAACACGCCGAAGCCCTGCTTGTGTCCCTGCGTGCGGCACCTCTTGCACATGCGATGGACTGGCTGCTGCAGGACTGCCGACGTCGCTATGAAGAAGCCAAGCGCGTGCTCTCAGCGCTGGACTTCGCCGATCTTCTGCGCAAGAGCCGCGATCTTTTGCGCGACGATGTCGCCGTCCGATCCCGCGAGCAAGCGCGCTTCGCCGTTCTTTTGGTCGATGAGTTTCAAGACACCAGCCCGCTGCAAGCCGAAATCCTCAGCTTGCTCATCACCGACACCGCGACGAGCGGCAGCGCACCCCACGGCGAATCGCGCGGTCGTCCACTCTATATCGTCGGCGATCGCAAGCAGTCGATCTATGGCTTCCGCGGTGCCGATGTCGCTGCCTATGAAGCGGTCTGTCAGCGTCTGCTCGCTGCGGGAGCCGATGAAGAGACGCTGCAAACATCGCATCGCTCGCGCCCTGCACTGATCGAATTCACCAACACCCTGTTCGCCCGCGTCTTCGATCGCAGCCAGACCCCTGCCCCGCTCGACGAGGAAATCCCTGGGTCCGTTGATTCGTTGCTGCTGCACGCGGGACGCGTGTCCTGGGACGAAGCTCGCGACAGCTTACGGGCAGCACGCGAGGATGTAGGCCGCCCCTTAGTTGAGCTCTTGGGCAGTCTGCATCCGAACAAACAGCCCGCAGCGAGCCCACCTTCGCAGGAAATAGAGCCCCCTGCCGAACCGATGGCCAGCGACGATACTGGACCTCTCGATGACGATCCCATCGGACGCGAGGCACTGTGGATCGCACAGCGCATCCACGAGCTCCTCTCTTCTGGCACACAGGCGAAGCACATCGTCCTTCTGCTGCGTCGTTTCACACACTTGCTGCGCTATACCGGCGCTCTCACGCAAGCCGGAATTCCTTACTACGTCGTTCGCGGTCGAGGCTTTTTCGCCGCGCAAGAGGTCTTGGATCTCGCATCGTTCCTGGCCCTGCTCGATGATCCGCATGATCGACTGGCGCTGCTCGCGGTGTTGCGCTCGCCGCTCTGCGCGCTCAGCGATGACAGCTTGGTTCAGCTTCAGCTCTCTGGGCTGCTTGGCCTCGACTCTCTCCTGCGCGTGCATGCGCAAAACCAACCCAGCGATGCGACGAACGATCCCGGCCCGCTTGCTCACTTACCGCTCGACGAACATCAACGGCTCGCCGTCTTGCTGTCGCTGCTTTCACTTCTGCGTGGCAGCGCTGCACGTGTGGGCCCGGCTGCCTGTCTGCAAGCAGCCATGGATCACACCGACTATCTAGCCATTCTGTGCGCCGACGGAGGGGGCAGCGGAGCCAGTCTGGGACAACAGCGTGTCGCCAACGTGCAGCGCTTGCAGGAACGCGCCGCCGCTCACGAAGCCCGTGGCGGAACGCTGGCCAGCTTCGTGCGCGCCCTCAAGCAGAGCACCGACCCGCGCGTCGCATCGGGTTATGGCGAAGGCGATGATCCGCTCGCCCCCATTTCTGGTGAGAGCGACGATGTCGTCCGCGTCATGACCATCCACCAGTCCAAGGGGCTGGAGTTTCCGGTGGTTTTCGTCGCTGGCTGCGCAAGTCCTGAGCGCAGTGAGAGCCCCGCCATTTCGTACGATCCGCTGGTCGGACTAGGCCTTCGCGTGTGGCAAAGCGATGCCCGCATAAGCGGAGTAAAGCGCGGCGGCAAGCGCATGCCAACGCTGGCCGCGCGACGCATCCACGTGCTGTCACGCGCACGCGCACTCGCCGAGTCTGCGCGTCTGTTCTATGTCGCGTCCACACGCGCCAGCGAGCGGCTCATTTTCGTCGGCGAGAGCAAGCGAACCAGCAGCGGCACATGGCGCGCTCACCTCGATGCTTTGGCTGCTGATCGCCCCGATGTATTGCGCGTGGTTCTGCCCAATCCAGTGCTACCACCGATGCAGCATACGCCTCCTTCCAGTCCTGAGCCGATGCTTGCCGCTGACAGCCCCGTCCTCGCTCGCGCTGCGGATGCGCAGGTTCATCTTGCCTACTCACCGCTTCAGCTCTCGACGGCGCCGTCTGGTTTTTCGTTGACGATTTCGGCCGCCGCCGATCTGTGGGTCTGCCCGCGTCGATACCAGCTTCGCCACCGCTTCTTGCTGCACGAAAGCGATCCCGCCATGCCGGCCGCGGCCACCGACGATCCCGCAGGCGAGCTGCCCTTGGCACAGCTTGCGACGTCGCTGCTGACCCGCGAAGACCTGTCTCTGCTATGCACGTCCGTGACCGAATCGTTGCTTGTCCGCGGTCACGATCTGCGCACGCCGACGCTTGCTGAGCTGGCCACACGACTGCAGCGTTTTCTGGCGACACCTCTCGTCGATCGCGTGCTTTCCCCAGCAAGTCCGCCGCTTCGCCGCACGGTGTCCTTTGACGTTCCGCTGGCGTCACTGCGGATCCGTGACTCGTTTGACTGGGTCATCGGCGCTCGCAACGCACCTGAGACCAAAGACGCGTCGCTGTACATCCTGCGCTTTCGCTATGGCTACAGCCCCGACGCGACATCTGCCCTATCACGAGCGCAAGGTCAGCTCCTCGCGTGGGCAGCCCAAACCTTTTTCGGTGCGCAGCCTGCGGTTCATACGGCTTTTTGTGATCTGCGCGAGCCGCATCCAGTGCCGCGATTTCTGCCCGCTGTATGTTCCGCGCGCGAAAAACAGGTTCTTGTGGCGATGGCCCAGGAACGCGAAGCGGTGCTGCAAAAGAGCCCTTCCGTCGCCTTGGCCTTGCCGCGCTTGCCCCGACATGACTGCGATGCCATGCGCTGTGGCTATCGCTATCTGTGCTGGAACGAATAGGACACTCCGACGCCGCGCTGCGCCCGTTCCGCCGTCAGCTAGCTTTGCCTTCTTTGGCCAGCTCGCGCTGAATTCCAAGCTGCAGATCCTCACCGGTTATCGCGCGAGATCCCCCCTTCAGTGCCTGCAGCGAAGCAAAGCGAATGACGTTCATGATCGCGCCTCCCGACAATGGACGTTCGCGGGAAAGTGCATCCAAATCCACGCTGCGATCAAGCTGAGCCTTGGCAGAAAACCCCTGACGCCATAGACGCAGCCGCTCTTCTGCACGCGGCATGGGGAAATAGATCACCGACTCAAAGCGCCGTGCAAACGCGTCGTCGATGTTGTCGCGCAGGTTGGATGCCAAGATTACAATTCCATCGAAGCTCTCAATTCGCTGTAGCAGAAACGCGACCTCTTGATTGGCATACCGGTCGTGGGCATCGCGCGTCTCGCTGCGCTTGCCGAACAGCGCATCCGCTTCATCGAAGAACAAGATCCAGCTCTTGTGCTCGGCGTGATCAAAGACTCGCGCCAGGTTCTTTTCTGTCTCGCCGATGTACTTGGACATCACCAGTGACAAGTCGACCTTGTACACATCGCGCCCCGTCGATTTCCCGACCAAGCACGCCGTCATCGTCTTGCCCGTCCCCGGCGGCCCATAGAACAGTGCTCGGTATCCCGGTCGCAGCTTGGCAGCCATGCCCCACTCGTTCATCAGCGTGGGGCCGTGATCGATCCAGGTGCGGATCTCCTCCACCTGCTTGCGCGTATTCGCTGGCAAGACGATGTCATTCCAGCTCAAGCCGGTCTCGATCTGCAGCGCTGGAAAGTTCGACCCAAAGTGTGGACGTCGCTCTTTTCCGACGGTGAATAGCGACAGAAGATCGTCTGAAAGGGCAAGCGGCGCCTTCATCAGGGGCACTTCGCTCGCGGGTTGCATCGGCTTCAAGATGCGGTGCTTGGCAAAGATGTGCTGCGGCTCAAACAGCAGCTGAGCTTGAAAGCGATGCGCCAGATCACTTCCCGCGAGCAGAAATGCGAGCGTCTCGCCTGTGGGCAGAAACTCGCCGTCGCCTCGCTCTGTGAAGCCGCCAAACTCGCTGCAGCGACGATCCGTAACGGTGCTCCGCGCCAGGAACGGATCCAAAAGCTGCGGGCGCACATGCGGAACCAGGCACAGCACAACGGCCAAGCGCTCGGCAAACGACAGATCATAGTGCTGCACAAAGCGCGCGTATTCCGAGGCTGAAGCGCTGAGATCGGGAGGCAGCAGATCGAGCACTGAAGCAGGTTCAGGCTCAGACGGCGAAAAATGCAGACGGAGTCGGGTCGACACCACGGCCGCAAACCAAGCGAGCTCTCGTTCCAAGGCTGCGGCATTTTCTAGCAGCATGTGCATGGCTGCGATCCTCGACACCGACACAGAGGCACGGCCTCAATTTGGTGTTCCCTCCCACGCTACGGGTGCCGGCTCCTGCAATCCGTTGTTTGAAACCAAAAGCTGTCTTCGAAGGAATGAAATAGACCCCCCGAACAGACGCCAGCACCCTAAGAGCTCACACAGGCTCACCTCCTTTTTGGTGCGGGCCGGGGAACTGCACGAACGATGTTGCACGATGTCTTGCTGCTTCTACGCGATTCCGTAAATGGGCACATAAGCGCCTGCTCAGGAATCGAAAGCTCGCAGACCGATCAAGGCCGCGTCAGCTTCGTTGGCAATGAGTCACTTGAGAATCCAGACTTCAAGCTCGGCAGTGTGAGCCTCCTTTTGGTCAACGTCGAGCAGGAGTTCTCACTGCGCACAGGCGACCCATATCGCGTAGCCACCAGCGACGGAAACACGCTGAGAACGCAGCCGCCGATTCACCTGAATCTGTATGTCCTATTTGTCGCGCGTTTCAAGGACTATGAGCGGTCCCTTTCCACGCTCTCGTTGATCCTACAGTTCTTCCAAAACCATCGCGTCTTCGATCACGAAACGGCTCCAGCGCTGAATCCACGGATCGAAAAGATCGTGATGGAACTTCTGACTTTGCCTTTCGCTGAGCTGCAAAACATCTGGAGTCTGTTGCGTGCAGCGTACCTGCCATCGCTGCTCTACAAAGCGCGCATGGTCGCATATCACGACGAAGACGCCCTGCCAGCAGCGGCGCGCATGGCCGACGCTGCGCTGAGGATCCGTCGATGAAGTATGCCCCGCTGATCGAACTTCATCTGCGTCACAGCTATTCCAGCGATGGCCGCTGCCGTGACTTTGCGATTTCGCCCACGGCGAGCACTGTGCAGCAGGTGCAGAATCATCGCTGCCTCCTTCGCATCGAAGCGGACTCTGTCTGCGTTCTGGTTCCGATTACGGAAGCGGGCGGCCCGCTGATTCCGACGAATCAGCCTCTGGTATTGCGCTTTGAACTGACTCTGCAGAATTCCGACTTTCTCGACTACACGGACTTCAGCTTCATGCCGGCGCATCGCGCCCCGTGGTTTACACCAGCAAGCGATGGGACTGCCGAAGCAGGAAGCTTGAGTGTGGCGGCGATGGCGGATCCAACGCATACAGCGGCTCGCTTCGCAGCGATTGAGCTTCCTTGTTCGATCCCGGCAGCCGCTGCGACACCCTCTCTCGCTTCCTATTTCCTGCAGTTCCAGGCCAAGCGTATGCGCTGGGCCTATTACTGTCTGACCCACGCCAGTACCGATGCGAGCGCTCTGCATATTGTCGACGCATCTCCGTCGGGTACAGCGGATATCCTAAATTTTTCCGACAGCAACCGCAGGATCCTTTCCGCTGATCCAGACCCCAGTGATGAAATGGGAATGCAGCTGCTCAGTCAGTATCCAGGCCTGCGCTGCGTTCGCTTTGTATCCGATGCGCTCGTCGCCTGCCAACAGCAGCCTCGCAAGTACTTAGAGCTGCGACTTGGCGAAGAGCGCGTCGTCAGTCCCCTGCCCAATCCCTCACCGCGCAGTGCGGTGGGGGGAAGCCTGCTGTTTCGCGTCATCAAGTACCGAACGCAGCCCCTCTCAACCCAGTGAGCGCGAGGAAAGATGCCTGCCTACAAGACACCTGGTGTTTTCGTGGAAGAGATCTCGACGCTACCGCCGTCTGTAGCCGAGGTCTCGACCGCCGTCCCGGCCTTTGTCGGATACACCGAAAAAGGTCCCAAGATTGCTCGAGTCAGCACGCTGCTTGAGTACGAACAGCTATTCGGAGGCCCCAAGCCTGCCACCTTTACCGTTGCCACAGATGCCAGCGGGAACATCACCAGCGTCACCCGGACTCTGGGCAGTAACACCGCCGGAGCCGTTCCCGAATTTTTGATGTACTACGCTCTGAGCCACTATTTCAAAAACGGTGGTGGAAGCTGCTATGTCGTGTCGACTGGCGACTACGGCATGACGCCAGCCAAGACGGACTTCGCGGCTGGCTTGGCTCGTCTGGAACAGGAAGACGAGCCCACCCTGATCGTCCTCACCGACGCGGTCAATCTGGCAGCGGCCGACTATCACGAGCTGGCGCAAGCCGCTCTTTTGCAGTGTCGCAAGCTAGGAGATCGCTTCGCGATCCTGGATGTAAAAAAGGACGCTCAGGCCAACACGCCGGATCCCGATGCCTTCCGCACCGGAATCGGAACCAATCACCTGGCATTCGGCGCCGCTTACTACCCCTATCTTGAGACGACGCTGAGCTTTAGTTACGCCGAATCAGGAATCACCATCCAGCAGCCGGCGAGCGATGGCACGGCCACCACGACAGATGTCGCTCTGGCCGCGATCAAGTCGAGCAAGACCGCGCTTTACAACCAAGTGAAGACGCAGCTATCGGCGCAGCGGGTGGTCCTGCCGCCAAGCGCCGCGGTGGCTGGGATCTATGCCAGCGTCGATCGCGATCGCGGCGTGTGGAAGGCGCCCGCCAACGTCAGCGTCTCGGCGGTCTTGGGCCCAGTGGTCAAGATCAGCAGCGACGCGCAAGAGGGCCTAAACGTCGACCCAACCGCCGGCAAGTCGGTAAACGCGATCCGCGCATTCACCGGCAAAGGCACGCTGGTCTGGGGTGCCCGCACGCTGGCCGGCAACGACAACGAGTGGCGTTTCGTATCTGTGCGTCGCTTGTTCAACATGATCGAAGAGTCCGCGCGCAAGGGAACCTCGTTTGCGGTCTTTGAGCCCAACGACATGACGACGTGGCTCAAGGTCAAAGGAACGATCGAGAGTCTGCTTTACAGCCTGTGGGAACGCGGCGCGCTCGCTGGCGCAAAGCCCGAGTCGGCGTACTTCGTCCATGTTGGTCTGGGCAAGACCATGAATGCGCAGGATGTCCTGGAAGGACGAATGATCGTCGAGATCGGTGTCGCGGCAGTGCGGCCTGCCGAGTTCATCGTCCTCCGCTTCACTCACAAACTGCAGGAGGGCTAAGCGATGGCACTCAGCAAACAAGAGATCAAGACCGCGTATCCACTGCCTTCCTATAACTACCGCGTTGAGATCGCGGGCGTGGCAATCGGATTCTCGGAAGTCTCGGGACTTAGCATCTCGCGCGAGACGACAACCTACAAAGAGAGCCCAACCGCGGGCGGCGCGCCGGGGCCCGTGGTGATGAACATGCCCTCGCAGCGAGCCACCGCCAGCGTCTCGCTAAAAAAGGGATTGGTGAAGACCACCAGCGTCGCAACCCTGTATAGCTGGATCAACTCGATCCAGCTCAATCAGGTTGAGAAAAAGGATATCTATGTCCGGCTCTGTGACGAGTCGGGAAATGCGGTCATCAGCTGGAAAGTGGTGAACGCATTTCCCAAGAAGCTTGACGCCCCCAGCTTTTCGGCCAGTTCGAACGATGCGGCCATCGAAAGCATGGAGCTCATGGCCGACGCCATCCTCATCGAAGAAGCGTAAGCGGGGGCACCTCCAGATGGCTCAGTCCGCGGCATATCAGAAGCTCTGGTATCCACTGCCGGTCTACAACTTCCGGGTTCAGGTGGGCTCACTTTCCGTCAGCTTCACCGAGATCTCGGGAATCGCAGTGGACTATGAGCACGTCACCTATCGCCACGGACTGAGCTTTCTGGAAGGCGAGTCCATCCAGACGTTCTATCGCAGCGCATTTCGCCCAATCACTTGCAAGCGCGGAACGGTGCTGAATGCACAGCCAACGTATTTGTATGACTGGCTGAAGGCGCGCGATCTGCGCCCCATGGAAATCAGCCTGTGCGACGAGCAGGGATGCGAAGTGTTCAGTTGGAAGGTCGCCGCAGCCGTGCCGACGAGCCTGAAGGCGCCGACCTTCAGCGCCAGCAGCAACGACGTCTCGATCGACACGCTTGAGCTGCAAGCCAAAGGAGTCTCCGTTGTCAAGCTCTGACACCGGACGCGGATCCTATGTCGCGTGTGCTGGCCGCTTGTCTTCGCGAAAGGAGGTCAGCCCATGAGTGCGCGTGCTGAGCTGCTGCTGGGCTTCCGATTTGGTGTGTTCTTTTTTGCCCTTGGCGTAATTCCCAATCCCATCGACATTCGCTTTCGCAAGGTCCGCGGACTCAGCAGCACGGTCAAGACACACCCGATCCAAGAAGGGGGACAGAACCTGTATACGCAGCAGGTTCCCGTCGGAATCGAGCATGGGAACCTGATCCTCGAACGCGGAATGGTGATCGGCTCACCGCTGAACCTGGAATTCAACGCCGCGATGTCGCTCTTCACATTTTCGCCTTCGAACGTGCTGGTGACCCTGTTCAATGAAGCCAGCATCCCGGTGGCGGCTTGGTTGTTCATGAAAGCCTATCCGGTTCGCTGGTCGACTTCGGATCTCGATGCCGAACAGAAAGAGCTCCTCATCGACACGCTAGAGCTGGCCTATGGCGGCCTGCAGATCGTGCGGGTGTGACATGCCGGTCGAGATCAAAGAGCTCGTAATCCGTGCCGTCGTGACCAGCGACAGCGGCCAGGCCAAAGGCGCGGTGAGCTCACCCCCTTCTGCCGAGCTACAGCAGGCGCTGGTGGAAGCGGCGGTCAAAGAAGTGCTTCGCATTCTGCGCGCTGGGAAGGAACGCTAGCGATGTCCCTTCTAGGAAGCTTGTTCAAGCTGGAAAAGCTCACGGTCAACGCATACAAGACGGCGGCACGCTCGGGCTTTGGGACGCGCTTTGAAGCGATGTTCAACCCGTCTTCGTACTCGCAGAGCTATGCCATTGAATGGAAGCGGCGCCAGGGTATCAACGACAGCGGAGCTGAGCTGCAGTACATCCTCAGCGAACCATCCGATCTGAAGTTGAACCTGATCTTCGACGGCACAGGGGTCGATCGCATCGGTCTTTTTTCATTCACAAGTCAGACTGTCGCGGCGCGAATTCAGGAATTCCTAGATGTCGCCTATACCTATCAAGGATCGCTGCACGAACCCGCATACTTGGTGGTTGAGTGGGGCGAGCTGAGCTTCAGCTGTCGCCTGTCGAATGTCGACATCAAGTACACCGCCTTCGACCGCGATGGCACACCGCTGCGCGCCGAGCTGGCTGTGACGTTTGTTTCCGATGAAGCCGCTGGCAAGCGCGCCAAGCGCGACGGCAAGACATCCCCAGATCTGACGCACGTCCGCATCGTGCGGCATGGGGACACGCTGCCGCTCTTGGTCAAGGCCATCTATGGCTCTGCCGATCGCTACTTGGATGTTGCGCGCTTCAATCAACTGGATGACTTCCGCAACTTGCAGCCGGGACGCCAGCTCCTTTTTCCTCCGCTTGCGAACCTGCCGCGTGGGCATAGCAAAACAGGAGGGAGCTAGCAGCCCATGCCAGTCTTTACCCCCACGCTGGCGAGCGGCGGCACGCCGATGCCCAGCACGTATCAGCTGCTGTCGATCGATATCCAACGCGAGATCGACCGCATCCCGCACGCTGAGATCCGCGTACAGGATGGCAATGCCAGCACACGTACCTTCGATGTCAGCGATACCAGCTTCTTTCAGCCTGGCGCGACGGTCGACATCTCGCTGCGCTATGAAGGAGGGTCCGATGTTCTTGTCTTCAGCGGCCTGGTAGTGCGACACGGAGTGGAAGCCAGCCGCACGGGCTCGGTGCTGGTGGTGGGATTGAAGGATCCCGCGATCGCCCTTTCGGGCGCGCGACGCAGCGCGGTGTTCGCCAACATGGAAGACAGCGCGATCCTCCGCACGCTGCTCAGCGGCACCGCAGTGAAGCTTGGCACGGTCGAGGGACCGACGATTACACACAGCAATATGGTGCAGTACCACTGCACCACCTGGGACTTCATTGCCTCGCGAGCAGATGCCCTGGGCCTTGCCGTGGTGGTGGAAAACGGAACCATCTCACTTCGGCAAAAAGCGATCTCAGGATCGGCGTGCCAGACCTTTGAGTACGGCATTCAAGAGATCTTTGAGTTCGATCTGGAAGTCGATGCCAGCCATCAGTACGCCGCGATCGAAAGCGTCGCGTGGGATCCGAAAGCGCAGGCCCTGACCGCAGCCAGCCAAGCAAAAAGCGTGACTCTGTCGCCAGGAAATCTGACAGCGGATGAGCTTGCACGCGCCGTTGGAAACAGCAGCCATGCTCTGAACGCAGCGGTGCCGGTGAGCGACAACGAGCTTCAAGCGTGGGCCGATGCGCAGATGGCGCGCAGTCGCCTGGCACTGCTGCGCGGCCGCTTGTCCGTTCCAGGTGTGGCCACGCTCAAGCTCCTGGATGTCATCGAGCTTGCGGGGGTCGGTCAGCGCTTCAGCGGTACCGCGCTGATCACCGGACTGCGCCATCGCATCGACCGTGCGGGTTGGCGAACCGACATTCAGGTAGGTGGCCAGCCCGAAGGATTTGTGCAGCGCCACTCGGTGCAAGAACCAGCGGCGGCCGGACTTCTGCCGGCGGTGCGCGGCCTGCAGATTGGGGTGGTCGCCGACTTCGAGAAGGATCCCGATGGCGAGCTACGCGTCAAAGTCCTTCTGCCCAGCATCGACATGCAAAAGACCAGCGCGGTCTGGGCGCGAATGGCCACGCCGGATGCCGGTGGTCTGCGCGGATTTTATTTCCGTCCTGAACCCAACGACGAAGTGGTGGTCGGTTTCCTAAATGAGGATCCGCGCTGTCCGATCATCTTGGGTTCGTTGTTTGGTTCCAAGAATGCGCCGCCAGCCAGCATGGGAACCCCAGATGCCGACAACCTGAAGCGCGGCATCGTCAGCAAAAAAGGTCTCAGCATTGGCTTTGTGGATGCGGATAAGCCGTCGCTGCTTATTGAGACTCCGCAGCAGAACAGGCTGCTTCTAGATGAGGACAGCGGCGGCATCTGCTTAAGCGATCAGAATGGCAACAGCATCAAGCTCGACAAAAACGGAATCACGATCACCAGTGCCAAGGCACTGAAGATCGCAGCCTCCAAAGACGTGGCCATCACCGGCAGCAAGGTAGACATCAAATGACGACCCGTGAGGTGCCTCATGTCGGGTGATTCCTCATTCCTGGGCTGCGGCTGGGCGTTCCCGCCAGCGTTCGGTGCGGGGGGATCCAGCGTGGATATGGTGTCGGGACCGGAAGACATCGAACAGAGCTTGCGCATTATTCTAGGGACAGCCCCCGGCGAGCGGGTCCTGCTCGACCAGTTCGGCTGCGATCTGCCGAGCTTCCTTTTTGAAGAAGTGGATCAGCGCCTGCTGAACAAGCTAAAGCGGCATATCACCGACGCGGTACTGGAATTTGAGCCGCGCATCCAGCTAGAGACGATCGACGTTCGTGATGCGGATTCCAAAGCGGGTCGGCTGTTGATCCGCCTGACCTATGTGGTCCGCAGTACCAACTCGCGCTTCAACATGGTCTTCCCGTACTACTTGATGGAGGCGACCCAGCCGGGTCCGTAGCACAGGGATGTCCGACTTCATCTTGGTCGATGGGGACAAAGTCCTTTTTCTGCTGATGTTCGGTCAGGCCATGGTCTGGGGACCATCCGGCAAGCTGAAAGGCAGTGGCCCCGGCACGCTAAACGGGAAGAAGATCTGCGTCGTCGGAGACGAAGCTAGCGTCGAAGTCGCAAACTGCGGCTATCTCACGTCGCAGTACTGCATTCCGGGAAAGGGAACGGTGAAGATCGACTCTCTGGCCTCGAATCAGAAAGCCAAAAAGACCCAGACCGGACAAAAGGCGGTCCTGCTAAAAGGGAACCTGTTTAACGCGGTCTTCTCGGTGCAGACCCCTGCGAAGCAGCCTCCGCCCGGCCCTGGATCACCGATTCCTGACCCCACCACCGAGTACTTCGGTCAAGGGATGTTCAGCACGACCAACCGGAAGTTCACAGGAGCGTGACGTGGCGGGACCCGGAGTGCCAAACCAACCTAGATCTCCTGCTGCCGTCGAGCGCGACGGAACCAGCCAGGCTGACCGCGCGCTGCCGGCTCTTCACCCTGGATACGTCGCGATCGACGAGCGCAGCCTTGTGGATGCGCTGACTTTCGCCCGCGCGTACGGCAAAGAGCTTCGCTATTTCGATGGGAACAACCAGCCAGCCGGGGACTTCAGCGCCTTCATTCCGAAGTCGCTGGATCTCGATCAGGTCGCCGCGTTCATCGCCAATCCCAGCCAGTTCTCACCCGCGACAGCGCCGGATCTATTTCGGCCACACTTCACTCTGTTTCTGACGTTTCTTCAGCTTCTCGATCGAACGCGACAGTCTCTGAACGGACTGACCGCGCGTCACTTGGACTACTACTATCGACAGTACTTGGGCTTTTCGCCCAAGCCATCGGTTCCCGATCGCGTGAACGTGATTGTCGACCTCGCGCGCGGTGTGCGATCGGTGCTGCTGCCCGCCGGTACTATGCTGCGCGCTGGCAGCGACTCGCGCGGCGTCGATCGCAGCTATGCCACGGATCGCGATCTGCTGGTCACTCGCGCCCAGCTTGCGCGGCTGCGCTCGCTGTATATCGACTGCCGACGCACCACACTGCGCCAAGCGCCGCTGCGCCACGAAAACGACAAAGAGCGCTCTTGCGAGCTTCTGTTTCGTATCGCACTTGGCGATCGCATTCCTTTCTTTTCCGAAGATCGACCCGTGACATTTTCTGTTCTGGTCGCGCTGCGCGACGCACTTCGCCAGGAAGAAACGCAGACCTTCCTGCCGATTCCGATCTTGCGCGATCTGACGGCACGCTTGGCCCGACGACCGCCGGCCCCGGCCGAGTGGGATGGCATCAACGAAAAGCTAGAGATCGCCGGCCGAGCCAAGCGCGGCGGCGCTATGTTTTCGCTCGATCGCAGCTCGCAGGATTTCTTGGGAAATCTGACCTTGGCAGTTGGTCCCGTTGATCTGAGCACCTTGCCCGAGATCGACAGCGTCGACGATCTGTACGACCAGCGCGGGCGCAGCGATGTGCAGGCGTTCATCGGCGAGAAGCTCTATTTTCGCGACCGTGCTGACTTCCTGACAATGATGCAGCTCAAGCGCACGTTCGACATGGAATGGCGAGAGATCAACCTCATCCTGCAGCAGGCTGGGGCGCAAAAACGGAATGATCAGGGGTATTCGCTCGCAGTCACCCATGTTGATTCCTTTTTCGCCAATTTGCTGGCGGCCACGTCGGTGACACAGGCGCATTTTGATGCCTATGTCACTCGCGTCCGGCAAATGGAAGACGCGTTCTGCCTGCCGGCTGAGCTGTTCACGCTGGTCATCGACGAGGTCGTCGCCAAGCCACTTGATGCATGGGACACGGTCTATCCCCTGCTGGAAGAAGCGCACCAAGAAAAGCAGCGCAAGCAGCGACGGTCCACGCTGCGCAGTCTGCGCGAAGCGACACCCCCGGCACGACTGGTCGATCTGATCCGTTATGTCTTGGGCGAACCCTCATCGCCCGCGGAAGACGCCACTGCACTCGATCGCGTGGCGCCACACATAGGACAGAGCAACGCGGACAAGCTGCCGACGCTGGCAGATGCGGGGAATTGGGAACGCATCTATACGCTGCTGGAGCTCGCCTGGCGGAGCCGAGTAGGAGAAGCCCCCGCCGAGCAGACCGAGTGGCTAAATTTGTACCCTGCGGACGATGCGACGACCGTGCGACCTGGCGACCTTGCGCACAGCCCCGAGGGCACACCTCGCTTTGCCCCGTTCGGCGCGGCCCGCCCGAGATATACGGCCAGCCCGGCTCCCGACCCGGTCTTGGGCTGGGCGATCAGCTCCCCACTCCTTTTTCTGCGCGAGGGGAATCGCACGATCACGCTGACTTTGGGTTTTTCGGCTACCGCAGTGCCGCTTTCCGATCTCTTCGTACGGAATGGAGAGCTTGCTGTGTGCTGCGAGATCAGCACGGCGCGCGGCTTCATTGCCTGTCCGCTTGCGGCTCCGCGAAGCGATTCCTACTCGACCTTGACTGGTACACAGCCAGCCAGCGATTGCCAGGCGCTGCAGCTTGTCTGTACGCTCAGCGAGACGGTGGATGCGGTGGCGCCACTGCCCGGCGATCCCGACGGAATAAAGAGCCCCTACCCTATCTTGCGCTTGATGCTGCGCCCGATCTTTGACGCCAGTCTGGGGCAGCATCGAGCCAGCTATCCCGAGTTTGCTGGGCTGCGCGTGCTGGCCGCGCATATCCAAGTGGATGTCAGCGGCCTGCGCAGCGTGCAGGCGCAAAATGACGAGAGCATCCTCGACGTCAAGAAGCCCTTTGAGCCGTTTGGCAGCCAGCCTGCCGTGGGCTCACGTCTGCTTCTGGGACACCCCGAAATCGTCGCCAAGGACCTCGATCATGTGCAGCTAAACATGCAGTGGATGGGCGCCCCAGCAAGCCTGAGTACGCACTATGCGGCGTATGGGTTAAGCAGCAGTGACAGCTTTTCCGCGCGACTCTGTGTCATCGATCGCTCGCGTGAGACCACGATGCACGCGGCGGTCCCGCTGTTTGGGAATACCGGAACTGTTCCGGTTTCATTCCGAAGTGGACCCACACCGGAATTGAATCACACGCAAGCAGCGGCCACATTGGCCAGCCAAGAGCCACCAGAAGAGGATCTGCTGACGTGGAATCGCTTCTTCGCACTTGAGCTGAATGCCCCGGACTTTCAGCACGCCAACTATCCCATCATCGCCAGCAGCAAAGCCGTGGCTCTCGCCGTCGCAGCGACGCAAGGGGGCACAATGAACGCCGCGGACTATCTGGTCCGCCCACCGTATACGCCCAAGCTCAAGAGCCTGACCGTGGGATATCGCGCCTCGCTAGAGCTGCGCTTCGAGGCCCAACGCAGCGACCGCAGCCTGCACCGGGTCTATCACATTCACCCCTTCGGATTCTGCGACAGCGAAGCCGAGCGTGATCCAGATCTCGGCCTGCCGTTCCTGCCACGCTATGACAACGATGGCGAGCTGTATCTGGGGCTGCAGGATCTGCAAGCGCCGCAAAACGTATCGATCTTCGTGCAGGTCGCAGAAGGCAGCGCGGATCCCGATCTGCCACAGATGGACGTTCGCTGGAGCTATCTATCGGGGGATCGCTGGCTGCCCTTGGATCGCCATATCGTTCTCGACACGACGCGCGGCCTGCGTAGCTCGGGAATTCTAGAGCTGGCTCTGCCTGCTGTGGAACCCAGCACGCGGATGCGCGACGCGCTGTACTGGATTCGCGCTTCGCTGGCTCGCGACACGCGGTCGGTCTGCGACATCGTGGGCATGCACACGCAAGCGGTCTCGGCGACGTTTGTCGATCGCGGCAATGCACCGGATCATTTTCGTGAACCGCTGCCCGCAGGAAGCATCGCGCAGCTTGAAAAAGCGCAGCCCGGCATCGCCGGCTTGCAGCAACCGTATACCTCGTACGGTGGGCGCATGGCCGAGAGCGATGCGACCTGGGCGTTGCGAGTCAGCGAGCGTCTGCGCCACAAGGGACGCGCCGTAACGCCGTGGGACTATGAGCGCCTAGCGCTGCAGCGCTTTCCCGATCTGCACAAAGCAAAGTGCATTCCGGCCAGTCCCAAGCAGCCAGGGCGCGTGACCTTGATCGTGATTCCCAATGTCCGCAACAAGCTGCCCTTTGAGCCGTTTGCCCCCAAAGCGCCAGCCAACTTGCTCGCTGAGGTTCGCGAGTATCTGCAGGCGCGGGCACCTTCCTATGCTGAAGTCGACGTGCGGAATGCGCACTATGTGGCGGTGCGCGTCCGCTTGGGAGTACGCTTCCGCAGCGACGGAAACGAAGAGTATTACAAAGATCAACTCAACGAAGCGCTGAATCGTTTCCTGTCGCCATGGGCATACGAGGAAGGGGCAGACATTGCACTGGGCGGCAAGATCTACGCCAGTCGTATCGTCGATTTCGTCGATCGACTTCCCTTTGTTGACTACGTTGCGGGCATCAAGCTCTTTCGCAGCGAAGACGGAGCGGTGTTCCGACCTGTACCGCGCCCAAACGATCAGACTGGCGAGGGCTATGCCGTCGCTACCGAGCGTCCCGATGCCGTCCTGGTAGCGGCACGGCAGCACGTCATCGATGTGCTGAGTGGCGCGACGTATGCCGAAAACCTAGTGACCGGCATCGACTTTATGAAACTGGAGTTCGACTTCATCGTCTCCGAAGGATGAGTCTGTTTTTTCCTTGCGCAGCGCCGGATCGTACAGCGCTGAACATAGGAACGAGAAGGCGGGGGCCATCATGGATATCACCAAGAAGAGCCGTACGGAGCTCAAAGCATACTTCATCAAGAACGCAGTTCCGACGGAGAGCAACTTCCGCGACTTCATCGACGGAGTGCTCAATCACAAAGACGATGGGCTAACCAAGTCAGCCGATGCGCCGCTTAGTATCGAAGCACAGTCGAGCGGCGACCGCCCGATCGTGCATCTGTATGACAGCTTCTCATCGCAGTCTCCGAACTTTGTCATCAGTTTGCTTCCCGGAACCACCAGCGCATCGCACACCGTGGGTCGTGGTTTAGGAATTGGGAATGGCTCAGGGGCCGCCAACGCGTGCCTTTTTGTCGATCAGGACTCTGGCGGTGTCGGCATCGGTACCGTAACGCCGTCTGGATACAGGCTGGCCGTGGCGGGGGCAGTGAACATCAGCGGTCTTCTGTCCCCAAGCGGCGGAGTCACAATTCCTGCCGGACAGTCCTTCACCAACAACGGAAGTACGCAGCTAAGTGGTGGAGCCACGGTCAGTGGCGGGATCCTGCAGGCCAACGCCGGACTCCTAATTCCGGCCGGACAGACCCTTCAGGCCAGCGGTACAGTGAACCTGGGGGCGGGGGCCACCGTCTCAGGCGGTACGCTGAACGCCAACGGCGGTCTTCAGGTTCCAGCCGGGCAGACGCTGGCCGCCAGCGGCGGTGTGAACTTCTATGCCGGAGCCACCGTCTCAGGTGGCACGCTTCAGGCCAACGCCGGACTGAACGTCCCCTCTGGGCAGACCTTGACGGTGAATGGTGTCACCAATCTCAATGCCGGCGCCACCGTCTCTGGAGGCACCCTGCAGGCAGCGGGTGGGATCACCGTTCCTGCTGGCCAGACCTTGACCACTCTGGGGACTGTCACATTGGCAGCCGGTGCCACGATTTCGGGTGGCACGCTGAACGCCGCGGCGGGGATCCAGGTACCGTCTGGGCAGAGCCTTACGGTCGAGGGCAGCGTCAGCCTGAAGTCGGGAGCCACCGTCACCGGCAGCGCGCTCAATGCGAATGCGGGCCTGACCGTCGCTACCGGACAGAGCCTCATCGCCAACGGCACCGTCAGCTTGAACTCGGGTGCCACGGTTGCCGGTGGGACGCTAAACGCCAATGGCGGACTCACAGTTCCCAGCGGACAGAGCCTGACCGCGAACGGCGGAGTCAGCTTGAATGCTGGGGCAACGGTTAGCGGCTCGACGCTGAACGCCAACGCCGGACTTGCGGTTCCCAGTGGACAGACACTCACGGCCAATGGTGCGGTCAAGCTGAACGCCGGAGCAACGATCACAGGCAGCGCCCTGCTGGCGCAAGCGGGTGCCACGATCACGGGTGGTGGACTTACCGTCGGGACCACCACAGCCGCGCAGAGCGTCACGGTCTATGGATCGCTTGCGACCTCGGCCGGCGCCACGATCACGGGCGGTGGTCTTACCGTGGGTGCAGCCGGATCAGCGCAGCCCCTTGTGGTGTACGGCCTAGTCAGCGGCGCAGCCGGCGCCACATTCACCGGAGGCACTGTCACCGTCGGCACAACCACCGCAAACCAAGCTCTTGCCATCAACGGCACGCTGGCGACCACATCCAGCGCAAGCGTGGGCGGTGCGCTGACGGTTGTCGGCGCGACGCTGCTTGATTCACTAAGCACATCGAACAATGTCAGCCTTGGGGGAACGCTGACAACCACGGGCGCGAGCACCCTCAACAGCACCTTGTCCGTAGGCGGAGCAGCGGCGCTCAGCAGCACGCTCACCGTAAACGGCGCCACTTCTTTGAAAGCAGGAGCCGCCGTCACAGGCGGTGCTCTGACCGTCGGTACATCTAGCGCAGCGCAGACGATGACGGTCTATGGTCTGCTTACGGCTGCGGCGGATGCCAAGGTCACGGGCGCGCTGACTGTGAGCGGCAACAGCAGCCTCGCTGCACTCAGCACATCGAGCACGACTGCTCTTGGTGGAACCTTGACGGTCACGGGAGCCACTGCGCTCACTAGCACTCTCGCTGTCACAGGAGCCACTTCGCTCAGCAGCACTCTTACAGTCAGCGGACAGAGCAACCTGCAAGGCGCCTTGGTAGTCGCGGGCGCCAGCTATCTGCAGAGCTCTGTCACGATCAATGGCACCGACCTCAACCTGGACAACACCAGCCGGCGCGGTGGGCGCAGCGGATCTACACGTCGCGCCCTGGTTCACGACGGCAACGATTCGCTGAGCATCAACTACGCCGGAGACTACACAAGTGGCGTCCGCCTTCACGGCCAGCTTGCGCTGTTTGGCCGCACGTGGCTGCAGACCAACAGCATTTATTTGGCTGGCACGGGTGATCACAACCACGGACTTGGACTCTCCAATGGTGGCCGCCCGTTTGCGGGCAGCAACGTGAACGGCCCCGTCCTCCACGGGTACAGCGGCGGCGCACTCGGCAGCGTGCGGTGTCCAGTGGCTGCCGTTGAAGGCGCGCTCGTGCTGGCTGGTACCAACGGCCACGCGGTAATGCCCGCCATGACCGACGATTTCTCGTCAGGCCTCACCATGGAAGCCTGGGTGTACCTGAGCAGCCTCAGCAACAGCTACGCGCGCATCATCGACTTTGGCAATGGCGCCGGCACGGACAACGTCATCCTGTGTCAAAAAGGGACCAGCACGACGCTGCGCCTGCATGTCTATTACAACAGCACGTCCGCGTTCTCGTGCGATGCCAGTGATGTCTTGGCCACCGGAAGCTGGATGCACCTGGCCGCCACAGTCGACGCCTCAGGCAATGTGAAGATGTACAAGAACGGTTCCTCGGTCAGCTTCACGACCACGGGTACCGTCGCGCTGCCCGGTAGCACCAAGCGCAACAACTGCTATCTCGGCCGCAGCAACTGGACCAACGACGGCTATCTTCAGGGCAAGCTGGCCAATGTGCGCATCTGGCGTCGAGCCCTAAGCGCCGAGGAGATCGCGGATCGCTACGACAACACGTGCGCCGTCAGCACCAGCAGCCTCGCGGCATCGTGGCCCATGGATGATGCAAGCGGCAGCAGCATCCGCGACAGCTCAGGCAATGGTCGCAGCGGCACGCTGTCTACCGACAACGCAGCCTTTGAGTCCTATCAAGCGGTGGCCCTGACGTGGAGCAACACCAAAAACGTCACGATCGGGAACGACTTGACCGTCGCTGGGGATGTCAGCATCAGTGGCACCAGCAAGAGCGGCAACATCCGCAACACGGTCACCAAGACGGATGCCATCTCGACCACCAAGACCACTGCCGAAGACATGTCCGGCCTGTCTATTACCGCGACCTTTGCCGCCGGACCCATCTTGGTCCTGGTTACGCTGGGCGCCGTGTCCATCGATGTGTCCAGCTCACGCGCCGTGTTCTTGATCTTGGTCGATGGCAGCGTCGTCTATACCAACATGCAAGAGTGGCCCAACACGGGGTACCAGCGGCGTGACGTCACGATGCACGCCATCACCACGGTGACCGCGGGATCGCACACCATCAAAGTGCAGTGGCACCGCGACGCCAGCGCGAACGGCACCACGCTGTACTGCGGCTTAAACAACACCGCGGGCAGCACCAACCGCACGCTCAGTGTCATCGAGCTGTAACCGACTTGCGACTCTGAGCGTCCGTTGGAATTGGGGGCAGCATGGACTACTCGCTTTTGCGCCAGGAAGGAATCCGCTGGCTCGAACGGCTAAGCGGCGGTGTGTGGACGGATTTCAACCATCACGATCCAGGCATCACTCTTCTGGAACAGCTCTGTTATGTGCTGTCCGATGTTGGATATCGCATCGAGCATCCCATCCCCGATTTGCTGGCGGAAAACGGCCGAGATGCACACGCCAGCCTGCACGCACCACACGAAATCCTGTCTACGCAGCCAGTCACGATCGACGACTTGCGTCGCCAGATCTTAGATGTCGATGGCGTCAAGAATGCATGGTGTGAGCCGGCTGTCAGAGACGCTGCGGACTTCTATTTTTCGTCCCGGACGAACGACCTGCGCCTGTCTAGTGGCGAGCGCTCTGCCCAGCCCGTCAAGCTGCGTGGACTTCATCACGTGTTCATCGAAGCCTCGGGTGATGTCGAAAGCCCACTTCTGCGATCTCGCGTGGCCGAGCGCCTGTATGCGCACCGTGGCTTGGGCGAAGACCTCGCTGAGATCACGGTTCTGCAGACACAGCCGATCCAGCTCGACATCACGTTAGATGTCGCGCCGCTGGACGATCCACAGAGCCTGGTCAGCGATGTACGTGCCTGCCTGGCAGAAGCGATCTCGCCGACCGTCCCATTCGCCGCTCTCAACGATCAGCTGCAGCTTGGTGCATCACTGGATGATCTGTTTGAGGGCCCACTGCTGCGTCGAGGATTCCTTGCGCGTGAAGTTCTCGCGAGTCTGAAGCGCCGAACCACACTCCACAGCAGCGATCTGATGCATGCGCTCATGAACCTGCCGCAGGTGCGGGCTGTCAGTCGCATTCGAATCAGCAAAGGCGGCGCATGGGAGGAATGGTCCCTGCCGATCGATGACGACAAAGCCCCGCGGCTTGATGCATTTGCATCGAAGCTAACCTTGCGGCGAGCCGGCCAAGTGATCCATCGCTCTTCGCTCAAGGGCTCAGACAGCAAGAGTCCACAGCGCGGCACAGCAAACCCTCAGCCGTCACGATCTCTCTCGGCGTTGGCAGCCCGATCGCGCAATGTGGCTCGTTATACTTCGCTGCAGAATCAGCTTCCCATGCTGTACGGCATCGGGGAAAGCGGCCTGCCGGAATCTGCGAGCGAGGAACGCAAGGCCAAGGCCAAGCAGCTTGCGGCGTATCTGCTGTTCTTTGATCAACTGTGCGCCAACCAGTGCGCCCAGCTCGCACATATTGCAGATCTGTTCTCGTTTCACAGCGGCTCACAGACGTACTTCACGCAGGTGGTCGAGTCGCAGCAGCGCACTCTGGACGCGGTGCGAACGGTGGATGATGGACACCGTGCCCGCGTCCAGGATCTCGTCGAGCCGAAGGACAGCGAGGCAGCCCTGCAGCGCAAGAATCGCTTGCTCAATCATCTGCTCGCGCGCTTTGCAGAGCCCATCTCTGATTCCACGCTGTCCACATCGCTGGCCGATCGAAGCCAGCAGAAGCAGGCCTTGCTGCAACACTATCCCGCGCTAAGCAGCGCGCGGGGCACGGCGCAGGATCTTCTTGGCAGCGATGCCGATCTGCTCTCGGGAATAGAGGCCAGGCTGCGCATCGATCTCAGCTTCGACCGACAGCAGGGCGAAGATCTCGTCGTCATCGAGCATGTCCTGCTGCGGCCCATCAAGGAAGACATCCTGCGCAATGAGCAGGGGCAGGCACGACAGGATGAGCGCCCCCTGCTTTCGGCCGTGCAAACGAGCGACCCGTATTCCTTGCAGGTGTCGTTCGTTCTGCCTGATGGCGTCGGACGTTTCGCGCGATTGGAGTTCAAGCAGTTCATCGAGGATCAGCTACGACAGCGCCTGCCTGCGCACTTGGTTCCGTTCGTTCACTGGCTGAACGCGACGACATGGGGCGACTTCCGCGATACACACCGCAGATGGCAGAACGCGCTGCGCAGCCACATCGCTCGCAGCTACAGCCTCAAGCGGCAGATTCCTGTGACGGAACAGCCAGCCACACCCGAGCCACGACCCATCGATCTGCGCGGAGCACGCGATCGACTGATCGATCTTCTGCGCATCGGTGAGACCTATCCCCTCTTAGACACCGCGGTCCATGCGCAGAGCTTGACCGTTGGCTACAACATGTCCCCGACGCTGTTCATCGATCCGGCGCAGGTCAACGTGCGCTATGAGCTCTGCGATGAGCACGGCGTCCCATTCGCTGGCCACACGGTAGATGGCAGCGCATCTTTGGCCGTCCTAAACGGTCCCACGATTCAGCACGATCACACGTTTACGATCCGCGCGTTCAAGATCGATCGGCCTGACATCTCGACGTTCCTGTCTGCGATCATCGCGATCAAGATCGGCCTGAACACCGATCTTGCGGTGTGGATGCCGCAGGTCAGCCCGCAAGCCCCTGTCGTCGACTACGGTACCGCTATCGAGGTCAGGGTCGCGCAGACGCAAGCCGGCGCCCGCTACGCTTTGCTCAATGATCGAGGGCAAGAAGTTAGCCTGGCATCGGTCATGGGCAACGGCGGCGAGATCTCACTGTCTACCCAGCCCATGCACGAAGACACCGTGCTGCGCGTGCGGGCGATCCGCGATACTGACCTGCCGGAAGGACAGCCGATCCTGCAAGCCATGCTCGACGCCGAGCTTCCTGTGGGTGTACGCGCCAATCCCGCTGTAGCCATCGCAGTTGTGGGATCGGCGGTTCACGATCCAGGCAGCGCGGTGACGATCCGCATCGCCAACAGTCAGCGCAGCGTGACCTATACCGCCTATGCCTGCGCCCTGTTTGATGCCGACTTCCCACGCCAGATGAGCAGCGAAGTGAGCATCCTGCGCGTGCCCGTTTCTGATTCTGAGGAGATCTATGTCAGGGCCCCAGACCACCCTGCCGCATGGCGTGATCCAAGCCCCATCACCGCGGAAGCGCACGGCTCAGGAACTGATGGCGATCTGTTGCTGACATTCCCCGCTCTGCACGAAGACAGCGTCGTGATCGTCAAGGCAACGAAGTCGCACGCAGCCACTGCTGGCCTGAGCTCGGCTCTTCAGCTTTCGCAGGCCACAGCGATCCTCTTGCGGCCCGAGGCAGCACCTGAGCTGCGCGCCACGTTGACACCGCGCGCTGATGGCACAGGCGGCTCACTGCTGGTCTCTGGTGGACAGCAAGGCGTGTTCTATTTCTTCCGCGAACAACACGGTGCACCGCTTCTAGGACTGCCGGCGTACTTCCACAAGCGAGATGACACCGATCCCACTGCGCGGCTCAACCGTGGCGTTGGACAAACCTGGCTGCAGACCGACTTGGTTGTCGCCCGCGATCCTTCACCTGGAAGCGAGAACACAAGCGATCTGGCACGACGGCCCCCGGCCGATCCGATCATCGAGATCACGCCACTGCCTAGCGGCGTAACGATCCATGTCACCGCGGTCAAAGCCCGCACCGCTGTTGCATGGACCAGCGGGCGCACGCTGACGATCAGCCTGACACAGCCGACCTCCTAGACCATGGCAGGGCAGCGGCACCGCATTCGCCGGTACCTGTTCGAGGTTGAGCTCGACGGCATCGAACGCGCTGGGCCAGTGCAAGACACTCTGACCCGCGTGCAGCGCGACCATATCGAAGCGCTGCTCGACACCTGTCTAAGCGAGCGATGCCCCGCAGATCAGCTGCTGCGCATCGAACGGCTAGAGCTCAACCTAGGCTCACTTCCCATCGAGACGCTTGAGTCCGCGCTGCTTCAGCGCATGCAGTCGGCGCTGCGCAGTGCGATCGCCACGCAGCAAGAACAGGCCAGCCGTGACGCTGCGCATATCGGTGAGGATCTTGAGGCGGAGACGCAGCTTGAGCTGATCGCATTTTTCCTGCAGACCGGCACTGTGCCATGGTGGGTCGACACCAGCGAGAAACGCCCTGTAGCCACAGCTCTGCATCGCTTGTTGTCTCGCAAAACCCCACAAGTCATGGCGCAGCTTCGCTCGCTGTTGCGTGACGCGGGCCGCTGCCTGCGGCTCATCCGGCACAGCGAGGATGGCGCGCTGCTGCAGCTATTGTCGACGCTCTTACTCGCCAGTCCGCTGCAGCGCTCGATGCGTGTCACCGATGTCACCCGGCGAGTGTCGTACCTGCTGCACTCGTCAGCGCAGGAACTGGCGGCTCGCCTGGGTGTAAGCGCGGCGCAGCTACGCATCGCCTTGTGGCTGGGCAGTCTGCGGGCGGCTTGTTCCATCGCAGATGCGAGCCCGCACGAGGAAGACTTCTGGGCCGAAGCTCTGGCCCACGCCGCCTTGGATCTAGCGGTCCCGTATGGCGATCTGGTTTCAGAGCTAGTACACCCGCTGCTCGCAGCCGATGCCACGCCCTGTTTCGCCCTGCAGAGCGTGCTGGCAGCCGCGCACGTCGTATCTGCGCCAAACGCTGCGCAAGGCGCGCTGACTCATCGTGATGCGCTGGCACGAGACATACGCGGGCCTGTTGTCAGCCCCAACGCTGCCGCGATCTCTTGGGGCAGCAAAGCGCCTCAAGCACCCGCCATGGGTGAATCTGAACTAAGACATGCCGACGCTGCGGAATCCCGATTGCACGCTGCTGGGGAGTTCATGGGGACGTTGTCCCGTGACACTGTGATGGACTCTGGCAGGGACGCCGGCAGAGATTCTGGCAGAGTCTCTGGGGCGCATTCCCTAGCAGACTGTGGCCCACAACAGACTTCGGAATGTGGGCAGGAAGC
>CAZKOY010000002.1:107784-110934 GCA_964554495.1 uncultured Myxococcales bacterium
CGCATTCCCTAGCAGACTGTGGCCCACAACAGACTTCGGAATGTGGGCAGGAAGCTCCTAGCGACCCCGCAGTCAGCACGCAGCCTGGTGCATTGCCCCGCCTTGCCAACCGACAGCTTGGCGCGCCGCGTACTGTAGACACTCCCGTCGACCTTGACGGATCCGTGCGTGAGTCAGGCCCTGGGATCGCGACGTCGGAAATGGATACGAAGGACACTCCCAAGCTCGCGCCACGGCATCCTCGGCATGGCCAGCCAGCGACCTCTCCGCCACATGCTCTGCCCACAGGCCCCCGGACCGACTCTCCGTTCGATTCCGATGTTGTGGCGGCGCTCGATGCGAACGTGACCCCAGATCCAGAACTCGACCCACTCGCCGCGCTCTCTAGCGAGCTTCGTCAGGTCTGTCTGGAATCGCCCCATGCCGTGCAGAAGAACCTGCAAGACGTGCTGGACTCGGTGGCTGCCCTCGGGGAACCGGGAACTGTTGACCAGCAGGACGCCACGGCCAGCGTCGTCGAAGACGAGCGCGCGGCAGAAACCAGGCTAAGCAAGCATATGCGAACAGGCGCGCACCCTACGGCTCTGCGCCACCTGCTGCGACGGCTGCAGTGGCTGCGTTCGCATTCCTTTGTACGGCATGCGGTGCTGCAGCGCGCCATCCGCCACGTGCAGGCGGCACTGGATCCGCCGCACACGCTCCGTCGCCCACCTATACACGAACCAACGCGATCGGACTCGGCTATGGTGCCGCCGTTCGCGGACGTGCAGCAGAGGACACGTGAAAACGTACGCCAGCGCAGCACCGTTCCACTTTCGTTTAGTGAGACCGTTGAGACCTACGTTGAATATGCAGGCTTGGTGGTTCTGTGGCCTTTTCTGACGCCGCTGTTTGAAAACCTGGGTCTTCTGCACGAACAGACGTTTGTCGATTGGGCCGCCCTGCACCGCGCGACGGGACTGCTGGTGCATCTTGCAACAGGCGACAGCGAACCTGCGGAACATCAAGCTGCCTTGGCCAAGGTGTTGTGCGGCCTGCCGTTGTCGTGCGTGCTCGACTTCGCTGATCCGCTGACCGATGCAGAAGCCGCCGAGTGTAGCCACGTGCTTCTGGCAGCCATCGCGCATGCACGGCTTGGCGATGACATAAGCCCCAGCGAGTTTCGCTCGGCATTTGTCGCGCGCCGCGGAGTCCTGAGTGTGCGTGACGATTCATGGCTGCTGCGCGTCGAGCACTTGGGCCAACACCCAGAGCCACGAACTCTGCCCTGGCCCATTTCTTGGATCCGCCTGCCATGGATCGATCGGCCGATCTACGTCGAGTGGTAGCCCCTCACTGGGAGTACCATGGATTGCATCTTAGGCTCAGGAGGGAAGCACCATGCCATCGTGCGCGCAGGTCGGCGTTCGATTCCTATTTCTATGCCTTATGTCAACATTCCTAAGTCTGTCATGCCAGTCTTTCGATCGGCCCATTGTGTATGTGCATGTGACAGGACTGACTGCAGACATCGCTACCTTGCAAGTCAAGCTGACTCTAGACGGCAAGGCCCCTGCTTCTCCGCAGGATGCATTTCGCCAAAATCTGTCGCAGGTTGAAGTTCACTTGCCCCCCGACACGACGGGAGACCTAGGAATCGTGCTCACCGCGCAGCCAACGGACGGATGCACAACGCTGGCCGGTGAACTGCACGTTCCGATTAGCGGACCAGGTGGATACTCTGTGACTATTTCGTTAGCAGCCAGCCAAGGCTGCGCTCTGCGTGTACAAAAGCTCGGGGATGGCTCTGTGCAGGTTGAGTTGAGCGGCGGTACACGCTGGCACTTTTCGGCCGCGCCCCCGCCCGACAAGCTGTGTCCTGTGACGTCGTTGGTGGCGGAAGAAAAAGTAATGACCTTCCCATTTGGTACAAAAGTGAAGGTTCTGCCATCCATTACCGATCAGGATCGCGGGTCCTATGTCGGCATCGTCGACGGCTGCGATCAGAGCGCCACGGGCTGCGAAGTAGAAATTGGCGCTGATACTCGAACAGTCAGCATCAATGTCGATCGCGACAGCGTGTGTGCTAGTAGCAGCTTCTGTTGGGAACATCCTCGGCCCCAAGGACAGACTCTGCGAAAGGTGCGAGGCACCGATCGCCGCAACCTGTGGGCCATCGGCGATGGCACGACACTTCACTACGCCGGAACGTATTTCTCGTCGCCGCGCCGCGTGCGCGTGCCGACCCCGCTAAGCGGAATCGTCCCAGGAGGATTGAACGACGTCGTCACGGTAGGAGACTCGGGAACCGTCCTGCGCTTGCTCAACAACGAATGGTCCTGTCCCGAGTCTCTGGGCAGTCTGCGACTCAACGACGCATGGGGCCCCAGCACCAGTGATTTCTGGGTTGTGGGAAGTGAGGGGACGCTGCTGCACTGGACTGGCAAGGCGTTTCAGGCTGCCGCGATTCCGGCATTGGCAGGCGCCGAGCTGCGGGCGATTCAAGGCCGTACCGACAGTGGCGAAATCTGGGCCGTCGGCGAGCGGGGAACGGTGCTGTACTACGACGGTAGCAGCTGGAAACTTGTGGCGTTTCCCAGCAGCGAAACGCTACACGGAGTATGGCCAATCCCCGACGGAGGCGCCTGGGTAGTGGGGGATCAAGGAATCGTCGGACGCATCGAGGGCACACAAGCCCGCTTGGTGGCCACGGGCGTGACAACACGGCTGCGAACGGTCTTTCAAGCCAGCCTTGTCGAAGCGTGGGTGGCAGGGGATGGCGGCGTGTTGTTGCGCTTTGACGGACGCACGTTCTCGACGGCGCACAGCGGGACACAGCACGATCTGTATTCCCTGTGGGGCGCGGATAGCACAGACATCTGGGCTGTCGGAGCCGCAGGCACGGTGCTGCGCTACAACGGCGTCTATTGGACCGCCTCAAGCTCCAGCCACTCGGTCCATACGCTGCTGGCCGTAGCCGGAACCTCAGGCCTTCAGCCTCAAAGCCCATCCGGTGCCTATGCCGTCGGAGAACAAGGCACCGTACTCCGCTACAGCGGCGCCGATTGGGTAACCGATGCCCCGTTTGCCCTCTTGCCGCCCCGCACCTTCCACGCCGTCACCGCCCCCAGCCCCACCGAAGTATGGCTCGCCGGCTCAGGCGGGACCATC
>CAZKOY010000003.1:0-88780 GCA_964554495.1 uncultured Myxococcales bacterium
CACACGAACTAGATATGAGACGACAGCGGCCACGGCGAGCAGGCATATGGCCGGCGTGCTCTCGCGACCACGGAGCGGTAGAGCGCTCCGCCGAGCGTGCGCAAAGTAGACGGTTGCGACATCGGAGAGCCTTCTGCCTAGATACGGCGCGCCAAACGTGGACGACTGCCGACGGGCTAGTAGGCACTAGCGGAATCAGCCGCTGATTTCTGAGGAGGGGCAGGCTTCACGCGAGTCGGGGCGGCACGTTTGCTGCGAAGGGCATCGCGCGGCGCCGGAGCTGCCACGGCGGTTCCCTGCTGCGATTCCAGCGGTTGTGCGAGCATCTGGCGTTCCGCATTCTGTGGGGTGGCGGGAATGCCTGGGGGACTGCAGCTGCGCTGCCACTGCGAACGCGCTTCAACCAGTCCACGGGTCGCAGGAAAGGACTGCTCGACTCGTACGAGTGCGGCGTTTGCTTCAGCGCAGCGACCTTGCCGCAGCAGATCTTGCACTGCTGTCAGCAGAGGCAAGCCGCTGCCGCGATCGGCGTTGTTTGTCTGCGCAGCCGGCGTCGCTTGCACATTCTGTGCGTAGCTAGGCCCAGCGCTTGTTTCGCGCGAGCGCAGGTTGTTGGTGCGCGTGTTGCTTCGGCTCTCGTCTTCTCCTGCAGACTTATCGCTCGGCTCAGCTTGAGCGAGTCGCTCGGGTTCCTGCGGTGCCGTCGGAGCCGGCGCGCCCTGAGCGGCTGCTTGGCCCGCACCGCCTGGCATGGCACCCAGCTCTTGATTCGCCAGTTCTTCGATGATGCGCTGGTTGCGTCGGGCCTGCGTTTGAGCCACGCCAGCTCGCACGCCACCCTCTGCGTCGCCACCGGACGGTGCCACGACGGGCGGCGGCGCTGCGTATCTGCCTGATGCTGCTGCCGCCGAGTCCTTTCTGCCGTCGTCCATAGGACGGCTTGGCAGCTCTGCGCTGTCGGCCCTTGCCGAGGCAGACTTGGCGGGTGGCGGGATGGGATCATTTAGCGCCATCAGCTTGCCGTCGAGCGAGGCTTTGCTTTTGCTTTTTCCTTGCTCTGTCGTCGGCGGTCTATCTGGTTGAGGCAGGTTCACCGAGGCCTTGCGCTCCGGTTCCCGAGCCAGCGTATCGCTTGCAGCGTTGCGGGATAGCTGAGCCCAGACCGTGGGCTCCGCGGCCTTGGGCTGCGCGCGGTCGCTCTTCTTCGTGGCTACATTCGGTGCGTCTACGGTCGTTGGCAAAGCCGCGGGTGCTGCCTCGCTTGGCAGTGTCACAGGCTGACTGGGCGCCGACAGCGGAGGAGCCTTGGCAAGGCCGCTCTCTGCGGGCTGCTGTGGCGCTGGAGCCTGTGTCTTGAAGACCACCCAGAACAGCGCCGCTGCCGCTGCTGCAAAGATACCGGTCGCGGGGTTTGCAAAGATACGGCGGAGCGACCTAGGCTGGAAAGTCAGCAGCTTGCCGCCGCCTTCCTTGGCGGAGTCGTTTTGCTGGTTGGCAGCGACGTGCTGCGCGGCCTGTTGCATCAGCAAGGCCGTCATCCGCTGCGCCGATTCTGCGGACTGTTCAGCGCGTGGCAGCTCGGCAAACACGCGGCGTACGCGTCGGTGGCCTTCAAGCTCCTCACGCAGGCTTGCGTTGTTCGCTAGCTCTGCCTCGACCTGTGTGCGCGCTTCGGCATCCAGCTCTCCGTAGAGATAGTCGAGCAACCGCTCTTCGTTTCGCTGTGGTTGCGTCATGGGAGTGCCCGTGCCATGTCTTGGTACTCATCGAGGGAAGCGCGCAGCTTTTCTAAAGCATAACGCATTCGACTCTTGACCGTGTTCTCTGAGATGCCGATGACATCGGCGATTTCTTTGAACGACAGATCCGCCGATTCGCGCATCAAGAACACTTCGCGTTGGTCCTCGGGGAGCTCGTCGATAGCGTGCTCCAGTCGGGCTCGCAGCTCGCGGCTGACCGCCTCACGATCGACGGCTAGGCCTTTATCGGCCGTGCGGTCAAGAAGGCTGTGCCCCTCTTCGTCTTGTGCGTCGAGGCTCTGCGTCTTTCGGTGCTTGCGTCGCCGACTAGCGTCGATGCACAGGTTGCGAGCGAGCGTGAACAGCCACGTCGTAAACTTGGACCGTGGCTCGTACGTGGCTGCCTGCTTGACGACGCGCAGGAATGTCTCCTGCGTCAGATCCTCGGCCTGCGCCGAGTTGTACGTCCCGACCGAGCGCAGCACAAAGTCATAGACGCTCTGGCGGTGTCGCTGAAGCAGGATTTCAAAGGCCCGGACATCGCCGGCCCGGAAGCGCAACATCAGCGATTCGCTGGCGTCCGTGTACACCAAAGACCTCAGAATCCACGAGGCGGTTCGAGCCCGATATGGTATCTCACACGCGTACACGTACAAAGCCTTTTCCTCTGCGATTCGTTTGCAGCTGCGGCCTCAATCCATGGACATTCACGCCGGCACAAGGACGGCCTGCCTTCGTCGATCAACGCACGATGCGGGCGCGCGGTCTGAGCGCGGCAGTGGTCGCGAGGGCGGCACATGAGTCGCGAGGCTGGCCCTTCTTTGGGACACGACGCTGCGGTGCAGCGTAGGTCCGCCCTATCCGGGGCAGAGTCGGGCGCCGTGGCAACGCACCTGGCTCCCGCCTCTGGGTTGCCGATCACTGAGGTCGCCGGGTGTCCTCTGGTCGCTGAGCTTTCGTCGGGGGGCCACGCCGTCGTCTATCGCGCCTGGCAGCCCTTGCTCCGTCGCTATGTCGCCATCAAAGCCCTGACCAGCGAGGCGCAGGCCGATCCGGCTCTGCTGCATGGGTTTCTGCGCGAAGCACGCCTGTTGGCACGCTTTGCTCATCCCAACCTGCCCCAGGTTCATGATCTGGTCTCGGCGCATGGCGGCTGGTTTCTGATTCTGGAGCTCTGCATCGGCCCGGATCTGCTCGATGTGCTGGAACAGCAGCCATGCCTGCCGGTGGCGTCTGCGATCGCCATCTTTTCGCAGGCGGCGCGGGCCTTGGCTTATGTCCACGCGCACCGTGTTGTCCATGGCGACATCAAGCCAGCCAACTTGCTCCTGACCCGCTCGGGGGTGGTGAAGCTAGTCGACTTCGGACTTTCGCGGCAGGCAGGGGACCCGGCTGTGCCCCCGTCGCTGGCAACGCCGGCATATCGCAGCCCAGAACAGGAGCAAGGGGCCGATGGCTTCCTCGATGCGCGCTCAGATCAATACGCGCTGGCTCTTGTGCTGCAACAGATGCTGACTGGGCAAAAGAGCCGCCGCCTGCTGCCACCCGTCGCACGTGCGTCCATTCCGGCAGCCGCGCAGACCCTGCTCGCCCGCTGTCTTTCGGTGATTCCCGACGAGCGCTATGCCAGCATGGAGGACGTTGTGGCCGTCTGTGAGTCGCTGACTGGGCCGGCCGCTTTGCGACGCGAGCGCGAGCAGGTGCAGGCCCTCGTGGCGCTGCTGCAACAGCCGACAACGCACGCGCCATAGGTCCATTGGGTCGGCCTTTATCGGGCAAAATCCGCAGCTTGGCCGGAAAATCGCTGTGATAGAGTGGGAACTTGTGACTCGTTCTTTAAGTCCGTTGGGCGGACGAAAGGACCTGCCCAGCCGACGGACGCCGCGCTTGCCCGAGCCGGGCTGGCTGCGGCGTTTTTGGGGGCGCGCTCTGGCTGGCTTGGTGCTGCTGGTGCTCGCGGCGGTGGTGCTGGTTCCGCTGGCAGGTGCCTACGTCGTCGAGCGGATGATCATTCCGCGCTTGGCCGTGCGCTACGGCGTCGAGCTTCGACTGGCTGAGGCGCGAATCCGCCCGACGCGAGTCTTGCTTCGCGGCCTGATTGTCCGCGTGCCCGGCCGGGCAGATCCCTTGACCTGCCCGCGCGCCGAAGTTCACTTTCGCCCCCTGTCTTTGCTGCGCGGCCAGGTCGAGGTCACCGAGGTCGTCATCGATCGTCCGCTGATCCAGCTTGTTCGCGGGGGGGACGAAGACAATGTCTCGGACCTGCTGAACCGCCTGCGCGCTCCAGCGACGGCGCAGAATGAGCCCGGATCGCGTCGACGGCTGAGCGGGCCGCAGACCTTGGTTCTGCAGTCGGCAGAGGTGGATGTCCACGACGAGCTAGGCAGCGTGCATATCGGCGGCGTGGATGCTCGCATTGCCCGCAGCGGGGCCAGCCAAGTGACGCTGCATGACAGCGGTGCTGAGGTTGCCGGCGGAGCCAGCGCTCGCGCCACTCGCGTCATCGTACGCTGGACGAGTACGGGCCGCTTCATCCCTCCCGGACTGCCTGAGATCGAAGTATTCGGGGCGGCTATCGTACCGTGGCGTCGCTTGGCCATGACGGGCATCAGCGGCACCATCCGTCCCGACGCGGCAGAGCCAACGCGAGCCGTCATCGCTCTTTCGGGGGGCTATGGCGGCGTGGACCGCGAGCTATGGCAGGCCCGCGGCTGGGTTCGCCCCGACGGAAACGGCAGCCTGCGCAGCCAGCGCGGCGCCGAAGCCGAGCTGTCCTTGCTCGCGCAGCGGTTTCGCTTGTCGTCGCTGGAGCCGATTCTAAAAGACACACCGATCATCGACGCCGACCAGACCGAGGTCGATGCCAGCCTAGAGCTGAAGTTCGCGCAGCGGGCGCTCGACTTCAATGGCTCGTTCCACATGGCGGGCCTGTCCATCTATACGCCGCGGCTGGTGGCTGAACCCGTGCGCGATCTAGGCTTTGACGTCAGTGCGCGCGGCCGGATTGATCTGAAGGCGCGGCGTTTCCGTCTGGAAAAGGCCAGCGTCAGCTGGAACGGCGCCACGGCCGAGCTAGATGGTGAAGCAGAAGCCCAGCCCGCCGGCCGCGAGCCTGTGAGTGCAGAGCAGGCCACGGCGACGCTTCCGGCTAATCCTGCGACGGGAACCGGCACCGCGAACCCGCCCGCAGCCGCCACAGGCAGGGGCTGGCGCGAGCGCTGGCGAACCGTCAACTTGCACCTCAGCGTGCCGCCGATAGCGTGCCAAGCGCTTCTCGACTCGCTGCCCGATGCGATTGTTCCCCGCATCCGCGACTTCAAGCTAGGCGGAACGTTTACGACGGATGTTCGCCTGTTCGTCGACTTTGCCAAGCTGATGAAGCTGCCACCGGCACGCGATCCCAACACGCTTGAAGAAGAAGAAGGCGGCGACGCATCGCCTTCGCCTCCGCCTCCGCCTCCTGCGGCAGTGACCAAGCCCAAGGCTGCACGCAACGGAGCAAATGGTGCGCCTGGGGTCGCCGCCAAGGATCCCAAAGATGATCCGGTCCAGCTAAGTGGCAAGGTCGGCATCGACGGCTGCAAGGTGTTGGAGGCACCAAAAGAGATGCTCGCTTCGCGTCTGCTTGTGCCGTTTGAACACTCGGTCTTGATCGAAGCGGATCGTGAGCTGCGCTTTGTCATCGGCGACGAGAATCCCGACTTTGTGACCTATGACCAGATCTCGCCGCACCTGATCAACTCGATCATGACCACCGAGGACAACGGCTTTCTGCGGCATCGCGGATTCATCCTGCCGGAGTTCCGCAGCGCGCTGCAGTCGAACCTAGAGCGCGGCTATTTCCGTCTGGGCGCGTCGTCGATCACCATGCAGATGGTCAAGAACGTGCTCCTGTCGCGAGAAAAGACGCTGTCGCGCAAGCTGCAAGAGCTGTTCTTGACGTGGTATCTCGAAAACTACCTCACCGACGACGCAGAGATGCTCAAGGCCATCTTCAAAGGCATGTCGCCCAGTCAGTTTTGGCTGACCAAGCTGCAGAAAAATGCCGCGGCAGCCAAAGAGGCCGCCGCCGCAGCAGCAGCAGCAGCAGGGCAGCTCATCGCCAGCGATCCAGCGGCGGGGGTGACGCCTGGGGCTCCGGTGACGGCGGCGCAGGCCTATAGCCCGCTTCGCGATATCAACCCGATCAAGCGTCGTATTCTAGAGATCTACTTCAACGCCATCGAGTTTGGTCCGTACCTGTATGGCATCGGCAAAGCGGCGCGGCATTACTTCGGCAAGCCGGCCAAGGACTTGACGCCCCGCGAGGCGGCCTGGTTTTCGTCGATCCTGCCGAATCCCAAGCGCCGCTACATCCACTTCTGCAAGGGGGCTCCCGACGAGAAGTGGGAAAAGTACATCGATCGCATCGTGCGCCGGAATCATGAACGAGGCCGCTTGACCGACGAGGAATTCGCGGTGGCGATGCAGGATCGCTTGATCTTTGACCGCGCCGAAGCACTGCCGGAAAAGGACTGCGTTGCGCTGATCACGCGCCTGACCGAGCAGGCCCCACCTGCGATTCCAGGGCTGACCATGGCGACGGGAGGATCGACGCCAGCCCCCGCTCCGCTGCCGACCCCGCCGCCGATGAAGCTGCCGCCGCCACCGCCTTGGGCAGAAGACGAAGTCCACACGCGCAAGAAGACTCCATAACCCACAAGGACTGCATGCAGAAGCATTTCGTCCTCGACACCAACGTCCTTTTGCACGACCCGCTGGGGATGTTCCAGTTCGCCGACAACATCGTCGTCATTCCCATCGTCGTTCTAGAAGAAGTCGATCAGTTCAAGAAAGAGCTCTCGGATCGCGGCCGCAGCGCTCGCGAGGTCTGCCGCAAGCTCGACGAGCTGCGCGAGCAAGGGCACTTGGCCGATGGCGTACCGCTGAAAAATGGCGGCCTGCTGAAGGTCGCGATCGCGACGGCGGATCTGCCGACGACGCTGTCGAACATGCGGCCTGGCCACAGCGCCGACAACATGATCCTGGCGACGGCGCTGCGCGTGCGCGACAGCAACCCCGGCACGCCCACCATCCTGGTGACCAAAGACGTCAACCTGCGTATTCGCGCCGACGCCCTGGGGCTTTCGGCCGTCGACTACGACGTCGAGCGCATCACCATCGAAGAGCTCTACTCAGGCTGCGCTGACATCACCGTGGGCAGCGACGTCATCAACACGTTCTATCAAGAAGGTCGCCTGTCGCTCGATGCGCTGAAGACGGCGGCGGCAGACTTTCCGCGTGCCGTGTACATGAACGAGTACTTGCTCTTGCGCAGCCGCGATAACCCGTCGCAGACCGCGCTAGGGCGAGCCGATACGGCGCAGAACATTCTTCTGCCCACGCGCAAGCTGCGCGAAGGCGTATGGGGCGTGCGACCGCGTAACAAAGAACAGCACTGCTTGCTGGATCTGCTGCTGAACGACGACATCAAGCTGGTGACTCTCGTCGGAAAAGCGGGCACCGGAAAGACGCTTCTGGCCATCGCGGCGGGCCTGCAAAAGGTCACGGAAGAGCGCGTCTATCACAAGCTGCTCGTGTCTCGTCCGATCTTTCCGCTGGGTCGCGACATCGGCTTTCTGCCCGGCACCGTCGAAGAAAAGCTGAACCCGTGGATGCAGCCGATCTATGACAACGTCGAGTTTCTGCTGAACCTGTCGCAGCCCAGCGGCAACGGCCAGCGCGATCGACGGCAGGGGCAGTCGCATCAAGACTTGGTCGACATGGGGCTGATGGCTATCGAGCCGCTGACGTACATCCGCGGTCGCTCGATCCCCAATCAGTTCATGATCGTCGACGAGGCGCAGAACCTGACCCCGCACGAGGTCAAGACGATCATCACCCGCGTGGGCGACAACACCAAGATCGTCCTCACGGGCGACCCGTATCAGATCGACAACCCCTATGTCGATGCCAGCAACAACGGCCTGACGACCGTGGTCGAGCGCTTCAAAGGTCGCGCCTTGGCCGGCACGATCACGCTGCTCAAGGGCGAGCGCTCACCGCTGGCCGAGCTTGCATCCAACCTCTTGTAGCGTCGCCTCGTAACGCCCGTTCCTCGTTCGTTCCCGTCGGTTCTGCTTTGCTTGCGCAGCCTGCGGGCGCTTTGTGCAGCCGGCATTGCGCCATCTTGTTCTCAATCCACGCTTGGTCCATAGTGCGCGCGTTGCGGTTTCTGGCGTCGCTGTGTCGCGATCCACCGCGCAGGTTTTTCGCACGAACCAACCCATCCCCCTTCATCACAAGGAAGCGCCCCGATGAGCCATCGCACGCCCTTGACCTTCGCTGAGTCTCTTGCATCCACCCTTTCGCGCTTGAGCGAGCGCCAGCGCAGCCTGCTTGCCACATCGGGCACGCTGGCTGGCGTGCTTGGTTTTACCGGCCCCGCCTTGACGGGCTGCGATTCCACACCAGCCGACGACGCCGCAGCGCGTACACAGGAAGTCATCGCCAACGGACAGACCGACTGGGCCCAGCGTATGGGCGTGCGCGACCGCAACATGGTTCGCTACTACCGCGAGTTCTGGCGCGAGTTTTCCGGCAGCGGTCGCTATGGCTATAGCGGCGTCACCGTCTTTATCAAGCTGCGCGTGCAGCCCGTCGCAGGTGCCGATCTTTCGTACAAAAAAGTCGGCGTCGTCTATCGCGAGGTCGGCAACCCCACTCCGGTGACCGTCGCTGGTTACTACTTTGCGCGCATGCCAGACGGCGCTGAAGAGTGGCACGTGCCGGTGACCAGCCGCTTGCGCCAAGGCACGTTTACCTTCAACGCCTGGTACGAAGACGGCAAGTACGGCCGCTGGTACGACGACAACAGCGGCGAGCTTTACGCGATCAGCTGGAACGGCGAGTCGGGAGACTTCGTCACCGTGCGTCCCGACTACGCAGCCACCAGCGCCAAGTTCACGACGACGGGCGTCAACGGACAGCTTGCTTTTTCGATCATCGATCTCGATTACGACAAAGATCTGCGGCTTGAGTGGTCCACCGATGACTGGAAGACCAAGACGATCTTTGGCATGGGCAGCCCCGGTGAAAAGAACAAGCTGCGCTGGGAAAGCAACCAGGGCATCGACTTCGATCGCTGGGTGATCGACCTCGATATCCCCGGCAGCTTTGCCAGTTTTCGCTATCGCTTGGTGTACAAGCACGGCGTGGTGGCGGGGGCCGATCCGGTGGAATTCGTCGGCGGTGGCAGCGCGGGATACTTCATGCCCAAGACCTAAGCGGTCGCGCAGACGTGAAAAAAGGCGCGGGCCCGGCTGATGTGGATCGCCACCGATCTTCACGCGCACACCCACTTTTCCGACGGAGTTTATCGCCCGGAAGATGTGGTGCGGGACCGCGCGAGCGCTGGGCTTTCGCTGATCGCGATCAGCGATCACGACATGCTAGCTGGCGTAAGACGGGCGGCTGCGGCCGCGCAGCAAGCGGGCCTGTGCCTGGTTCCAGCGATGGAGGCGACGGCTTTTTTTCACTTCGGGCAGAGCCGCGCCGAGCAGGTTCACATCCTCGCCTATTTCCCGCCGCGCATGCTGCAGGGCGAGCGCCTAGAGCAGACGTTTTTGTATCGCCGTGGACTGCGCGTGCAGAGCCGCTGGCGTGACTTCATCTGCACCTGGCTCGACGAGCTTCATGCCGACGATCGGCGCGCCCTATGCGATGCCGACCCGCGGGATCCCGCGGATGTGCCCTTGCTTGTACGGCCCGCCGCAACCTTTCCCGGACTGCAGATTCTCATCAACCGCATCGTCGCGCGCCAGCCGCAGATCTTCCGCCACTTCATCCGCAGCCACGTTCGCTTCTGGGAAGAAGATCGCTCATTGTTCGGCTGGTCCCCCGAAGAACTGATCGATGCCATTCGCGCCGACGGAGGCATCGATGTCGTCGCTCATCCCGCGCGCTATCGCGACAAAGAACGGCTGGCGCGTGTGCTGCTGGGCGCAAGTGGAATCGAGGCCTATACCTCGCGCCATCGTCCTGACTGGGCGGCGCAGTTTCGTCACTTTGCCGAGTCGCACGGCAAGCTGTGGACGGCATCCACCGACGATCATCAGAAGCCGGGTACACCCTATGCACCGCCGCCCAGCCCGATGCCGGCGGCGTTCGTCGAGCGCTTGCTCGATCAGCCTCTTTCGGCGTTTCCCGCGCTGCGTGTGCATGCCCAGCCACCGCCCGCGCCCTGCGAGGAGCCGATCCCGTGAGCGGGACACCCAGCGGCGCGCGGCGTCGCGATGAGCCCGATCGTCCGGTTGCATTTCACTTTCGCTCGCCGCCGCAGCACGCGCTTCCCGTCGAGCTTTATGGAGACTTCCGCCACTGGTTTGTGCCGCATGAAATGGCGCAGCAGCCAAGTCAACCTGGCGCCACGCCGCAGTGGTCGACAACGCTGTCTGTGCCGCCGGGCGTGTACGCGTACAAGTTCCGCACGCTCGATGGACGCTGGCACCTGGATGCGGACAATCCGCGCACGCGCACCGTGGTCTCGGGTCTGCGCAACAGCCTCTTGGTGATCGAGGGCAGCGACGAGCCGGTGCTGCATGCTCCCCGCGCGCCGTTTCTGTTTTGGACGAGCGAGGGGCGCCTATGGCTGCGGGCCGGGCTGCGTCGCGGCCATGGCGAGACCTTGTCTTTGCACACCGTTGATGGCGATGGCCAGCAGCACGTCAGCGCGCTTCGCCGCATGCCTCTTGCTGACGAAGTCGAGCACCTGCTTTTTGAAGGCCCGCTTTCGTTTTCAGCGCGGCACGTCGACTATCTGTTTGCTCTTGAGGACGGCCGGCGCATCGGTCGATCGGGCTGCGGGCAGGCGCTGCGGATTTCTGAACACCAGCTTCCGCCTGCGCCACCAAGCTGGTGGCAGCACGCCGTCGTCTATACGATCTTCGTCGATCGCTTTCGTCGCCGTGATGCCGCCTGGCCCGTCGAGCCGCGCGACGAAAAAGCGCGCCTGGGCGGTGACTTGTGGGGCGTGCGCGATGCGCTTCCGTACCTGCAGGATCTTGGGGTCAACGTGCTGCACTTGACGCCGATCGCGCAGTCGCCATCGGCGCATCGCTACGATGCCGAAAATCCCTTGGCCATCGATCCCGCCTTGGGTGGCGAGCCCGCGCTGCTCGCTCTTTTAGAAGCAGCGCAGAAGCGCGGCATGCGGCTCTTGGCCGATCTGGTTCACACGCATGTGCATCGTCACTTCCTGCCGTTTTGCGATGTTCGCCTACGCGGACGCGCCTCGCCGTTTGCCGACTGGTTCCACATCCTGCGGCACCCTTTTTCCGACACAGGCGATGCCGGTCCAGATCCTGGCTATGCCCACTATCAGAAGGGTCAGTGGCACGAGCCGCTGTTGCGGCACGATCAGCCGGCGGTCATCGACTATGTGTGTCGTGTCGCGCAGCACTACATACAGCGAGGCTTTTCTGGGCTGCGCATCGATGCCGCATCCGATGCTCCACCTGTCTTGTTGCGACGACTGCGACAGGCCGTGGGGCCAAACGCCCTGCTTCTGGGGGAAGTAACCACCGATAATCCAGCCATGTTTGCGCCGTGGCTGCTGCATGCAGCGACGGACTTTTCCGCCCAGCGGGCGCTGCTTGGCTGGCTGGGGGCCGGTGAATCGCGCGACATGGCGAGCCGATCCACTCCCGAGATCACGCAGGCTGCGGCCTGTGCCTTTGCACAAGCGGCCGTTGCGCGGGGGGCTCCCGAGTCGGCGGTGATTTTTTCGGCCACGCACGATCAGCCGCGTGTGCTGTCGCGCATCGGCGATCCGCAGCGAGCCCGCTTGGCGCTGGTCCTTGTCCTGCTGCAAGCGCCCGTGCCCGCGCTCTTGTACGGCGACGAGATTGGTCTGCATGCGCAGGCTTCCGCGCAGACTGATCCGGCGAGCCATGCGGCGGCGCGGGACTTCGACGATGCCTGGCCGGATCGTCTGCCGTTTCCTTGGCAGGCTACCGACTCTTGCCTGCGGCCCGACGAGACGACGCGACAGCTTGTCCGCGATCTGCTGCGACTGCGGCGCAGCTTGCCCGCGCTGCACCGAGGTCACGAAGAGTTTTTCACCGTACACGATGCGCCGGATGTGCTGGCGTTTCGTCGACGCGCCGGGGACGAAATCGTCGAGATCTATGCACGTCCAGGTGATGCCGCGTCGCCATCCCACGCTGCGCATGCGCAGGATGCAAGCGCGTCCGAGCCCTGCTTGTCGCTGCGCTTGTCCGCCGATGCGCCGCCGGGGGCGACCTTGCTTTTGACCTGCGGACAGGCCGCGCTGCAGGGCCTCGCTGGCGGCGATGCAACCGACACAGCAGCGCCGCGGCTGCTGCTTTCACCGTGGAGCGCAGCAGTCATCGCGCGCCACGCCACGCCCACGGCAAGCGCGCTGTGGGATCGCCTTACAGTCGAAAATCGCGCCGTGGTCGAAGCGGCATTTCGGCACGGGGCGACGCAGGGGCTGTTTCTGCCTGCTCACCTGTACGTGACCATCACCGAGCGCTGCAACCTGCGCTGCCAGCACTGCATCACCGATGCGCCAGCGCGCACGCAAGAGGGTCGCGCACGCACGCTGCAGCCATGGCTGGTCGATGCGCTGTCGCCGGCCTTCGCGGCTGCAGACTACGTTGCCTTTGTTCACGGCGGTGAGAGCCTGCTTGCACCGATCTTTTTCGATGTGCTGTCACGCATCCAGCAGGCTCGCGGCGGTCGGCCTTGCTCCATCCATCTGCTGTCGAACGGCATGCTGCTCTCGGAAACCATCGCTCATCGCTTGATCGATCGGGGCCTGACCAGCCTGTCGATCTCGCTTGATGGCGGGACTGCGGCGACCAACGATGCCTTGCGCATCGGGGCTGATTTCGAGCGCATCCTGCGCAACCTGGAAGCTGTACTCGACGTGCGGACGCGGCGCGGCGCGGATCTGCGCGTGGGCGTCTCGGTCGTGCTGACGCGCGACAACCAGCACGAGCTTTCTGCGCTGGCCGAGCGCTTGGCCAGCCTGGGCATCGACTGGCTGAAGCTCGAAGAGATGCATCCCGTCAACTTGATCGCCGCAGAGCAGCTTGTCGATCCACGGACGCGCTCTGTGTATGCGCTTCGCGGCGAGCTACGGCGCATTCTCAAGGGGCGTGCCGTGTTCGTGGATCACATGCAGGACGAAGGCCGCTGCCCCTGCGCGCTTTCCGAAGAGCACATGGGCAGCGCGCTTGCCGATGGGGACGCAGCTTCCCGTTCGCTGCCTGTCGCGGATCCAGACTGTGCGGCGTGTTCGTTTCGTTTCGCGGATGACTTCGCCAATCGCGCCCACTTTCATTCGTGTCGCAGCGACTGGGAACAGGCCTGCATCGATCCCGACGGAGTGGTGCATCCAGTCAGCTATGACCAGCCAGCCATCGGCAGCCTCGCACAGGCTTCGCTGTTGGATCTGTGGCAGGGGCAAGCGATGCAGCAGCGTCGCGCCGAAGCACTCGCGCGTGTTTCTGCCGTGCGTCGCAGCGGCTGCACGCGATAGCTGCGCAGGCTCGGCTTGGTGCGAATCATCGCGGCCTAGCGTGTCGACAAATTCGCCGGCCTGCCGAGCCACTTGAGCATGTAGTATGGCTTCTGCGCTTTTTCGGGAAAGCGCCAGTATTTGTAGACCGCAGTCCAGCCGCCGAGCAGAAAGTAGGCGAGCAAGAGGCGGGCACCCAGACCGCGCAAGCGATCGGCGCGCGGCGGATCCTTGCGCACGCGAGCCCAGGCCATCCCGACGGCCACGCTGATCGTCATGACCACCGCGCAAAGGATCGCGGTGACGACCAGGCCCTGCGCCTGCGCTGCGATGTCGAAGGCGCGCTCGACCGGACCGGCACGCAGCACGGCATAGATGAAAAACAAGTGAAACAGATAGACCAAGAGCGACTCGCTCGACAGCGTCGCCATGATCTGCGAGCGCAGGCCCAGCCGCGACAACACGCCAAGCCCAGATCCCAGCAAGCACACCCAGCCTGCGCGCTCGGCAAAGCTGGGGAGCGTTGTGTTGTGCAGCGCGCCCAGAAGCTCGACGGGATAGCCGCGCTCAGCGAGCCAGGTATCGGCGACGCTGCGTCCCCACAAGATGGCCGGCAGCGCACACAGCGCAAGGGAAAGCAAGAATGCGACTTCGCTTTTTCGGGCCTGAGGCGCGGCTGGTTTTCCGTCGGAAATAGCGTCTTGTGAAGCGCTTGCTGGTGCAGGCAAGGCGATGCGCGCATGGAAGTACCACGTGCCCAGCGCTGTGCCCAAGGCGGGAAACGCCAGCCAAGGCAGCAGCGGAAAAAGTGACGCCACACCGTCGGGACCAGGCGGCAGCGGCAGGCCGCTTATCAGCCCCGCAAAGGGGATGGGCAGGGCAGCAGCAAGGCTTGATGCCCACACCTGCGACGACCCCAGCAAGACCAGAAGCGCCATGAACAGCGACGCCACACCAAGCCGAAGCGGCGTGCGCAACAGACGCGCCAGCCCATGCAAGATCAGCAGCGAGTACACGACGCACTGTAAGACATCGATCTGGAACAGGCCGCGGTACTTGCGATCGGTGGCGAGCAGCGTCCAGTCGACCAGCGAAAGCCCCGGCGCGTGCAGAAGGTATGCGCACAGCAGGATGAAGCCCAAGCGGCGCAGTGTGTGCGTGCCAAACGGGCGCAAGCGACCGTCGGGGGCAAAGGTCGAAAGGACCAGCGAAAAGCCAGCGCACAGAAGAAAGCTCGGCGCGACCAAGCCGTTTAGAAAGTTTAGGCGCGGCGGCGGCACAAGCGGCGGCGGACCCAGCCAGGTGTTCACGACGTGGACTTCGATCATCACCAGCACAGCCCAGCCGCGAAGCTGATCGATCCAGTCGCAGCGCGTCGTCGGCGTGCGATCGCCGCATGCCGTCTTCTGCGCAGCGCGTAGCCGCTCGGCAAGGTTCATAGGCCCACGCTATCAGATCTGTCGACGGCTGGTTTCAGGACAAAAGGCAGCCGGGGCGCGCGGTGTGCTCAGCCGTTTTTGCGGCCGGTGTCGAGCTTGCTTTTCACTTCGCGCAGAACGCGGCGATGCAGAGTGGCTTCATGCGCTGCAAGGAAGGCACGCAGCGCCGCTTCGTCGTGCGGTTCGATCTCGCGCAGGGCCCAAGACAGCGCTTTTACGACGAAGTCATCGCGGTCCGCTGCCAAGCGAGTACACAGTCGCAGCGTCCGCGGTACATCGCCTTTGCCTCCCCGCGACTTCATGTTGAGGGGCACGGTGCAGACCAGGGCTAGGCGCCGCACAAAGCGATCTTGGGACGTGGACCACGCGTCGATCTGCGCATCCTTGAGCTGACCTCGTCGCCATGCTGGTCCCGCCACCGACATGGCAAACGAATCGACGGAAGCCCAGTTGTCCAGGCCGTGACGAAGCTGCTCGATGTCGTCGGCGGTCAGGGACAGCGCTGTGGCTTTGTGAAATTCCAGAAGCTCGTACGCGACCTGGCGACCTTCCATGCTGCCGTCTGCAATGAGCGCTTTGGCCAGGGCCAAAACGTCCGTTGGGGCGTCGTCTTTGTGTTCCTTGGCCAGTGCCTTGGCGATCGTGCGCAGCGCCGGCACGGCGACCCCAAGGACCCGCATCGCCGTCGGAAAATACGTCACGGCAACCCGCTTACGCTCTTCGCTTGAGCTGGCTTGCAAGGCCGCCACGATCTGCGCCACCTGCGCTTGCAGCGGCGGCTGCGTCGCGGTTTTTTTCGTCTTGGTCGTCGCTGTGGATCGAGATCGGTGGGTGCTGGGTGTGGTGCTGGTCATGGGGATGTCTCGCTGAAATCGTCGACCGAGGAAGCCTGTGCAGGCGGTGAGCCGCGAACAGCGCGTGATGCGACGCCAAGGCCAATGGGTGCTGCGGTGCGGCAGCCTGACTCGGCAAGCAAGCTCAACTTTGTCCTCGGTAAAGGCGATGCAATTGCGCTGTTCTCTGCGCAAAAAAAGCATATTGTCGCCGCTCCAGTGAACCCATAAGGAGGAGTCATGTTCAAAAAGCTCGCAATCACCCTCGGCATCGCTATCGCTCTGGTCTGCGCCGTCATCGCCAGTCGACCGGACACATTCAAGCTAGAGCGCAGCGCCACCGTGGATGCGCCCGCCGATGTTGTCTATGGCATGGTCGCCGATTTTCACGGCTGGCAAGCGTGGTCGCCGTGGGACGCGCTCGATCCCGGTATGAAGAAGACGTATGAAGGCAGTGGCAAAGGCGCGACGTATCACTGGGCCGGCAACAAAGACGTGGGCGAAGGACAGATGACGATCGTCGATCTAAAGCCAAGCGAGCACATCGACATCAAGCTGGACTTCATCAAGCCCTGGGAATCGACGAATCAGACGCAGTTTGTGTTTCAGGCGGCGGGGGACAAGACCACGGTCACGTGGCGTATGAACGGCTCGGTGGGCTTCGTCGAAAAAGCCATGGGCTTGCTCAAGAGCTGGGATGAGATGATCGGCCCAGACTTTGAAAAGGGCTTGGCCAAGCTGAAGAGCGGGGCTGAAGCAGAACAGCAGAAGCGGGTCGCGGCTGCCAAAGCGGCGGAGGAAGCCGCGCGCAAGGCTGCGGAAGAAGCCGCCAAGGCTGCTGCCGCCGCCGCTGCTGCCGCCGCTGCTGCACCGACCGCACCGACCGCACCGACCGCACCAGCAAGCGCGGCCAAGAACTAGGCCGCCAAAGCTGCTACGATCTTGCGCAGTCCGCCGTCTGTATTGCGGGCACACCGAGAGGAAAGTCGATGTGGTTTCTCGATCCGCGCAAGCTCGTCCTGCCCACCAAAGAACAGGCGCTGCCCGGCCGCCGTGAGCGCATGCCCGGCGCTGACGCCACAGCCCGCCACTTCGTACACAAGACCCCCATCGTGGCGCCGTTCCCAGCGGGCATCGAGCAAGCGATGTTCGGCATGGGCTGTTTCTGGGGAGCCGAGAAACAGTTCTGGCTGACGTCCGGGGTTTTCTCGACGGCGGTTGGCTATGCCGCAGGCCATACGCCGAACCCCACGTACGAAGAAGTCTGCTCGGGCATGACCGGCCACAACGAGGTCGTCTTGGTTGCCTATGATCCCAAGCGCGTTGCGTTCGAGACGCTGCTCAAGGTCTTTTGGGAAGGCCACGACCCGACGGAGGGCATGCGCCAAGGCAACGACGTCGGCACGCAGTACCGCTCGGGCATTTACTGCTTCACAAAGGCACAGCTTCAGGCGGCGCGGGCCAGTGCCGACGTTTATGGTCGGCTGCTTGCGCAGAGCGGCTACGGCCCGATTACCACCGAGATCCTCGACGCGCCCGAGTTCTATTACGCCGAGAAGTATCACCAGCAGTATCTCGCCAAGAATCCTGATGGCTACTGCGGCCACGGCGGAACCGGTGTGGCCTGCCCGATCGGTGTCATCGGCAAGCGCGGCTGACTGCGCCGCGCCGCGGTGTTGGGCGGGCGTGTCTAGCGTCCCACGCGAAGCTGCACGCGGAAGGGGCGGGGGCGATCGTTTTCGTCGGCGGGAAGCTCGCTGGCCAGCACGCGCTCGGGCGCGATGCCGCCTTGGATCAGGTACTCGCGGATGGCGATCAAGCGCGCATCGGTCCCCGGACCGCTCGCCGCTTCGATGCGTAGCTGCAGGATCTCGGGATGGTGAATCAACAGATCGATGACCTCAGCAAGCTCGCGCTGACTGGCCGGCGACAGCAGCGAGCCACGGGCGTCGGCGACAAACTGCAGCGGATCGGACAGCAGGATCTCGTCGGGCGATAGCGCGACGCGCGGCGTTCGCGAGCGCGAAAGCAGGTGCAGCGTCAGCGCTCGGTCCTCACCTGGTGAGAAGGCCAGGACCTGTTCGCGTGACAAGAAGCCCAGCGCATCAATGCGCAGACGCCACACACCGGCACTGACCTTGGCGGAAACCGCGGCGGTGCCGCTGCCCGCGTCGAGAGGCACGCGCTGGCCGGGCCGAGACAGCGCCGCCGTGGCCGTGGCGATCGGCTGATCGCTTTCATCGCGGATCGAAAGAGCAAGGCGGGCGGGTAGCGCACGGGTGCTCGCGTCTAGCTCGATCTCGGTGAACACCTCGGCCGCAGGGCGCAGCAGCAGCGTGGTGCGCGTCGTCTGGTGATCGCTGCGGCTGGCTTCCAGTTCCAGGGTCCCGGCGGGCAGAGGGCCGCTTTCGAATTCGCCGCGTGCGTTGGCTAGAAGCGCGTTCTGGGCCACGCCGACGAAGCGGACGATGGCTCCCGGAAGTGGCGCGCGAGTGGCGCGATCGCGAACCACGCCGCGCACTAGGCCGGTGGCCACTCGGGGGTCTGTATTCGACGGCGGTACCCGTGGGTTGCCGCTTGCCGTTGCGGGCGCTGCTCGTGTGTCGACCAGGTCGAAGGCAAAGCTCAGGGCGCCGAAGCCAGCGATCTGCGGCAGCTTGGCGCCCATGATGTAGCCCCAGCTTGACAGCGCGATCTGCATTCCCAGATCGAGTGTCACCAGCCAGGGCAAGAGCGCTCGCACTCCAAGCGACAGGGTCTGCCCGACCCGCTCTTCCGACGCCGCGACCACAGAGCTTGCCACCTGCGACATCAGCTGGGCGCGCAGCACGGCGTCGCCTGGCCCGGTGACCAGCGACAGCGCGTACACGGCAAAGGGCTCAAGCCAGGTATCTTTGGCCAAGGCAAAGCGCAGATCGGCGCCTAGGCCCAGCTCGACGCGAGGCTGGTTGATGTCATACGCCGAGTTGTACACCAGTCGCGTCGCTAGGCAGGCCGTGGCGCCCTGTGCCATGCAGTCGAGCGCGCTGACCACTTCGCCACTGCGATCGTGCAGATAGCCGACGCGCAGCGACACGCGCAGCGGCAGCGCCCGCAGGCGCGGCAGGCGATCCAGCTCGAACCCAACCAGCGCATCAATACCACCGTCGACACTGGCCACATTCGGACCAAAGTCATACGGTCCGCTGTGAACGCGCAAAGACGGCTGCAGGGCCAGATGCACAAAGCGGGCGACCGGGCTGTGTAGCTTGATGCCCAGCGCCGAGCGGCCCAGGGTCAGCGTCGGACGCGCGTCGCTGGCGTCTTGCGTTGTCGGGCGCTGGTTGCGACTGGATCGCGTGCCGATCTGCACCCAGGTCTCGACGTGCGAGCCCAGCGTCGCCGCGATTTGCACTGCGCCACCCAGCTGCTGATTGCGGTCATCGCTGAGCACGTGGCCGTACTGCACAAAGCCCTGCAGCCACAGCGCTGTGCGCAGCTGCCAAGGACAGCCGGGGTTGGCCTGTGGCAGATCGAACAGGCCCGCTCCGCCGTGACGCGATGCGCCCAGGCTTTGTCGACAGCTCAGGCCGTCGCTCGTCGTTGAGTCAGCCTGGACTGCCGCCGTGCTCGACAAAACCCCAGCCAGCACGACAAGCCAAGCCAGCCCGCGCCGCCGTGCGCGCAAGACACCCTTCTGCGAAGCGAATGCAGCCAAGAGCACTGCGCCGTTACATATCACGACGCAGCGTCAGCGGGGGCGAGAAGGTACGGGGGGCGGAAAGAGGGACGCGATGGACCGTGCGGCGGGGCTACTTGCCGTCGCCCTTGATACCCGTCGGCCCGCTGCCGTTGAAGGTGCTGACAACGAGACCCTTGTCGTCTTCGTACGGATTGCAGGGGCGCAGGTTCTGCTCTCGGCCCTTTGAGTCTTTGCACTTGCCCGAGAAGCCCAGCTCAGGATGCCGCTGCCTGCTTAGGCACATTGCCCCGGTTGGCTGCCAGCGCGCTTCAAAGGTCCACTTCTCTTCGCGAAGCTGGATAGGCGGCTCAAGGTAATCAAAGATATCAAGCACGGTGCCTTCGGTTGTCCACGCCTTGCCATCGCCGCAGTAGTCAGCTCGGATCATGCGCGTGCAGGATTGATGGTGATCCTTGAGTGAGACCTGCGAGCATTTCTTGTCCTTGCCACTATCCTTGCAGGTGGTGGCATTTGCCCATGGGCGATAACCGATGCGAACGCACTTACCGATGGCTCCTGCGCGACACGCGAATGTCACTGAGTTTGGTTCATCGACACGTGCGCCCGTTTCCAGATTCCAATACATGCCGACTAGCGGGATAAAGTAGTCGGCATGCGAAATATCATCAACGCAGATTGGCTGCCAGGTTGGGTCTTTGTCAGTCATGACGGACATCTTGTACTGCCAAACATCCTGGAACGGAGGCGTGGCGGTATCAAGAAGCACATCATCAACACGAAAGACGTAGGTAATCGGTACGGGAGTGGTGATCTTGACTTCTAGCAAGGTGCCGATGAAATCGCGGCCAGATATGGTCTTGCCGCCGACAGTCCCCTTCAATAGGCTGCCTTCGAGGGTCACGTTTTCGATTGTGATGGCGCCCTGAGGGGTACCATTGACCCAGTTGGCGCCATTAAACCAGTTACCGCCGTTGAACCAGTTACCGCCATTGTACCAACCGGGCCCGTTATACCATTTTCCGCCATTAAACCAATTCGGCCCGTTGAACCAGCTGGCGCCATTGTACCATTTAGAGCCGTTGTACCATTTGGTGCCATTGTGCCAGTTGGCGCCATTGGCAGTTAGTCTAGCTCGGTATTCAGACAGGTTCTCATCCTGCTTTGTCTCTGTGCAGGAAATGAGAAGCAAGCCAGTCGTGATGAGAGAGCCAAGGCGCTTCGTTGTCCACATAATGTCCTCCTGTGGGCATCCCTCGCATGCGCTTTGTCAACCCTTGCCTAACCTCTGCTTGGGATTTCAATAACGATACACCTAAATATTCGTGAGGAACTATTAATTTACTATTCAGATTGAGGATTTTTCACTTATAGCTAAGTGCTGAATATTGTTGTCTATTTGACATCGATATCTCATGAATTGGGAACCAAGGCTCCCCAAGCGGCCACGAGGCCGCGGCAGATACCACGTGCCAGGCATCTTGCAATACGCCCTAGTGCGGAGGAATAGATGCGCAGATGCGAATGCCGCTGCCGTTGTCGCGATAGTTAGCGGCCACGGCAAAGCGAGTAGTAGACCGTAGGCCAATGGATGCAATGTAGAACCCGCCGCTGCGGGCCACAAATTCAGATGGGTCGATCACTGGCAGCACCCACTCAACCGCATTGCCGGCCATGTCATGTAGACCAAATGGGCTCACGCTCTGAGGATGAGATCCAACTTCGTCTGGGCCAACCGTGAGTGGATCTTTGGCATAGGTTTCATCGAAATTAGCCTCATCACTGCTGATGCTGTAGCCATGAGGGAATTCTCGATCATCTGCGCCACGTGCGGCTCGTTCCCATTCGTATTCTGTACAAAGGCGAGCGCCTGGCACGCGACCGGTTCTATTCAATACTTCGGCATAGCGCTTCGCCGCGGCTAGTCCTACGCCGAGAACGGGAAATCTGAGCCAGTTCTGCTCACGACGAATTTTCCGGCGCGGCACAACGAATTTTTGATCGCTAGTGGCAGAAATGAAACTGTCGCCGATTCTCATCGTTAATTGCCATTGCCCGCTGGGTAATAGCTTAAGATCGACCGCACCATTGCTATTGTCACTTCGGATTTCTTGCTGGGCTCGTTCTTCTGGAGAGAGTAATCGCAGATGCTCGATCCATTCCTCAAATGTTGTTTCGTGTCGTGCAATTAAATATCCTGCTGTTTGAGTTTCATGAATCGGAATGGTAGACAAGAAACTTAATCGTACACTTTCCTCTGCGGCGGAACCCAAGAAAAATCGACCGGGTGGAATATAGACAAAACCAGATTTTAACAGCGTTTCCGATAATAGATCAACATTGACCTGGGACGACATTCCTCGTTTGATTGATATTGGATATCGCACAAGTGAGTATCCCGGTGAATTAATGGTGATTAAATATGATCCTGGGATCAGAGATATATTAGTGACTGGTGTGGTCGCAGTATGTATTGGTTGCCCCAAATTAAGGTGGCGTTGCTTGTTTTGTGTGTATTGGGAGATATTGATTGATGCACCTGGTGGATTAGTGATAATTGAAACATTTGACGGCAGTCGCCATTTGTTGATGTATGTCTTTTCTGTGTCGTATACATTCATGCGCGACAGTATTTCATTTAATCGCTGAGTATTTCTTTCTTGCTCGGCTATGATTGCACGTTGGTATAGAGTATTTAGAAAATTATCCCGAACATCGTTTCTGGAAACATCAAGGCGCATCGCCAATTCGAACGTGGTGCCTGCACGTGCAAACGCGGCATCTAAATCTGCTGATTTTTCAACGACTTGGGACCAGAGGTTTTCTCCAGATTCCCTTTTTTGTGATTCAAACTCAGCAAAAGAACGAGATCGCAGAGTTTCAAGTTCGGCATAAAGGGCATTGGCACGAGCGAGCTGTTGTTGTCCTTCTCGCAGCTGCTCATCGATCTGTACGCGCAGATCATGTCGCTGCTTAACCTGGTATCCGACGTACAGAAGCAGGGCGGCTAGGGGGGCGAGGAGGGCGAGGGCGCGGCGGAGTTGCTGTTTGCGGCGCAGAGCGTGACGGGATGCATCGAGAAACTGCGCTTCGCGGGCGCCGATGTCGACGGCTTCTAGGATTGCGACTTCGGCAAGCTGCTTGGGGCCCCACAGCGCGTCGCGGTGCTTGGTCAGGCGCTGCCACTCGGCGGCAGCGGCTTCCAGGCGCTGACGGACGGCGCGGCTCTCGCGGTGTTCGTCGAGCCACTTGCGCAGCGCTTCCCAGCCTTTGAGCAGGGCTTCGTGCGCCACTTCATACGAGACACCTTCGCCCGTGTCGCGCGCCACCAGCAGGCGGGCCTTGACCAAGGCATCCAGCGCCGGGGCTGCCACCGGGGTGCGCACCAGCTCGTCATGGCTGCGTCGGGCTCGGGTTCCTTCGACGGTGACCAACGCCATAAGCAGGCGCCGCGCCTCGGTGCGCTGCTCGTCAGGCAGGCTGAGCATCACCTGATCGGCGTGGCGGGCCAGTGCGCCCGAGACACCACCGATGGCGTCAAGATCGCGCTGCGTGATAACCGGGCCCTGGCGTACTTCCCAAAGCTCGGTCAGCGCGAACTGTAGAAGCGGCAGGCCACCGTCGGTGCGCGCCGTCTCGTTGGCCAGCGCATCGACAAGCTCGTCGTTTTCAAAGTGAACGCCCTTGGTCGCGGCGGGGCCGGCAATGGCTTCCTTGATGCGCTCGGGCATCAGGGGGCGCAGAAGATACAGGCCGCGCGCTAGCTCTTCACCGAGTCCGGGCAGCGCCGCGACGCGCGCCAGAAAGTCGCTGCGCACCGTCATCAGCATGCGCACGCTGTGAATGCGCGAGCACAGATAGCCCAGCGCCTCGGCGACGACGGTGGCTTCGTCTGCGGCGCCGATCGTCACGATCTCTTCGAGCTGATCGATGAACAGCACGACGCCGCGATCGGCGGCGAGCTGCTTGTGCAAGCTGCGTCCGAGCTCGCTGGGGTCGGTGCGCAGCTTGGCTGCGAGCGCTTCTTCCGAAAGACCGATCAGCGGAGCCAGCTCGTTGCACAGGGCGGCAAGCGGCTTCTTGCCAGGGACCATCGAGCGCACGGTCCACGTGCGACCGCCGCCGAGCGCGCCATCGGTGACGTGGGGCAAGACACCCGCGCGACACAGCGAGGACTTGCCGATGCCCGAGTCTGCGACGACCAGAACAAAGGGATCGGTGCGCAGGCGCTCTAGGATGGTGCCGACTTCGCTCTTGCGACCAAAGAACAGGCCGCGGTGCTCGGCTTCAAAGGCCAACAGGCCGCGGTAGGGATTGCCCTCGGGCAGCGCTTCGGCTTTTTGGTTCGGGCGTAGCTGTTCGAGTGCTTCGCGCAGCTCGTCGCCGGACGCAAAACGCTGAGCGGGATCGCGTCGCAGGCAGCGGTCGATGATCGCGGCCAGTCGCGGGTCCACGGCGGGAGCCACGCTATAAAGCGGCGTCGCATCGCGCTGGTTCACGATCTGCGGCAGCTCTTGCAGCGACACATCGGCAAACGGCGGCGCGCCAGTACACAGCTCGTACAAGAGCACGCCGGTTGCGTAGATATCTGCTCGACGCGTACCCGGCTCACCGCGCCAGATCTCGGGCGCCATATAAAGCGGCGTGCCGGCGATGCGGTTGGCCGAGCTGACTTCCGGCAGCGACCAGGCCAGCGACGACAGCATACCGCTTGGCATCGGTCGCATGCCGGCCGGTGGCGTGGCGGCCATGCCCACCCGCGGCAGCTCCGACGTGACGGCGCCGCTATCCGAAGAGTCACCGGCCACAGGCAGCAAGTCAGACGAGTTGGCCTCGCTTGGCGCGGTCGCGGTAGCCGGCCTGGGGGTCTTTTTGGCGGTGACGGGCTTGGACGACAGACCCTTGTTGCGGATCAGCGCGTCGTAGTCCGCGCGCACCGAGCTTGGAATCTCGGGCTGCGAAGGATTCAGCGAGACCTTGCCCGATGTGTCACCTTGGGCTGTGCGCTCGTCGATGGCCACGCCGCGAGCCAGCGTCGCCAGCGGTGCGCTCGCGAGCAGCAGTGCGGCCTGGTCGCCCGAGAAGTCCATGGTGGGCGCCACGACCTCTGGCGTCGCGGCTGAGCTGCGGCGGATCTCGTCAGAGTTCAGCTCGGCTCCACCCCAGCCGATGCCCAGGTCGAGCAGCTTGGCCAAGCCGAAGTCGAGCAGCTTCACCTCGCCATCGTTTTGCACGATGACGTTGCCAGGCTTGATGTCTAGATGCAGAACGCCACGACGGTGCGCTGCCGCCAAGCCCCGCGCGACACCGAGTCCGATGTCCAGCACCTTCTGCCATGGCATCGGTTTCTCGACGGCGTCGAGGTTCTTTCCGCGCACAAATTCCGAGATGATGATCGGGTGCGCGTCGATCTCGCTGACGCGATAGATCGTGACGACGTTGGGGTGCTGCAGGCGAGCGGCGGCGCGGGCTTCGTTGAGGATCTGTTCGCGCACGTGCGCGCCGTTGTCGTCCCCGCCGATGGCATGAATGAACTTGATCGCGACGGGGCGATCGAGCAGCGAGTCATGCCCCAGATAGACCTTGCCCATGCCTCCTTCCGACAACGGACACAGCAGTCGGTACTCGTCGAACGTCTCGGGCGGCGTCCACTTGGGATCGATTCGATGAGGTGTACGCAGGGGCATGGATTGTCAGGCCATGGCTTCGGCTGGTGAGAGCCAAAAAGTACATGGCCTTACAATAAAATCTCACGATGTTTCCGGGCGGTCAACGCGTGCTTGCGACGATGCCCCGGAAACTTCGGCCGGGTCCGGGCCTGCGCTTATGCGGCCTTGTGGTCGCTTGGGGCCTCGGTGACGTCGACGCGGGTGCGTCGGCGTTAGACGGGAAACATGGGTTCGGGTTTTTCCTTGGGCGTCTGGAAAAAGTGTGCGTAGACGGCCCAGAGCAAGAACTGCACGCCTCCGAACACGACTAGCTCGGGCAGCCAGCGCACGATGCTGAACAGCCAGCCGACGATGACCAAGCCGCTGATGTAGTGGTTGACGAAGCGGTTCTTGATGCGTCCGCCCTTGGGCACGCGCCACGAGCTGAGCATCGACCAGGAAAAGAACAGCAGCGCGCCCGGCAGAAGCGGCACCCACGTATCGAGACGCACGCTGCCGAAGAAACGAATACCGGGGAAGTCGATGTCGGGGCTCAACGCGGGGTCGCCGTACTTCATGGCGCAGAGCATCATCGACGCCAACATGCCACCGGCAAACGTCGTCGGTGTGCCAAAGAAAAAGTCGGGACTGCCGACGCTGACGTTAAAGCGGGCCAGCCGGAAGGCCGCGGCGACGGCGTACAAAACGCAGATGGCGCGCAAGAGCACGAGCGGAAGCCCGCTGCTCCAACCCAGCGACGGGTGGGCGCTGAACCAGGCATAGACCACGGCGGCCGGCATGAAGCCGTAGTTCAGCAGATCAGCCAGCGAGTCCATCTGAACACCGAGGGGGGTGCTGGCTTTGAGGCCGCGGGCTACCAGGCCATCAAACTTGTCGGTGATCGTCGAGTACAAGATCCAAAAGCAAGCGCTGACCCAGTCGCGACGCAGGGCGGCTTGCATGGACAGCACGGCGCAGACGATCGAGCCCGCGGTGACCAAGTTCGGTGCCAAGAAGCGCAGGAAGCGCAAGGCACCACCAGATGAAGCTGCGGCAGCATTCGCAGCAAGGGCTTTGGACGACGACGTGGGTAAGGTCTCTGCCATCTATACGACCGTGAACCCGCAGGCTAAACTGCGCCGCGCAATGAAGTCAACGTCCCCAGCATCGGGCTCAGCATCGGGTTCGCCAGCAGAAGCCGACGTCGCCAGGCGCCACGGCGAAGGGCGAGGCAGTCGTGGGAACAGCGGCAGTGCATGGGCTAGCTGGCTGTGGGGCGTGGTCTTTTTCCTTGTCGGTGTCGTGCTGTGCTTTGTGCCGTTGTTCAACGTCCTTGGGTACGAATCGGCGCTGGTGCTGTCGCTTGTGGCTGCCATCGCGGGCATCCGGCAAGGGGTTCGTTCAGTGCTGCTGGGGCGCGGTGGCCGCGGTTCGGGACGAGCGGCAAAGTCGGGCTCGCCCGCGTCGGGACGAGCGGGGCGGCGGGCGCTTTCGACCAGCGCTCAGGTGCGCGCAGACGAGGCCGATGCGGCGCCGCTTGCGACGGTGATCCAGCTGTATCTGCGCGGCTTGATCGGGGTATGGACGCTGCTGCTGCTGCCACTTGTGCTTCTGCTTCTGAACGGCCTGCGCGTGCGCAACTGCAATGTCGCGGCTGGGCTGGCCTTCTTCGCGATGATGCCGATGCTCTCGTCGGCGTGCGCGGTCTTCGTCGGCTTGGCGGCGGGTCTGCTGACGCGAACGCGTGGGCGCGCGTACCTAGTCGGGTTGCTGATTCTGATCGCTTCGCTGCTGTGGTCGCTGCTGCGCTTTGCGGCCAGCCCGGCGATCTTTCTTTTCGACCCGTTTTTTGGCTATTACCCCGGCGCTCTGTACGACGAAGACATCCAGATCACGACGGCGTTCCTGGCGGCGCGAGCGCTGCATGCGACGGCGGTCTTGGCCGGGCTCTTTTTGTGTGCCTGGCTGCTCGATGGCGAGTCGCTGGGCCTACGCATGGCTGGCTCGGCATCGCGAGGATCGCGCCTGGGACGTCGCGGTCAGGGGGAAGGCAGCCGTGTCGGTCTGCTGCTGGCGAGCGGGCTTGCCGGCGGAGCGGCGCTTTTGCTGTTTTTTTCCGCGGCGCGGCTGGGCTGTCGCGGCGATGTGGCCACGCTGCAGCGCTACCTGTCGTCGGAGCTTCGCACGTCGCACTTCATCCTGCGCTATCGGCCAGGAGGAGCCGTGGCGCGCGACATTCGCTTGCTCGCTCGCGAGCACGAGCTGCGCTATCAGCAGTTACGCGAGGCGCTGGGCGTCGAGCCAACCTGGCAGTCACCTTGGCTGCTGCGGCAGCTCGGCATCGCACCTTCGGCATCCGGCGAGCCTGCGCGCGTGGTCAGCTACCTGTTCGATACCGTCGAGGAAAAGCGGCGCTTGATGGGCGCGGCATGGACCTATATCGCCAAGCCATGGCGCCGCGAGATGTATCTGCACCACGAGGGCTGGCCGCATCCCGTGCTGCGACACGAGCTGGCGCACATTTTCGCGGGCGCCGCGGGCGATCGTCTGCTGCGCTTGGCGACGCATATGGGCATTCCGCAGCCGGGCCTGATCGAGGGCATCGCCGTCGCTGTGGATTTTCGAGCCAGCGGTGATCTGGACGCGCATCAGACCGTGCGCGCGATGCGGCAAGCCGGACTGGAACCGCCGCTTTCCGCGGTCTTTGGCCTGGGCTTTTATCGCGTGCCGGCCAGCCGCGCGTATGTGCTGGCTGGATCGTTCTGTCGTTTCTTGCTCGATCGTCACGGGCCCGCGCCGCTTCTGGCTGCGTACCGACGCGGAGGCTCGCCAGCCGACTTTGCCGCTGCGTTTGCGACGCCGTTTCCCCAGCTTGAAAGCGCATGGCGGACGTTCATCGATCAGCAGCCTTTGCAGTCGGCTGAACGCGACGTGGCGCATGAGCGCTTGCGACGGCCCGCCGTGTTTCACAAGGTCTGCGCGCACGATCTAGCCGTGCGCAAACAGAAGGCCAGGCAGGCCGTCGGCAGCGGAGACTTGGATCTGGCTCTGCGGCTTGTAACCTCGGTCTGCCTCGATGATCCCGACGAGCCACAGCACCAAGCCGAGCGGCTTGAGCTGCTGATTTCTGCTGAGCGCTTCGATGAAGCCGCGCAAGTCGCCGAGCAGCTTTTGGCCCATCCGCGGCGGACTGCTGTGTTGGAATCGCGAGCCGCGGCCCGCTTGGGCGACCTCGCCGTACTGCGCGGGGATCTGGATGCGGCGCGCACGCGCTATCGCTTCGCAGCAGCACTGCCCGATAGCGAAGCCGCCAGCCGTCAGCTCGCGGCGAAGCTTGCGGTGTTGACGACAGACGCAGCAAGCCCACAAGCGGCCGACGGAACCCCGCACGATGGCCCCGCAGAAGCGGTGGCGGACCGAGGCGTTTCGCCGACCGTGCGCGATGCGATCTTGCGCGTACTGGTGGGAGAGCCACAGGCGCTGCGCAGCCATCGTCTGCGTCCGACCGATGGACGCAACGACGCGCTGGCTGTGTATCTGCTGCGCGACGCGATCTTGGCGCAGCCAGAGCATGGCCTTTCGCACTACATCCTGGGGCGATTGCTGTACGAGCGCGGAGCGTATGACGAAGCCCAGGCCGAGCTAGGCCTGGCGATCGGCGCGGGTCTTCCCGACGGGCGCTTCGTCGATCAGGCCCTGCTGCTGCGCGGTCAGGCCGCGCTTTTGGCGGGTCGAGCCGCGGAAGCAGCGCAGTTCTTTTCCGATCTGCGGGCGCGGGTTACGTCGAGCGCCAAACAGCTCGAAGCGGACGACATGCTCGACCGCGCCAAGCGCTGGGACTCGCTGCCGCAGTAACTGCGGGCCGTGCGGCTTACGGCGCCCACTTGCCGCAGATGACGCAGTTGTTTTTCTTGTTGCCGAAGCCGCAGCCGTTGCACAGGAACGCGATCTGCCGAGAGCTTCCAACCCACTTGCCGCAGGCGACGCAGTTGTTTTGTTTGCTGCCGAAGCCATGGGTGCTGCACAGGCGAGCCGCGATCCGACTGCTGCCGATCCATTTGCCGCAGCGAGCGCAGTTGTTCTTCTTGTTGCCGAAGCCGCAGCGATTGCACAGCAGAGCCGCATAGTGAACGGCCTGAGCATCGCTTGCCCCGAGGAGCAAACCGGCAAACGGCAAGAGGGGGAGCGCGCGAAGCAGCGTTCGTCTCGATGGGCTCGACATGCGGGGTCCTCCGTGTTTCAGCGTTACAGATGAGTAATTTGAAATACAATGAAATTTCATTAAATAAACGGGACTGAGGGCTTTTGCGCTTGGCGTGTGCCTGTGTTCAGAACCGGAGGCCAGGAAGGACGCAATGAGCGAGGCCAAGAGCTCATCCCAGAGCATGGGGTCGGAACCCGGTTCGCCGGTTGGCAGCGCAGCGGCACCCGGTGGGGCTTTGCCGAGCGGCACGCTCGTTGGGCAGCTAATCGGGGGTCGCTTCGAACTCTTGGAGCTAGCCGGCAGCGGTGGCATGGGCACGGTGTATCGCGCCCTCGATCGTCACAGCGGCGCGATGGTCGCCGTCAAGCTGGCGAGCGCGCGAGGCATGAATCCCAACGACATGGAGCGCTTCGTGCGTGAGGCCAACCTGCTGGCGCTGCTGCAGCATCCCGGCATCGTCTCGTATGTTGCGCACGGCCACACGCCAGCCGGCTATCTGTACCTCGCGATGGAGTGGCTCGACGGCGAAGACCTGGCCCACCGCCTGACCCGTGGCCCTCTGTCGGTGCGCGAGAGCCTCCTCCTTTTGCGCCGCGTCGCCGACGCCCTAAGCCTCTCCCACCGCCGCGGCATCCTGCATCGGGACTTGAAGCCATCGAATTTGTTTTTGCGGCATGGTGGGGTCGAGCGGGTGACGCTTTTGGACTTTGGTATTGCGCGCATGCAGAGCGGAACGGGGGGCATGCAGGCGGCGAGCGGTGCGGCCACGCAGTCGGGACACCTTATCGGCACGCCCGAGTACATGTCGCCCGAGCAAGCGCGGGGCGATCGCGTCATCGGGCCCAGCACGGACGTGTTTGCTTTGGGCTGCGTGCTGTATGAGTGCCTGAGCGGCCGCCCGCCCTTTGTGGCGGAGCACGTCGCGGCTCAGCTAGCGCGCGTATTGTTTGAAGAGCCGACCTCGCTGCGCAGCCTGTGCCCCAACGTGCCCGAGATCGTGGCCGACCTCGTACACAGCATGCTGGCCAAGCAGCCCAGCGAGCGTCCGCATGATGCCAGCGCGCTCTTGTCGGCGGTTGAGCGCATCCTCGGCAGTACGGCCTTTTTAGAAGGGATGGGCGGAAGCACGGCCAAGCCCGCGCTGCGACAGCTCAGCACGCTGGAGCTTGAGCTGATGAGCGTGGTCTTGGCGGTGCCGCGCGAGCGCTCTGAGGCGCTGCCGCGCCCGACGCTGGATGTGCAAGGGACCGAGCTGAGTACCACGTATCGCGAAGAGCTGGCCGACGAGCTGCGCCGCCTGGGCATGCGGGTGGCGTGGCGTGATGATGGCAGTCTGCTGGCGATGATCGGCGGGGCTGCCAATGCCATTGATCAGGCCATGCAGGCGGCTCGTGCCGCGCTAGAGCTGCAAGAGCGCTGGCCCGAAGCTCGCTTGGCACTGGCCACAGGCTGTGGTGAGCCATTCCTGCCACTGCCCAGCGGCGACGTCGTGCGGCGCGCCGAAGCCTTGCTAGAGCGCACCACCTTAGACGAGGGCATCGTTCTCGACGAAGTCTCGGCGGGTCTTTTGGACAGCCTGTTTGTGCTTTCGCGCGGTCTGTCCGGTGAACAGGTCTTGGTGGCGCAGAGCGTCGATCCCAGCTCAGACGATGTCTTAAGTCGCAGCGGGTCGTCACCCTGCTTGGGACGCGATGCCGAGCTGAGCATGATCGAAGCCATGCTGGCGGGCTGCCGCGACGAGAGCAAGGCCGATGCCATGCTGATCAAGGGCCCGCAAGGTATCGGCAAGACACACGTGCGGCATGAGCTTCTACGGCGTCTGCACAGTCGCGGTGAAGACGAAGAGATCGAAGTATGGATCGGTCAGCTGACTGCGCTGAGCGCAGGCGCGCCATTTGGTCTTTTGAGCAGTGCGCTGTTCCGGCTGTGCCACATCGCAGCCAGCGAGCCGATCGAGACGCAGCGTCAGAAGCTTCTGTCCCATGTCAGCCGCTGCGTCCGTCCGTCCGAGCTGAGCCGTGTCACCGAGTTCATCGGCGAGCTGTGCGGGGTCCCGTTTGAAGACACCGAGAGCCCGCGTCTGCGCTTGGCGCGAAGTGATCCCCGCCTGATGAGCCGCGAGATCTGCAGCGCCTTTTTCGATCTGCTGCGCGCGAAGTGCCGCCTGCAACCTGTTCTGCTGATCCTGGACAACCTGCAGTGGGCGGATGTGGCGAGCGTCGAGCTAGTGGGCGCCGTCTTGCGTGAGCTGGCCGAGCTACCCCTGGCCGTCTTGGCGCTGGGCCGACCCGAAGTGACGACGCTGTTTCCTCGTCTGTGGGCCGATCGAGTTCAAGAGATCGCGCTCGGCGGACTCAGTCGTAGAGCCAGTGAGCGCCTGGTGACCGAGCTTCTGCGCCCGCTGCGTCTTTCCGGCGGTGTGCCAACCGGACCGCTGCCCGCGTCGGTCCTGCAGCGCATCTTGGCGCAGGCCGGTGGCAATCCGCTTTTTATCGAAGAGATCATCCGCGGCCTCAAGCGCGGCACGCCGATCACTCCAGATGTTGAGCTGCCTACGCCGATGACGATCCTCGCCATGCTGCAGGCTCGACTGAGCGGGCTTGAGCGTGGGGCGCGCCGTGTCGTCCGGGCGGCCAGCTTGTTCGGCGGCCCCTTCCCAAGCGAGGGTCTGCGTGTGCTCTTGGGTCCTGACTCGGCCGATGAGCTGGATAGCTGGCTGCGCATCCTGCGCGAGGCTGAGATCCTCGAAAAAACCGTCGGTGTGCAGGCAGGAAGCGAGGCCAAGTACTACTTCCGCCATGGCCTCTTGCGAGAAGCCGCGTACAGCCTGCTTACGCAGGATGACCGGCGCATCGGCCACGAGCTCGTTGCCGAGCTTCAAACGACGTCCAAGCCGAGCGACGATCCGTCGAGCTAGCACGCCCTAGAACGCCCGCGGCAGCGATGGGGTGCAAAGCCTGCGTACTTCATGGCCGGCGGATCGTTGTATTTCTTGGGTGCGGAGGAGTCGATACCGGCGCGGCTACCGACGGTAAATTCGACACATGACCCCGTCCGACTAGAACACCGTGTCAGCTTGGTCCGCGATCATCGCTCCGTTTTCGTCACGGCACGGCACCGAGGCACCCGCGGCATCTTTGCAGGCGTTGCTGCTGCAGGTATACGGCGTCATCTGCTGCGGTCGCGGCTGAATGAACATGGGATTTACCATCCACCGGCCGCCCGCATTGCTGTAGGCGTTGCACATCAGCTCTTTCTTGTTGCGGTTGATCGCCAGCTTCAGCCCCGTCGCGTCTTGCAGAAATGTGATGTCGGTATCCGAGTCGCCCGCGGCAAACACGGGTCGCTTGCTGACGTCGGGGTTGCGCTGCAGAGCCGCCGCTGTGCTGTCGCCATAGATGACTTTGTTGATCCAGCAGCGCTTGCCATCGATGTACGTGATCAGGCTGTTTCCCGTCGCGTTGCCCGACCCATCATTGGTGCCATTTGGCACGTCGCCGCAGCCCACAAGATCATAGCCATACACGCCAGCGCTTTCGACGTTGCGGATGCCAATGACGTGATCGGCGGCGATGCCGACCTCGGCCGCCCAGACTTCGACAATGGGCTGCGGCGATGCCGAGACCACCCACACATCAAAGCCATTCTGCGAAAGCGCGCTGATCAGGTTCTTCATCGGGTCGTACACGCGAACCCAGCTTGTCACTTGTACGCCGCCGATCGTCTGCTTGCTGTCGACGGGGTTTGCCAGGTTTTCCGTCTTGGCCGCGCTGGCAAAGCCCTGCACCTGCGCCTTGCTGTATCCGGCCAGAAGCTGCGACAGCCAGGCATACGCTGGCTCCATCCGGCGATAGTCCCAGCCAGAAAAGGCTGCCTTGCCCCCCGTTGTCTTGCCGTCGACATAGAGGCTGAGGATCTCTTTTGCGCAGGCCATGTTTGTCGAGGTGGGCAGCGGCGCCCCGGCTGCCGCAGCGCTTCCACAGGCGGTGTCCAAGGCCGAGACCGCATCGCCCGTGATGAAGCGGCTGGTGAAGCGCCAGTTCTTGCTGGGCGGCTGCCGGATCTGATCGTGCGCCAGCATGTAAAAGAACGTCGCATCCCCGACGTCGTTTTTGACCACTGTGTTGTCCCAGTCGAACACCGCCAGGGGCTTCTTGCTTGCCGCGTACGTGTCGCTGCACACGCCATAGCTGCGCATCAGCTGATCCAGCTTGTCGCGGTTCGTGCCGTACCAAGACTGAGCCGCATCCAGCGCGACGCAGGTCGGCTTGCCCAGATCGAGCGGCGGGCTCTGACCGGATTCGCAGTGCAGAAACGAAACGAGCGGCAGGGCCGTACACAGACGAGAACGCATGGAAGGACGCATGGGACACCTCGCAGGGGTTGAGCTCGAAAGTGGCGCTATTCAAGCGCGGACCGCGTCGCGAATCCATGCCTTTCCCTCTGCCAGGACCGCATTGCAGCGACGTGCGCAAGCCTGTTGCCGGGGCTGTGGCGGCTGTGTACCGTGGGCTATGCTTCGACGCGTTCGAACGTGGTTTCCGTGGTGTGATTCCCCCCTTGGTGCAGGTCCGCGGCGCGTGGCTTCCGTGGTCTCGGCTGGCCTGCTTTCCGCGCTGCTGTCGATGGTGGGTTCGGCATGGGCAGCCCCGCCTGTCGCCCCTGGCCCCGCCAAAGCAGCGCAGGGCCCGCACAGCGTGCTGCCGTTTATCGAAGACGACTTTCCACTGGCGCAGAAGCGGGCGCGCGACAGCCGACGCCTGCTCTTCGTCGATGCCTGGGCGCCGTGGTGTCACACCTGCTTGTCGATGCGCAATGTCGTCTTCCCCGACCCGCAGCTTGCGCCCATGTCCGAGCGCTTCGTCTTTCTTTCCGTCGATACCGAGCTACCGCAGAACGCAGCCTTCGTCGAGCGCTATCCCGTTCGCAGCCTGCCGACGATCTTGGTGCTCGACGAACAAGAGCAGGTCGTGGCTCGCTTTACCGGCGCCATGACCGCGCCCGAGCTGTTGTTCCGTCTGCAGGATCTCTTGCATCGACAGCCCGCGGCGACAAGTGTCACCGCTGCTGCCCTGCTGCAGCAAGCCGATGCGAAAGCCTTGGCCGCGGATCCGACGGCAGCCGCTGTGCTGTATGACCAAGCAGCTCGCGCGGCGCAGAACGAAAAGGGCCCGCGCTCGACGGCGCAGCGAGCCCTGGCGCGCCTGGGGCAGATCCAAGCACTGCGCGAAGCCGGGCAGTATCGCGCCTGTGCCGAGCTGGCCGATCTGTCGCATCACGAAGTGGGCCGCGACGCCACCGCCACAGACTTTTTCTCGTATGGCGCCGACTGCGCCGGGCGACTTAGCGAGGTCGACGTACAGCAGCGCTTGCGCCGTCAGCTGCGCGGCCACTTGGAAGCCCTGGTTCGCGATCCGCAGGCGCCGCTTTTGCCCGACGATCGCAGCGATGGCTATGGCACGTTGACCGAGCTGGCCGAAGCGCTGACTGATGCCCCTGCAGTCGAGCGCTATACCGTCGAGCGCTTGGCCGTGCTTGAGACCGCCGCGGCCCAGGCCAAGGATCCCGTTGCCGCCGCCACATATGATGCGCATCGCTTGGACTGTTACCGCCGCTTAAAGCGCTATGCCCCGGCGGAAGCCATGCTGCTCGCCTCGCAGCGGGCCATGCCCAAGGATTACAACCCGCCGGCTCGCTTGGCTCGTCTGTACCTCGACATGGGGCGCCTTGACGAGGGCCGCGCCGCCATCGAGCGCGCTTTGTCGCTGGCGCAAGGGCCCCGTCGCGTGTCGATGTATGAGCTGCGCGCCAACCTGCTGCACGCGCTCGGCCGCACGCAAGAGGCCGTCGACTCGCTGGAGTCAGCGATTCGCCTGGTCACGCCCAAGCCCCAAGCCCCAGCGACGCTGATCCGCGCGGCGCAGAGCCGCATCGCGCAGCTTAGAAAAAACCAAGACGCGCTGCGAACCGCCCTGATCCCACAGAATGCACCGCCCAGCGCAGCGCCTAGCCCTCCGCAGAGCCGTGCCAAGACCGACGGGACCGCCGCGACGAAAAAGACCCCCAAGGCCGTGCGCCTGGTCAAGCGAGGCACCCCCAAGTGACGCGGGTCGCTGCGCTGCAGTTCAAAGCGCAGAAGGCCCAGCCTGAGCAGTCGCTGGCGGCCCTGTGCGCGCTGATCGAGCAGGCCGCCCAGGCCGGGGCCGAGCTTGTGGTTTGTCCTGAAATGGCGACCAGCGGGTACTTATTCGCCGACGCGGCGACGATTGCTCCGCGCTGCGAGCCGGCCACCGCTGGCAGCTTCCCGACGCTGTCGGCGCTGGCCCGTCGCCATGGCCTGTACTTGGTCTGCGGCTATCCCGAGCAGGCTCTGGCACAGTCGCCAAACGCAGCCGACCAGCCGCCGCGGCTTTACAACTCGGCTCGCGTCATCGGTCCCGATGGCTCGCTGGTTTGCAACTATCGCAAGCGCCTGCTGTTCAGCGCCGACACCACCTGGGCCACCGACGGAGACACGCCATACCCGATCGTCGATACGCCCTGGGGGCGGCTCTGCGTCGGCATCTGCATGGATCTCAACGACGATCGCTTCGTCGATTTTCTGCGCGAGCACAGCGCGACGCAGCCACTTATCGTCGCCTTCTGCACCAACTGGCTCGATCAAGGCAGCGATGTCCTGCCGTATTGGTGCTATCGCCTGCGCGGCTTTCGCGGTGTCTTCATTGCCGCCAATACCTTCGGCGACGAGTCCGAGCCCAACCACGAACCGACGCGCTTCTGTGGTCGCTCGACCATCCTGTCCATGGATCAAGATGCCAGCGCAGTGCGCGACGACGCCGCCGCCGATCCCGAGGACTTCACCTTGGGCCTGCGCATCACGCTGCACGCCCGCGCCAAAAAAAGCGGCCCCGCCATCCTGCTTGCCGACGTCTAGAAGCGATGAGGCAGCGACGATACCGCGGTGTATCCGCAGCACACCTGCTGTCGAGCGCAGCGCCTACTTGATGGGCACCGACCAGATGAACGCCAAGGCCGAAGCGAGGGTGAAGGCCTGATGGGTGCTGGCAAAGACGGCCAAGCTGGCCGGGTGCTGGCTGGCGCCGAATGCGATGCCTCCGCCGGCTAGCGCACCGACCGGCAGCAAAAGGGACATGAGGACCGCTGTTGGAATGTCGGTCCGGCGTCGCAGAACAAAGGCGTCAAGGACGGTGAAGACCCCGGAATTGACGCCCGAAAGCGTGGTCAGCGCTTGCCGCGTGGGCAGATCACCTGAGCCAAAGGTATAGCCAAGCTCGACGCTGGTCACGCCCACCGAGGCCACGGTCAAGAGCACCTGCAGGCCGCGCAAGATGGGTCGTGCGGTGCGTAGCTCAGCTTCCCGGTCTCTTTGTCGCGCGACGGCTTGCCGCTCTTGCTCGGCTTGTTCGCGCTGACGCTGCTCGGCAGCCCGCGCCGTGGATGCGTCGCAGGCCGCCGCCACACTAAGCGGCCGGTGATCCTTGGGATCGCACAAGAGCGTGTGCAGCCACGAGCGCAGATTCAGGTCGCGCGAAACGGCCTCTTCAAAGCGGGGCAGCAGGCGCTGCATCACGACCTCGCGATCAAGCTGCATCAGCGTCCGCAGCACCCCGATGTGCATGACCCCCTGCTGTGCTTGGGTCGCATAAAAATCCACGGCATCAAGCAGCGCGCCGGCATCGCCGTCTTGTTGCAGCGCCGAAAGACAGGTGGTGAGCAAGCGATCGGGCACATCGTACTGACCGACACCGTCGGTGACACCCCAGCGCAGCCAGTCGCGATGGCCGGCTGGGCGCAGTCGACACAGCGCGTACTTGGCCCGCTGCCGCTCTTGCAGGGCGCACGGCTCGACGAGAACGCGTTCCTGCGCGATAGCGACCAGCCTCGCCAGCGTCTCGGTGGCCGTGCCCGCTCGAACGGCATCGCGACAGCGCGGCGTAATGCGGGCGTCGAGGTCCGCCATGGCGTCCTCGACAAATACAGCACACCGGTTCTGGATCAGGTGCGCAGCCGGCCGCTCGACGAGATCGCTGCATGCATCCGCTGCCACCGCCTCACCCGCGGTGACCAGGATCATGCCCAGCCCGAACAGCCCAGCCCATGCCCGCATGCGTGCCCGATTCCTAACGATCGGCGAATCTGATCATATCGAAGTCCAGTCCATTCCAGACGTTCGTCGGGGACGAGACACAAGCTAGGCGTCTTCGGCGTCGCCGGGTCTGTCGGACGAGCCGGTCGATGTCCCAGATGCCCCGCTGCCGGCCTGGCCGCTGGTCGGCAGGGGGCTCGTTCGCTCGGGGGGGCGAGTGCCGCGCTCGTGGCTGCGATCGAGCGTGCGATACAGCGTGCGCCGATCGATGCCCAGGATCTCGGCGGCGCGCTTCTTGTTGCCGCCTTCCTGCTGCAGGATCAGCGAGACATAGCGCTGCTCTAGCTCGGCCAGCGTCGGTCGGTCTTCGATCAGGGCCATGCCGCTGCTGCTCGACTGGGCTGGACTGGCTGATTTTTCCGACTCGCCACGCAGCTCGCGCGGCAGATCCGACGGCAGGATGATGCCGCCCTTGGACAACGCGAGGGCGCGCTCGATGACGTTTTCCAGCTCGCGCACGTTGCCGGGCCAGCTGTACTGCGCAAGCAGATGCATCGCTTCGTCCGAGATGCCAGCCTCGCTGCGCCCCTCGCGCTGGGCGTACTTGTTCAAGAAGTGATCGACCAAAAGCGGGATGTCTTCGCGGCGCTCGCGCAGCGGCGGCAAGTGGATGGTGACGACGTTGATGCGAAAGTACAGGTCCTCGCGAAAGCGACCGCTGCGAACTTCTTCTTCCAGATCGCGATTGGTAGCGGCGACCACGCGCACGTCGACACGGATCGGCTCGCTGCCGCCAACGCGGCGGATCTCGCCCTCTTGCAGCACGCGCAGAAGCTGTGCCTGCATCTTGGGGTTGATGTCACCGATCTCGTCGAGAAACAGCGTCCCGCCTTGCGCCTCTTCAAACAGGCCGCGCTTGCTTTGGATGGCTCCGGTAAACGCGCCCTTGGCGTGGCCGAACAGCTCGGACTCAAGAAGTGTCTCGGTGAGCGCGGTGCAGTTCACAGCAACGAACGGCCCAGTCGCACGCGGTGAGTGATTGTGGATGGCGCGGGCCACCAGCTCTTTGCCGCTGCCGGACTCGCCGACCACCAGCACCGTCGACATCGACACCGCGACGCGGGCCACCAGCTTGTACACATCCAGCATGGCGGGCGAGCGTCCGACGATCTCGCGCAGGCGGCTCTTGACCTCGCGGCGCTGGCCGCGACTTTCGGCCAGCAGGCGCCGCCGTTCCAACGCGCGCTCGACGGTCTGGATCAGCTCGCGGGGCTGAAACGGAAACTTCGAGATGTAGTCATAGGCCCCCTGCTGGATGGCCTTCATGACGTTTTCGACGTCGCCAAACGCCGTCATCAAGATCACGGGCGTCCGCGGTTGCAAGCGCTGCAGCGCCGAGAGCACATCCATGCCATCGGCACCGTCGCCCAGTCGCACATCGCTGATCACGACATCGAAGGCGCGCTTTTCGGCCAGGGCGATGGCCTCTTCACCGCTTGCGCAAAGGACCGGCAGGTATCCCGCCGTCTGCAGGATTTCACCGACGACGGCACGGAATGGTTCTTCGTCTTCGACGACGAGGGCGCAGGCTGGGTTCATAGACGACCACGGAGCGTGGGTTTCTGTTATCCCGCAGCCGAGCCTTAGTCGTCCAGCCGGAAGCGAAACTGCGTCGCTTGGCCCAGGCGCAGGATGTCGCCATCCGCAAGGCGAGTGGGCGCAGTCACGCGGCGATCGTTGATGAACGAACCACTGGCCGCCCCGCCGTCGAACAGGGCAAAGCCCGCCCCGTCGCGACGCAGCTCACAGTGGCGCTCGCCCAGGCTGGGATCGTCGGGCACAAACAGCACGCCCGGTGCTGCTGGATACTGCCCCTTGCAGATCATCAGGCTGGCTTCGACCTTGATGCGCTGGCCTCCCAAGGGGCCGGCTCCAATGCCGATCAGCGTCGCGGTGTACAGGCGTCCGCCGGGCTGGATCGGCACCGGCTGATACGCAGCAGCAGGCGCCGCCACCGCAGGTCCCGCCGGTCGTCCAGGTCCCGCGGGTGTTGCGGGCGCTGCGACGGAAATCCCCAGCTTGGCAGCGCGACGCTTCAGCAGGAACGCCGCCAGCATGGCCAGGCCCCACAGCGCGACCAAGCCCAGCGGAATGCCGATCAGCCACAGCCACCAGCGACTCGGCTTCTTGGGCGGCACGCCAGAAAACGAAAACGGCGGCGACTTGAGCTCTGCGCACTGCAGGCCAAACGTCGCGATGCGCAGGTCGTCGATATCGAGCTTTTTGTTGGTGAACGTGAAGACCGGCGTCTGACGCAGCTCTTCTGACAGGCTCTGAAACTGCTCTTTGAGGTTCTCGTCCTTTTGCGCCCAGCGAAACGTGCCGGTGCTGCGCTTGGCTAGCTCGCCCAGGTTCAGAAGCGGCCCGCGGTCGTCGCGCGGCGAAAACGCGATGGGGAATAGCGACACATTGCTCTGTCGCAACAGATCGCCTGTGCGACGGAAGCTCTTGCGATCCATCAGTTCATTTAATCCATCTGACAGCACAACCATCACTTTTCGTGGGGTAGGCAGTGGCTTGCCTTCTTTGTCGTGACCCGGCTGGACCTTGTTGAGCGCCGACAGCCCCGCGCTGATGGCCCGCAAGAGCTGCACGTCGCCCTGATCATCGGGATTGATGTCGTCGATCAGCGACGTGACGGCCGGTGCCGGCATGAAGTTCGGCTGCTGCTCGATCTCATAGCCGTACAAAAAGAGCCGCACCTTGACCCGAGGCGGCAGCGACTCCAGAAACTCTTTGACCGCCTCTTTGATCTTTTCGATCGACGGGGCATACAGCGCCGAGTTTTCGATCAGAAGCGCGATATACAGGTCGCGTCCGCTGCGCTCAAAGGGCTCGACCTTTTCCGCCTTGGCAACGGTCTTCCCAGCGACGAGCAGGCGGTGTACCGGCGGGGGCTGATCCGGGGTCAGCGTTCCTTCTAGCTCGACGCGGCCACCGATGACCTTGATCTGACTGTGTTTTTCAAAGGTGCCCAGGTCGACCTGTTCCAAGCGACAGCGTGGCTTGCCGGCCCAGGCCCCGTCCGAAAGTTCGACGAACGAAAGGCAAGCGATCAGCCACAAGATGGCCCAGCGTCCGCTGACCGCTCGACGCTGCTGACACGGCCGGTGTCCTGCCCGACTTCGGGGCAGCCGGCGACCGGATTGGAACCAGACGGCGCGACCCAAACAGACAGGCAGCCCAAGGTCCGGGGGCGCAGCCAGCGTGCAGGAACGAGGCATCCTCTTGCATCGTATCCGATTTTTGCTCGCGTTTCGCAGAGCGCATGGGCTGGCTGCAGTATCGTGTTTTCATGCGCTGGGAATGCCACGAGTGCGGAGAGGTCCACCAAGAGCTACCCGAGCAGTGCCGAAGCTGTGGCACCAAGCCCGAGATCGTCGAGAACGTGTGGCGGTGCTCTCGCTGCGGTGAGCAGGGAATCGCCGGGACCCGCACAAGCTGCCCGACCTGCGGCGCCGAAAAAGACCAAAGCGCGCAGCTTGCCGTCGCGACGGGGCGGCGCATCGCGGGTGAGCAAGGCCGCGCTCTGGCCATGGGATCGTGGCTGTACTGCGCGTTCTGCAAGACGCAGGTGCCGCCGGTCTACACAAGTGGACCCAAGCAAGGGCAGCCGACCGAGCGCTGTCCCACTTGCGACGGGCCTTTATCGGAATCGACGCACGAAGCCAAAAGCGAAGTGATCCGCGAGAGCGAGGCCGCGACGTATCGCCCGCAGGCCGTGCAGCGCCGCGGCGGCGGGGATGCCGAGCCGCCGTCGATGCAGCCTCCGACGCAGCCGTCTGGGGCAGGGGGCAGTCCCTCGTCGCGCCGGGTCTGGCCCTGGCTGCTTTTGCTGCTGCTCGTCGGTGGGCTCTGGCTGCTGTTTGGCCCCGGCAAGAAAGTTGGCTACACCGTCGTCGGGCGAAGCTGGGAACGCAGCATCGAGATCGAAACCCTGCAGAAAAAAGCCAGCCGCGATTGGCAGTCGGATCTGCCGTCGGGCGCGTACAACACCGCCTGTCAGCGCAAGTTCCGCAAGAACATCGACGTGCCGATCGGCACCGAGACGTACTTTGAAGACGAAGAAGATCGCGGCCACTGCGAAGACTGGGAGACTCGCACCGTCGAAGAAGAGGTCGACGACGGCAAGCGCTGCGTCGAGCACGGCTATAAGACGCAGGGCGGCGTGTCGGTCAAGACCTGCCTGAGCTGGGAAAAGAAGACCAAGACCGTCAGAAAGTCCCAGCGCGAGTGCGCTCGATACCGTATGCGCCACGTGAAAAAGACCCGCACCAAGTACAAGCAAGAGCCGGTCTATGAACCATTTTGCTCGTACGAAGTCGATACGATATGGCGCACGACCCGGACCTTGCGATCGGGCGGCAGCGACGACAGCTCGCAGCCAACATGGCCGACTGTCGAGGGTCTGTCGCAGCGCGAGCGAGCCGGCAAGCGGCAAGAGAGCTATCGCCTGCGCCTGCAGCTTGACAAGGGCAAGCGCGAAGAGGTCTTTACGGCACGCGACGAGGCCGAGTGGCAGCGACATCGCGTCGGCAGCCGCGGCCGCGCCCAGGTCAAGCTGGGGTCTGTCGTGGGACTCGTCGACGAAACGCCGTAAGCGATGGCATGAAGCTGCCCCAAGGACGCGCGGCTCTCGGTTTGCGCGACCCAGCGCAGACGGTCGACGGTGGCTTAGGCCAGCTCTTGATTTAGAACCTGCAGCGCCTGCCCGGCCGCGGCTTGCTCTGCGGCTCGCTTGCTGCGCCCGCTACCGACGGCAAGTTGACGGTCATCCAGGTATACGGCGACGTCAAAGGTCTTTTCATGCTCAGGGCCTGATGTCGCGATTACTTCATAGCGCGGCCGCGCTTGCCGCAGGCGCTGCAGCAGGTCTTGCAAGGCCGATTTCTCGTCGCTGCCGCTGTGCTGATGGGCATGCAAGACAAGCGGCACAAGCAGACGCTGCGCCACCGCCTGACAGACAGCAAAGCCACTGTCGAGAAACAGCGCCCCAAGGACTGCCTCGAACGCGTCGGCCAAGAGCGATGGCTTGTCGCGGCCGCCGTTCAGCTCTTCCCCGCGCCCGACGCGCAGCGCCCGTCCCAGATCCATGCTGCGCGCTAGCTCGGCCAGCGAGCTTTCGCTGACGATCCGCGAGCGCATGAGCGACAGATACCCTTCGTTGGCATCGGGACACTGGGTCATCAATAGCTCGGTGACCAAAAGACCCAGCACCGAGTCGCCCAAGAACTCTAAGCGTTCGTTGTGAGGCTGCCCACCGCGGCTGTTTTCGTTGGTGAAGCTGCGATGGGTCACCGCGGTCAGAAGGAGGGTTGGGTCCGAGAAGCTGTGACCTAAGTGGCCTTCTAGCTCCGCCAAGCTGTCTCGCTCATCGGCGGTCATGGCTGCCCCTTGGAACGACCTAGCGCGATCACATGAAACCACACGGCGGCACCCTAGCACAGCCGTGATCCTTAACCGGTGCGCGATCCGCCAGCCATGCCGCGCCCCTGGTTGCTGAAGCGGAATCTAGCGGGCTCGCGGCGAGCGATCCGCTACGTCGAATCGGCCGCGTGCGGCGCGCTGCACCAAGCGATCTGCGTCGAGTAAATCGGCTCAGATGCGGGCTTGGTCGGAGCCCGGCAGATCGCGCCGCTTGCCGGACAAGTCGTCGCGCTGGTGACGCGGCAGCCCTTGTTTTCGCACTGCTTGCGCGCCGCAAACGAGTCATTGCCCGTAAAGCGGCAGAAGCCACCACAAGCCGGACTGCTGCCCGCCCCGCAGGCATAGCAGCCATCGGCCCGCGCCGTCGTCGAATACATAAGCGGTGCCATCAACAACGCCACCCCAAAGAATCTGGCCATCGATCGCCGCAGCATCAGCACATCCTCCTTGCCTGCTCTCAGGCTAGCGCACCCAGACCGGCGCGGAGTAGAGATATGGATACTCACGGCGAAAGGCGTCCGGCATGTCGCCGAGCAGATGCAGCAGGTGACGTGGCACGATGTGTACCTCGACGCGATAGGCGCCGGGTCCGCGGCCAGCGGTATCAAACTCCAGCACGGGGGTGGATTCGGGGCGGCTTTCGGCCGCGAACTCGTCCGCGCTCAGCGTGCGCGACAGGACCTCTTCGCTGCGCAGGAGCGTCGTCGGTGGGCTCTTGTCGCGAAGCGGCACATAGCGCAGAGACAGGCGCAGGATCGGCTCGGCCCCGCGTAGCGTCGCTGGAAACGGTCGCGGCAGAGCCACGCGCAAGCGCGCACCCAAGGGCGCTTGATCCCCAAGCTCTGCCGTGCGGCTGCCCGACGGGCTGCCCGATGAATACAGCGCGTGGAAGTCAAAGCCCTCGGGGGGGCCGAACAGCTCAAACACGCCAAAGGCTCGCCCGGACAACAGCGCCTGCCGCAGGACCTCGGTCGAGATCGCCGTCCCTGTCGGGATCAAAAGATAATTGCCAAACCAGCGCATCAAGCGACGGTAGCCATCGCCGCGCTCGCCGTCGGCAAGCGGCTCTTTCAGCGTGTTTTCGTGGATGTCTGATCCCATGGTGGGCGTCAGGTGATGGCCTGCAGCAAGCAAGGTATCGAACTTGTCGAGCTGACTTTGATTGGGCGAAAGGAAGCCCAATAATGCCAAGTCCGGCTCGGGCCCTCCGTCGCTGACGGGCCGTCCCCCAAGCCACGGAACCAGCCCCGTGATGGCGCCCAGCGGATCCAGCCCCAGATAGGGCCCGCGGATCTTGGGATCGATGTTGGCGTGCAGGTTATAGACCTCCATGCCGTCAAGACCCGCCTGAGCCAAGGTCGATAGCTGTTCGAGGGGATGCGACTCGCCATGGGCAACCAAGACCACACCGCCGGCCGCATGAAAGGCGCGCACCGCGTCGGGGGTCGCCGCCTGCATCGCCGCATGTCGCGCCGCCGAATCCGCGCCAAGATGGCGACGCAGCCCGACGGGCATAAGCTCATTTTCACCCCCGACCGCGATATGAACACGATGGCCGGGCGCCGTGTCGTCGGCGCAGCGAAGCCGACTGCCCACCACATCGACCTGCGGATCGGGATCAGCGGTCGCGCGCTCGGCTGCATCGCCCAACGCGACGTCGGTCAAGAACAGATCGGAAAATGCGCTGTCCGCCATCAGCGTGGCGTGATCGGTCAGCAGCGCGAAGTCCTGCCGCGTCGCGCACAGGCCTCGTCGCAGGTTGTCCAAGCAAGGCGCGTTCGCCGTGCCATTCGGCTGCGGCTTGCCATCGCAGGCATCGTGCGAAAAGACCGAGTGCAGGTGGATGATGCCGCGCACGCCACGCAGCCCGCGGGCCGCTTGCTGCCAGCGCAGCGAGTCTGTCGCTGGCAGGCTCTTTTGCCAAGACAGGGGCATCGGCGGCGGCGGCTCGACCGCGGGCTCGGCGCATGAGGTCACAGCAGCGAGCAACGAAAGCGAACGAAGGCTTGGAAACCAGCGCATGCGGCGCACTATATCGCTCCTGCCCGTCCTCGGTGCGATTCGCTCGGCGGATGCCAGAGCGCGGTCCCCGCCGCAAGAGCGCGTTGGGCAGCCGGCCATGCCAGACCCCGACTGTGCTCGCTCGTTTTAGATCGCGTGGCCGGGGCCGCGTTGAGCGCTGTACCGCACATCGGCACCCACGCAAAAGAGCGACCGTGATAAGGTCGCTTTACTATGGTGCCGCCCAAGTGGCTGCGCCTGATCTCGACCCCAGACGAACGACGTGAAGGCAGAAGGCCAAACCATGCGAATCGGTGAACGACTGTCGGCGCTGGCGATCTCGGACATCCGGGCCATGAGCCTGCGCTGCCAAGAAAAAGGCGGCATCAACCTCGGCCAAGGAGTCTGCGATCTGCCGACGCCGAGCTTGGTTGCCGAAAGCGCCATCGCCGCGATCTCAGCGCACAAAGCAACCTATGCCCCGCCGCAAGGAATCTTGGAGCTGCGCCAGGCCGTAGCGACGAAGATCCAGCGCGACTATGGCCAGTCGTACGATCCCGTCAGCGAAGTGCTGATCACAAGCGGCGCCACCGGGGGTTTTGCCGCGGCGATGATGGCGCTGTGCCAGCCCGGTGACGAGATCATCCTGTTCGAGCCGTACTATTCGTATCACTTGAACACGGTCCTGGCCTTGGGCATGAAGCCGGTGCTGGTGCCGCTGGCGCCGCCTGACTGGCGCATCGCCCGCGCCGAGCTAGAAGACGCGATCACCGATCGCACGCGCGGCATCGTCGTCTGCTCGCCGTCCAATCCCTCGGGCAAGGTGCTAAGCGAGCTGGAACAAGAGATGCTCGCCGAGATTTGCCGCAGCGAAGACCTCATCGCGTTTACCGATGAGATCTATGAACACATCGTCTTTGATGGCGTGAAGCATGTGCCGCTTGCGACGCAGCCGGGAATGCGTGGGCGCTGCGTCAGTATCTCGGGCTTGTCCAAGACCTTTTCGATTACGGGCTGGCGCATTGGCTATCTCACGGCTCCGGCTGGAGCCATCGAGCGCATCACAGTCGCGCACGATCTTTTGTACGTCTGCCCGCCGACCCCCCTTCAGCTGGGGGCGCTGTCCGGTCTGGCGCTGCCCGAGTCGTACTTTCGCGAGCTATCGACGCTGTACCAAAAGAAGCGTGACATCTTATGCAGCGCCCTCACCGACGCTGGCCTTTCGCCTTATGTGCCGACGGGCGCCTATTACGTCTTGGCTGATGTGCGCAAGCTCGGCTGCGCGACCGCACGCGAGGCGGCCTACAAGCTCCTCGATGAAGCCGGCATCGCGGCCATCGCGGGGACCAGCTTCTATCGCGACCCGATTGGCGAGACCATCTTGCGCTTCTGCTTTGCCAAAGACGACGCGGTCCTGGTCGATGCCGCCGCCCGCCTGCGTCGCCGCTTCGCCTAGTCCGCGTCGCGCCTGCGCGGTCCTCGCGGCCCTTCTATAGATCCTCAGATCTTCCGCACGATCTCTGCACAACACGTCTTTCGCACGATCTCTGCACAACCCTTTGCTCGTCTTCCCGCGGTGCTTCCCTGGCGAACTAGCGACCAGCGTGATCTGCCGCCAGCCAAGGCCCAAAGCCAAGGCCCAAAGCCAGAAACATGCTCTGGTAAACAGGCCTGCCACGCCTGCGCACAAGCTCAAGACCGTGGGCAGCGCGCTCTGCGCTTCGGTGGCCATCCCGACGATTGACACGAGAAATTTGCCCGACGTACACTAATTTTCGAGCATGCGTAATCTCCTTCGATCGTCATGGGCTACAGGGGTGGACAGTCTTTGGCAGAGCCTGGGGCAGAGCCTAGGTGCCGCTTCGGGGCGCCTGGGGTCCCGGCGAAGCTGGATTCCCGCGGTAGCTGTGGGGTTAGGCCTTCTTGGCACCAGCGAAGCTGCACATGCGGCCTGCGCGGACCAGACGGTGGATGTCTCGAATGATCTGGCGCTTGAGTGCTTGATCGCGCCGCGCAATCCTGCGGATGTCGACCCCAACAATCGCCGGACCGATCCCAACCTGCGCGAGCAGTCGATGTATCGCTCGCTGCTGTCCGAGATGGGCGCGGTCATGGCCGTGCCGGCGCTTGAGCCTGCGGACACAACAGGCTTCTCGGGCTTTCACTTTTCCTTCGATGTCAACGCGACTTCGATCTCGATCAACAACGCGTACTGGAGCGGCTACAAGCAGCCCAACGGCGCGAACTCGCTCGCGGGTGTGCGCCACGTAAGCGGTCAGTTCCTGCCTGTCGCGTCGATCATGCTGCGCAAGGGCGTGTGGTTCCTGCCGCTGCCCTTTTTTCCGTCGCTGGAAGTCGGCTTCGGCGCATCGAACCTGCTGCAGTCGAGCCTGTTTGGTCTAAACGGCTACCTGAAGTTTGCGCTGCACGAGGGCTATCACGACATCCCGATCCCATCGATCGCCGCCCGCGCCACCGTCACTCGTATCGCGGGTGCGCCCCAGATCGACATGACGCTGATCACCGTTGAAGGCCTGATGTCCAAGGCCTTCGGCGCACAGGGCACGATGACCTTCGAGCCGTATCTGGGCGGCGGCGTCATGTGGAACATCGTGCGCAGCAACGTCATCGACACGGCGCCAACGTTTGACTTGTATCGCGGCGATCCCAGCTTCTCGACGACCATGGGCTTGCCCGCCGCGCTCAGCCAAAAGGTCACGTTTCCGACGCAGGACAACATCTTCCGCTGGCGTCTATTCGCTGGCCTCAACGTTCACTACGCCATCCTGTCGATCACGGGCTACTTCTCGTATTGGGGGGCCGGTGAAGACAACTCGTACGATGTCAGCCGGCTGCCTGGCCCAGCAGATGTGGGCGCGACGCCGAGCGGGGCGGCTGCGGCTTGCCGTCGCGACAACCGCGACATGTCGACGATCTGCCCCAAGGATCTTTCGTACAGCCAGTTCTCGGTCGGCGGCAGCGTCGGTCTGCGCTTCTAGCGGCGGATCGGGGCGCCATGCCCCTGCAATTTTTCCCCGCTCTCTTCCCGCTCTCTTCCCGCTCTCTGCTCTTGCACGTACGCTTCAACAGACCCGCACTCGCTGAGGCTGCAGTCGTCTGCGCCTGCCTTTGCCGAAGCGCTGGCATTTGCCTTCGCGCTGGCGTTACCTTCTGCGCATGAATCCGCGGGAGCAAGAAGACCTGGCCTTTGATCAGCTGGCCGATAGCCAGCTAAAGAAGCTCGAACGAGCGCTGCTTTCCTATGACCCCGACGAGCTAGAGGCCGAAAAGGCCGGCGACGTGCTGAACATCACTTTGTTTTCAGGGCAGCCGCAGCAGAGCAAGATGGTCCTCAACCGCCACCGCGCCGCGCGACAGATCTGGATGTCGGCGCAGCGTCGTGCGTGGCACTTCGATCTGGTGCGCGATGGGGCAGGGCAGACCACGTGGCGCACGCAGGCACACGGCCACGATGAAGAGCTAGTCGCCACCGTGCAAGAGGTGCTGACTGCGCTGCTCAAGCGCCCGGTCAAGCTGGCGCTGTAGTCGGCTTTACCCGCAGTTACCAGCGACGGGAATTCGTAGCGACCTCATGCGCGATTGCGCTTGAGACAGGCGGGGGTGCTGTCTACGGTCGCGGCGATGGAACTCTCTTGCGATCTTCACATTCACTCGCGCTTCAGCCGCGCCACCAGCAAAGATCTGAACCTGGGTCAGCTGTACCAGTGGGCGCAGCGCAAAGGCATCGCGATCGTCGGCACGGGGGACTTCACGCACCCCGGCTGGCGGGAAGAGCTGCGTCGTGATCTTGTTGCGATTCCGGGCGAGCCAGGCTTCTTTGCGCTGCGTCCTGAGCTGCGCGAAGCGCTGGATGCTGAGATCCCGCGCGCCTGTCGCGCCGACGTGCGCTTCGTCCTGACCGCCGAGACCTCGCACATTTACAAAAAAGCGGGGGCGCTGCGCAAAGTCCATAACTTGGTGCTGGCTCCTGATCTGGATGTCGTCGAGCGGCTGTGTCAGCGCTTGGTGGCGCTTGGCTGCAACCTGAACGCCGATGGCCGTCCGATCTTTGGCCTGCCCTGTCGCGACTTCCTCGAGATCATCCTAGAGACCGATCGCCGCGCCTGCTTGATCCCCGCGCACATCTGGACGCCGCACTTTTCGCTGTTCGGATCGCTGTCGGGCTTCGATCGCATCGAAGACTGCTTCGCCGATCTGACGCCGCACATCTTCGCGCTAGAGACAGGCCTATCTTCCGACCCTGCGATGAACTGGCGGCTGTCGCAGCTCGATCGCTACACGCTGATCTCGAACTCCGATGCGCACTCGGCGCAGAAGCTCGGGCGCGAGCTGAACCTGATCAACATCCAGCCCTCGTACGATCATCTGCGCGCAGCGCTTGAACACTGTCGCCCCGACGAGTTCTTGGGCACCGTCGAGTTCTTCCCCGAAGAAGGCAAGTATCACCTGGACGGTCATCGCGCCTGCCAAGCGCGCCTGGAACCGATGGAGCGCCTGCGCCTGGGGGGCAAGTGTCCCATCTGCGAAAAGGACGTCACAGTGGGCGTGCTGTCGCGCGTCGAAGCCTTGGCCGATCGCAGCGCCGAAGCGGTGGCAGCGGGCGCTCGACCTTCCCGCGCGCGGCCGTTTACCAGCCTGGTGCCCTTGCCCGAGATCGTGGCCGAGGTGCTGGGGGTTGGCGTGGCCTCTGATCGTGCGCAGCGCCTGTACTTTAAGCTGCTCGATCAGCTGGGCAGCGATCTGCACATCCTGCGGCATGTCGAGTCCGCTGAGCTGCGTCGCGCAGGCGGCGAGCTTCTCGCGGAAGCCGTCCGGCGCGTGCGCGCGGGGGCACTGCACATTGCGCCAGGATATGACGGAGAATACGGGCAGATTCGCATCTTCGAACCCGATGAGCGGACCCCCAAGCGTAGCGGTCGGGATGAGCAGATGGGGCTCTTCGCATGAGCGGCGAAGCGCCGGCCTTCGCTGCGCTGCAGGGGCTTACCGCGGCGCAGCGCGAGGCGGCTTTAGCCTCGGGATCCGCCTTGGTTGTTGCCGGACCCGGATCGGGCAAGACGCGCACGCTGGTCGCGCGCCTAGTGTATCTGCTGGAAGCGGGCCTGGCTGCACCGCACGAGCTATGTGCGATCACGTTCACGCGCAAGGCCGCATCTGAGCTGCGCGAGCGCCTGCAGCGCGCCGTGGGCGATGTCGCCCAGACGATCCGCGTGGGCACGTTTCATCAGCTGGCTTTGCACCTGCGACCGCAGCCGCAGGCGGCGCGCTTGATCAGCGAAGCGGATCGTCACGATCTGCTGGCGCATGTCCTGCGCAGTGATCCCAGCGTCGACTGCGGACTGCGCGAAGCGACGCTGCGGCGACGCCTGCGGCGCGCTTCGCAGGCGCTCAGCCTGATGAAGGGGCGAAGCTGTGATGCGCTGGCGGCGCTCGACCAACCGCCTGCGTCCTCGGGGACTGAAGACGATCCAGCGTGGCTGCGTCCCGCGCTGGCTGCGTATCAGGCGTGGCTGCATGCGCTCGATCTGGAGGACCTCGACGATCTGCTGGTGGCCGCGACGCAGGCGGTGCGTGCGGGTCAAGCCTGCGTCCACTATCGCTGCGTCCACGTCGATGAATACCAAGACACAAACGGCGTGCAGCGCGAGCTTTTGATCGCGCTCGCCAAAGCGGGTGCGCAGATCTTCGCCATCGGTGATCCCGACCAGTCGATCTATGCCTTTCGCGGGGCCGAGCGCGGCAACTTCTTTGCCTTTCCGCGCGACTTTGCTGGGGCGCGCGTGTTCTTTCTGCGCGACAACTTTCGCGCCACATCGACCTTGGTGGCTGCGGCCACTGCGCTCTTGTCGCAGGCGGGCGAGAGTGAAGCGTTCTTGGCTGGACCCCCGCCGCAGGCACAGCGTGAAAGCGGTGAGCCCGTGCAGCTTCGCGCGGCGGCAAGTTCGCGCTCGGAAGCCATCGCCATCGCTCGCGAGATCGAGCGCTTGGTGGGCGGCACCAGCTTGACCTCGCACGATCAGGGACGGGCGGCATCGTCTGCAAGTGGCTGCTATGGCTTTTCGGACATCGCGGTCCTGACCCGCACGGCGGCGCGGGCCGATGACGTGGCTTTGGCTTTGCACCACGAAGGCATTCCGACGCTGCGTCCGCGCAAAGCGCGTCCACTTTACGCCGCAGAGTCCATCGCGCACGGCCCCGATGAGCGAGAGAAGGACGATCGCAGCGAGCGCTCACCAGAGATGGCTGCGACACAGTCGCCTTTTTCGCTGGCGCTGCAACATCACGCGCAGCGTCCTGCCTTGCGGTCGGATACCGATGTAAAGGACCCCGACGCAGTGCAGTCTGCCGAGCGTTCCTACGCTGCGCTTCGTCAAACGCTGACCTGTGATGCCGAAGGCGAGATCGGTATCGCGCATGAGTCGGACGAGTGGGACGCGCGCTTTGAACGCGTCGCCGTTCTGACCTTGCATGGCGCCAAAGGCTTGGAATTTCCCGTGGTGTTTCTGTGCGGCAGCGAAGCCGAACTGCTGCCGGGCCGGGCCGCCAGTGAAGACGAGGTCGCCGAAGAGCGCCGGCTGTTTTATGTCGGGATGACGCGCGCCAAAGATCGCCTGTGGATCAGCCATGTCGGGTCGCCGTCTCCGTTTTTGGCCGCGCTGCCTTCGCGTTGCGTAAAGACGGCTGCGCCGCCTGCTCGTCGCGCCAAGCCGCCCCAGCTAAAGCTGTTTTGAGCCGGCAGGTACGTTTGCAGAGCGTAGCTAGGCGGGATCGAAGGACAGGCTGAGAGTGTCCAGCCACGTGGGCGAGGTGAGGGGGAAGTGGCGATGCAGGCGGGCGCCGAGGAGCATCGCGGCGGGAGCGATGAGATCTTCGACGCTGGGGGGCGGACGATCCGCGGGGACACACTCGGAAAGCGAGGTCATGACCTCGGCGCGGAAGCCGCAGGGATTGATGGCGAAGAAGCGCAGAAGATCGGTGGTGACGTTGAGCGCGAAGCCATGGAAGGTGATCCAGCGGCGCACGGCGATGCCCATCGACGCGATCTTGCGCTGCGGCGACGCTTCGTCGGCCGGCCCGACGGGTCCACCCGCATTCACTGACGAGGCCATAGGCGAGGTCTCGGGCGAGGCTGTGGATGGCGATGGATCTGGGGCTGTCCACACGCCGGTCGCGCCGGGCTTGCGAGTGGCGGCCACGCCGACGTGGTGGCACAGGTCGATCAGGCCGCCTTCTAGCGCCCGCAGATAGCGGTGCAGATCGCGCTCGGACGGCGAGGTCACACCGACGGGATTGGGGCGCAGCTTGAGGATGGGATAGCCGACGAGCTGACCAGGGCCGTGATACGTGGCATCGCCGCCGCGCTCGACTTCAAACGTCGGAAAGCGCGGAGACAAAATGTTGTCGCGCGCCTTCTGCCTGCGCCCCACGGTGATGACATCGGGGTGCTGACACAAAAGCAGCAAGTCCGGGGCCTGCCCGGTGAGCACGGCGTCGACCAAAGCGCGCTGCAGCCGCCATGCTTGGCCATAGTCGATCAGCCCCAGGTACACGGCCCGGCCTGGCTGCGGATCAAGGCCCTGGACGTGTAGACACTCATCGCTTTGAAACGCCTGCGGGGCGGACATGCCGCGACTATAAGCCGTCTCGCGCGGTCTTGGATCCTGGGCCCTGCAGTCGGCGGTGCCGGCCCGCGCGCGGCCTTTTGCTGCGGGCTGCGCACGACTGAGCACTATGCGGCGTCTGTGCGACGCAGAATAGCGACCCGCGAGCTTGCCGGGACTAAGGAATTCCCATGGATTTGGCCTGCTGTGCGGCCTGCTGTTCCAGGGCTTCGGCTTGGCCGGTGGGGGCGCCCGAGCGCCGCAGCAGGCGGGCCTGAGCGCGCAGCCAGCTGGGCTGGGCGATGCGGTGATGTCGCGCCATGCGCTTGAGCACAGCCAGCGCGCGATCGAGCTGGGCCCGGCGTTGCGTTTGCAGAAGCGGCTGCGCTCGTTCGAGCAGGCCAGAGCAGACCTCGACCAAGCCGACCGCCGCTGGCAGCACGCCATAGTTGAAGATCGGCGAGCTGGAAAAGATGCTTAAAAGAACATCGCTGTCGGCGCGGGCGGCCTCGATCTGACCGAGGGCAAGGTTCGAGCGCGCGTGGAGCTGCAGGGCCTGTAGCTCAAAGGTCAGGTCTCGGCGCTCGCGGACGGCGGCGAGCGCGGCCTCAAGGACGTTCAGAGCCTCGCGGTGCTGGCCGCGCTGCTGCAGGACCTGCGCCTGACTGATGCGGGCGCGCGGAATGAACTGACCGTGGCCTTCGCGCTCGGCCAGCTGCACCAGGGCCTGCAGATCGGCGCTGCCGTCGCGCAGCTCGTCGCGAAAGATGGCGATCCAGATGAGCTGCTGCAGCGCCACCAGGCGCGATGTGGTGTCGAACACGGCCTGCGCGATGGCGTCGGCCTGGCGCAGATCGACCTCGGCCTCGGCGAGCTGGCCTCGGCTGATGAGCAGGCTGCTGCGCAGGCGCAGAAACTTGTAGTCAGCGGCGGTGCCACGCACCTTTTCGCGCAGCGCTGCGGCTTTTGATAGGTACAGATCCGCAATATGAGACAGCCCGAAGGTGGACGAGGTATAGGCCAGCGCGCCATAGCTGGTGATGCGCTGCGGGACATCGTCGAGCCGGTCGGCCAAGTTGGCCAAGGCCAGCGAGCAGAAGAACAGCCGACGGTCGGAAAACAGGTACAGCGCGACCTCGGCATGTGTGACCAGCAGGCTCAGCGCTTCGCGTCCTTCATCCGGCGAGAGCGAGTCCGCGCCAAGCGGCAAGCGGCGGGGGCCGGGCAGGACGTCGTTTACGCGCAGCGCAGCTTGCAGGGCCAGATTCTCCAGCAGCCCAAAGGCGAGCTGGCTCGACGACACCGGCAGCGGCTGGCCGAGCAGCGCCAGGCCGTCTTCGGTGATCTGCATGCACTCATCGATGTGCCCTAGACCAAGCAGCGTCGTCCCAAGAAGCCGGCGCAGGCGCACGCGGTCCAAGCGGAGCGGCGTGGCAAGCGGCTCTAGGCTCTGCGCTTGGCGCAGCAGGCTCAGGGCTTCGCGCAGGGCGCCGCGCTGCGTGGCAGCGTCGCTGGCCAAAAGAGCAAAGTGGAACGCGCGAGCAGGCTCGCCGCCGTGCTGATGGTGAAACGCCAGAGCCGCCGCGACATCGCCGGAAAGGGGGCGGCTGCGTTCGATCCCCAGCGCCACGTCGCGGTGCAGGGTCTGCGTCTGTTCAGCGCCCAGGGATGCAAGGACGCCTTCGCGCAGCTTGTCGTGCGAAAACTGCCAGTGCTCGTTTTGCACATCCAAGATCGCGGCGTCAGCACAGGCCGCGAGCCAGCGATCGAGCTCGGCTTCGCTGGCAGACATCAAGGTTCGCATCAGAGCGCGGTCGATGCGACGGCCTGCGATCGCCGCTTGCTGCACAGCCGGCAGAGCCCACGAAGGCAGGCGCGACAGACGACGGCGCACGACCAAGGCCATGCCGCCGCGCAGCCCGGCGCTTGGCCCGCTGGCTAGGTCGCTGAGCAGACCGATGCGGGTCAGGCTCCCGGCCTCTTCGGCGAGAGCGCGCAGGATCTCGACCAGAAAGAACGGGTTGCCTTCGGTTTGCTCGCGCAGCCACTGCAAAAGATCGGGGCGCTGACCTGCCGCGCCCAGCATGGACTCGATCAGCTCGGCGGTGCCACGGGGTCCCAGGCGCTGCAGCGCGAGCGTATGGGCGCCGGGAAGCTCGTCGGGAAGCTGTGGGCACTCGTCATCGCGATAGCTGGCAAGGATCAGCAGCGGCTTTTTGTCGAGGTGAGGCAGCAGACGGGCCAGAAGCTCGCGGCTCTCGGGTGCGGCCCAGTGCAGATCTTCCAGGATCAGCACCGTCGGCTCGCTGCGGCGCAGCAGAAGATCGCACAGGACCGCCTGCAAGCGAGCGCGTGCCGCTGCGGCATCTAGCTCGGGCGGCGGCGCGATGTCCTTTTCGAGCAGCGTGGGCAGATCGGGAAGGACACGGGCCAGCGTGCTTTCTTCAAGAGGAGACAGCGGCACCGACAAGGCCGCGCTGCGCAGGGCATCCAGAAACACTTGATAGGCAGATCCCGTCTCGGTCACGGCCTGGCCGCGGTCGACGTGGGCCCCGCGCACCAGGGCGAGCGTGCGCAGCTCGTCGAGAAGCCGCGACTTGCCGACGCCGCTTTCGCCACCAATCAGCCACAGGCCGCCGTGGCCCCGCTGGGCTTGATTGAGCGCGCTGCGCAGCACACCCAGTTCCTGATCGCGGCCGACAAAGTCGGCAGCCTGCAGATAGCTCTCGCGGACCTGGGCTGTCTCGTCGGGCAGCGCGATGCCGGCAGCCTGCGCCAGGGCGCGTGCGGCCTGTGTCGCATCGGACAGACGCTGCGCGGGGTTGCGCGCCAAGAGCTGCTCTAAGACGCGCAGGATCGCCGCGGACAGTCCGTGCATCGGCAGGCTGGGCTCGTCGTTGAGCACGCGCGTGATCAGAATCTCGCTCTGCTCGGCGTCAAACGGGCGCTTGCCGGTCAGCACTTGCGTGGCCATGACTCCGAACGCGTACAGATCCGAGGCTTCGCTGGCGGCCTGACCGACGAGCAGCTCAGGGGCCATATAGTGCAGCGTGCCGGATAGCTCTGCCGATCCGCCCTGCGTCATCGAGCGCAGCGTTGACAGACCAAAGTCGAGCACGACCACGCGCTCTTCGCAGAACAGGACATTGCCCGGCTTCAGATCGCGGTGCAGGATGCCGCGGCGGTGCAGATAGGCGAGTGCAGCCAGGACTTCGATGAGCAGGCGCACTCGTCCGACGACATCGCGACCGCGACAGACGCGCAGGAAGGGCTCGGCTCCGGTCAGAAGTTCCATCGTGAAGAACGGCTGCTCGGGCGACTCGAAGCCATAGTCAAAGACGCTGACGATGTTGGGATGGCGCAGCGAAGCCAGGGTGCGGAACTCGCGGGCCAGGGCCAAGCTCAGCGGCGAAAGGCTCAGCGATGAGATGGTATCGCTCGTCAAGATCGTCGACGGGCGCACCGGCTGCTCATGCGGCAGAAAGGTGGCATCTTGCGTGATCGGATACGGCGAGCGTGGGCCTGCGATGCGCGCATCGATCTGGCTCATACCGGTCAGCGGCGGCAGGGTCTCTTCGACGCTGGCGGTGCGACTGACTGGCGGTGGCTCAGGTCGGCTCGGCAGCAGGTTGACGCGCTTGAGCGCCACCCAGGTATCGGTCAGTCGGTCCTTGGCGCGGTAGACCTGGCCCATGCCCCCCGAGCCCAACTGCTCAAACAAGACGTAGCGTGGGTGGGTCCACGCGGCGTCACGGGCCGGCGCGGACGGCGGCGCAGCAGGTGGCATCGGGGGAGGGATCTGAGCAGCACGCGGCATAACGACGCTGTCATCGTAGCCCGTCGCCGGGGAGACAGGAATCGGTAACTCGTGCAGGCGGACTCGACCCGCTGTGTCGGCGGCTAGGGTGCGGATGTGGGGCGCGGGCTCTGCGCCATGGCCTCGCTGAGCCGGGCGATCTCGACCAGGTCGATGTCGATCTGGCCGAAGCGGTGCGCGTAATAGTGACTGACCAAAGCCTGAAAGTGAGGGGCGCAGAGATCCCCGCTTTGTCGGACGCGCTCGGCCAGCTGTTGCAGGGTCTCGCCGCTGCGCTGCACGTATCCGCGCCGTCGCAGAATGGTCAGCGCTCGCTGAAGCTGCAGCCGCGCTTGGGCCTGCGATTCGCGACGCTGTCGGGTGGCCAGTCCGCTGCGATCGCGAAGGAAACCAAAGAAACGGCCTCCGCCTTGCTGCCACTTGCGGACATAAAGCAAGGCCGCCACCGCGAGACCCAGCAAGGCCAGGGTGCCGCCCAGTCCAAGGACCCACCCGCGCGAGGTCTGCTGGCTCGGCAGGCGCAGTTTTTGCCCCAAGTGGAACACGCTGCGCAGGCGCTCGGCCAGGCGGGCTTGCGCTCGCGGATCGTATTCAAGTACGTACTTGTTCCAGCTCATTTCGAGGCTGTCTGAGAACCGACGGGCGCGCTGCAAGAAGCCGTGGCGGGCCGGCGAGAGCGCCGAAAGCGGCGTGGGATCGAGCGTGAACCAGGCGAAGCGCGGCGGGTCTTCGTCATCGGGAGAGGTCGGGTTGGCGCTGGCTGTGTCCGAGCCAGGTGCGCCCGACGCTGCGCTTGCCGGTTCGGCCGGCAGGTAGGCTTCGACCCACGAGTGCGCATGCTGCTGCCGCACGACGATGTAGTTGCCGAACTCGTTCCATTCGCCGCCGAGATAGCCGTTGACGCTGCGGCTGGGAATGCCCGAGGCGCGCAAGAGCAAAGACAGCGCACTCGCGAAGTACTCGCAGTGGCCGCGCTTGCGCTCGAACAGGAATGCAGCGACGGGATCTTGAAAGCGGCTGCGCTCGCTTTCGGACAGCGGCACAAGCTGCGTCGAGTAGCTGAACTGCGTCTGCAGATAGCGTTCGAGCGCGCGGGCCTTGTCCTGCGGTCGCGACAGCCCCAACGTGATCTGCTGGGCGAGGCTGCGCAGTCGCGGCTCTAGGCTGGGGGGAAGTTGCAGGTATATGCGCTCGTCGAGAACCGGGGGATTCTGCGCGCTTGCGGGGGCGAGGCCATCGGCTGTGGCCAGCGGGCTGGCATCGCGGGCTGGGTCAGGAAGAGCTCTGCCCTGAGACGAACGCAGGGCCGTGGGACCCGTCAGATAGACGGTGTAGTGCAGGCTGCCTGGGCGGCTGCGGGCGATGAGGTCTTCATGAATGCCCTGATGCAGCGGCCACTGCGCCGCGTAGTACCACGAGGAGGGCAGCGCCAAGGCCAGCGGTCGCGACGGAAGCTGTCCAAACGAACCGGCCAACACCGGCACGAACAAGGCCGAGGTCTCAAGCGCCTCTAGATAGATCTCGGCGCGCAGGACAGACGGGCTCGTCAGCGCTGGAAGCGAGGTGCTGGCGTCCAGGAAGTGATGCCCTTGGCGGTGTGGCACCGGGCGCTCGCTTGCGATCGGCGAAAGCAAGATGGGGACGGCGTCCGCGGCAGGTGCGCTCGTCGCTGCAAGCGAGGCGGCCGGGTTGGCGTTGCCCGGCGCAGGGACCAGCACAGCGGTGCTGGGAAGCGCCACACCGCCCGCCGTCGTACCAGAAGAAGGGGCATTCGCTACGGCCGCCGAGTGCGAGACAGCGGGGCCATACGCAGCGACGGGAGCCTGGTGTGACCACTTGCCGTCTTGGTAGTAGCTAAAAGCGGTGCCGCGGAAGCGCAGGCCCGTGGCCAGCAGCGTGGGCATGGGAGGGCCGCCACTGACCTCGACGCGCAAAACGACGCGTGGGTTTTCCCGCAAGAGGCCATGGCCCCCTAGCTGGATCTGCTCGGCAAAACCGGTTAAGAGCAGGCCCCGTCGACGCAGCGGCAGCTCAAGCCCGACCCCGACTCGCGGCAAGGTCAGGAACAGCAAACCGCCGATGACAAACAGCACCAGCGCCAGGCTGCCGGTCGCCAGCAGAAACGGCGTTCCGACGACGCGGCGCGAGCTCAAGATGCGCTCGACCTCGACGCGCTCGCTCTCGGCGGCTTGGCCATGGCGACCGGGCAGGTGCTTGAGCAGGTAGTTTTCTTCCATCTCGCGCCGCAGGTGAAACAGCGACAAGGTCCACGTCGCAAAGATGGAATAAAGAAGCAGGCAGACGGCATAGACGATGCTCGCTCCGACGAGCGAGGCGATTAGCAGCATCAAAAAGCTGATCAGATAGGCCTGCAGGTAATCGCTGTTGCTGCGGCGGCGCCAAAGCTTGACGCACAGAAGGACGCACAGAAAGCGCGTGCCGCTGTCCCACAGCGTCTCGCCCTGCGACGGGTCGGGAAGCAGCCACAGTAGAGACACGATCAGCACGCCGTACAGCAGGGCGGAAAACGGCCGCCCGTTCATAAATGGGTGGCTCTGCGGGTCATAAAAGTACGAGGCCGCGATTGCCACCGTCGACAGCGCCGCCAAGATACCGGGCACTTCACCGGCCAGGACCAGCATCAGAAACGCGACGCTGACCATCAGGTACGAGACCGACTTATGGGTGGCGGCGAAGCGCACGTTAGATGGCCTCGATGACGTGGGCGGCAGCGACGGCGGGCGGCAGGCGAGTGGCCGGATCCGAGGGGCTGTCCATCGACAGCACGGCCGACACAGTGCGCTGCGCGGCCTCGGGCGAGCCGGGGATCGGCGGCGGGCGGCTGCGATCGCTCTCGACGGTTCGCGGGCGCACGATGAGCAGCGAATCGCCTCGCTGGCACGGCAGGTTCCCCAGCATCCTGGGCATAAGCGGTGCCGACTGAAACGGGACATCGGGCGTCACCGTTTCCAACAGCGCCAGCGTCGTCAGCAGGCGGCTCAAGCTGCTTGGGCTGTGCAGGATCGAAAGGGCCGGGGCTGTGCTGCGCACGATAAGAGATACCGCGTATCCATGTTCTAAGTAATACGCACCTAGCGACGCGGCCCAGCTAATCACGCGCTCTAGATCGGCCTGCGCCTGGGTGTCGTTGGCCTCGCTGGGGGGCAGCGCATTGTCGACGTACAGCGTCACTTGCTGCACGGCTTCGTCTTCGTACTCGCGCACCATCAGCCGCTGCCTTCGGGCCGAGCTTTTCCAGTGAATGTCGCGCGGATCGTCGCCGTTGCGCAGCTCGCGCAGGGCATGAAAGGCACCGCGCCGTCCCAGCTTGCCGACGGTCTGCTCGCCCGCCGCCGACAAAAGCGCCTGCGGCAAGTGCGACAGCGACAAGAGCGCCGGATAGACGATGATCTCGCTCTTGTGCTCGACGTAGCGCGAGGCGCGAAACAGCGCGAAGGGGAACTTGGTGCTGATGCGGAACGCGGTAAAGACATAGCGCCCGCGCCGCGGCAGGCTGTGGCGATAGCTGGTCTGCTGCGTGCGCCCCGACGGGATCTTCAAGAAATAACAGCGCTTGTCGACCACTTGGTCGTCGCACAGGTCTTCGACTTCGATGGAAAACGAGGGGAAGCGGCGCTTTTCGTTGCGCAGCACGATGCCCATCAAAAAGGGATGGTTGGCATGCACGCGCGGTGGCGGCTGGCGTCGGGGCACGATGCCGCGCAGCGAGATCTCGCTGAGCAGCCACGAGCTGAGAACCAGCGTCAGCAGCATTCCCAAAAGCAGATAGAGCTGGTTGTTGCCGGTGTTGAGTGCCACCACCAAGATGCCGACCAGGACCAGGATGAACCAGCCGCCGTCGCGCGTCGGACGCAGCCCGCGCAGGCGCAGCCAGCGACGCACGATCCGCTGACCCAGCCGGCGCTCGGTGGGGGATAAAGCCTGCACTGCTTAAAGAATACCGCCTCTTGCTTTCGCTGCGCGTCCTGTCCTGCTGTGCCGCCTGGGGCCGCGGAAAAAAGGTAGGCTGCGGCCATGCCAGCTGCGTCGACCCGCGCCCTGCGTCTGCACGATCTTTTGGACTTGCCGATTTCTGAGCTGCGGCGGCTTCTTTCGCAGGGCCAGGCCATCGACCCACGGGCGCTCGCCAATATGGAATACCGCGGCACGGCGCTGGGCTTGCCGCGCTTCGTCGAGAAGCTGACCTGGAAGACCTTTCAAAAGGTCTTCTGTTTCGACGAAAAGACAGGGGTGCTGCGGGGCTGGAATGTGCGCGTGCAGCAGCGCGGCATCGGCGCGGACAGCGTCCCCAAGCAGAAGCGCGGCGTCCCCGTCACCTTTGGCCACTATCACGTGGTGCCGGCCCGTCCGTCGGAATCGCCGTGGCCCTATGCCGACGGCCTGCTGATCGACTATGGCCGGGGGCAAAACGCCCGCTTCGATCCGATGGGCTGGGTCCGCGATCCCTTGGTGTCGCTGCACGCAGACGATGTCGAGCTGCTCTTGGGCTGGTCGTATGTCGACCTGGGCTTTGCCCGCATCCCGACGCCCAGCTTCTTTGCGCTAGAGCGCGAGCGACCGCTGTCACATCGCGCAGAGCCGCCGCGTGCGCGGTAAGCGCTCGCGTCGCAGGCGCGCCGGCTAAAGGGTTCGCGTCGCTGGCTTGCCGGTTAGAAGAACAGCGGGTCTTTGCGCGGAATCGTCGCCTGCACCTTGGGAGCAGCCGGGGCCTCGCGGGTCGAGGTCGGCTCGTCGTCTTCCGGCAGCTCGATGGGGACGGCTAGGTCGCCGGCTCGCTCGATGGCTGCGTCATCGCCATAGTTCAGGCAGTTGTCGCAGCGACGGCACAAAGGCGGCGTCTTTTCGCCGAAATATTCCAACAGAAGCTGCAAGCGGCAGCGCGTCGACTGCGCATAGCGGATCATCGTCGCCAAGCGCTCGCGATCGCCTTCGCGGCGCTTGCGATAGGACTCAGCGGCGCGGCCCAGCGTCAGCTCGTCGGCTTCTTTGCCAGTCAGGCCAAAGGTCTCTTTGCCGAGCTCGGTGATCAGCTCTAGCTCTTTGCAGATGTTGAGGACGACGCGGGTCTTGGCCTGCGAGCAGGACGCTGACAGCGCAAGCTCGCGCAGGCTGGTGGCGCCGTTCTTCAGCGCGCCCCACACCGACAGCACGTCGCTGCGCGTCGGGTACTTGCCCGCGACGAAGAAGTTTTGCACCTGCTCGTCGCCGGGGTTGTAAAGCAGGATGCAGCGGCTGGGACGTCCATCGCGTCCGGCGCGTCCAGCCTCTTGGTAATAGGCCTCCATCGAGCCGGGCAGGTTGTAATGGATGACGGCGCGGATGTCGGGCTTATCGACGCCGAGGCCGAAGGCGTTGGTGGCGACCATGATGCGCGGGTTGTTGCGCATAAACGCAAGCTGCGCCGCGTCGCGCTCGGCCTTGCCCATCTTGCCGTGGTACATGCCGACCTTCAGGCCCAAGACGGGCAGCGCGCCGGCCAGCGCCTCGACGGTGCGAATCGTCGAGCAGTACACGATCACCGAGCCCTGCACCTTGCGCACCAGGCGAAGCAAGCGCTTGACCTGGGTCTTTTCGTCGCCGGTCTCGCGCACCTCGAAGCTCAGCGAGGGGCGATCAAAGCCGGTGTGGACGGCCACCGGATCCTTGAGCTCAAGCTGACCAATGATGTCCTCGGCAACCTTGGGTGTCGCCGTCGCAGTCAGGGCACAGATCGGCGGGCGACCGAGCTGTTCGCAGGCGCGCTGCAGGAACAGATACGAGGGTCGAAAGTCATGGCCCCACTCGGACACGCAGTGGGCTTCGTCGACGACGAACAGGCTGACCTTTTGACCGCCCAGCTCGTCTTCCAAGCGACCAGATGCGGCGCGCTCGGGTGTGACATAGATGATCTTGCGCTTGCCCTCTTCAATATCGTCGAGAGTCCGCTCAGTCTCTTTGGTCGTCAGCGTTGAGTCCAGGCGGGCCGCGACGACACCGGTACGGCGCAGCTTCTGTTCCTGGTCGCGCATCAGGGCCAGAAGCGGCGAGACAACGACGGTGACGCCGGGCAGCTCAAACGCCGTCAGCTGATAGATCAGCGACTTGCCCGCCCCGGTGGGCATGATGCCCAGCACGTCTTGGCCGTTGACCAGCGCGCGGATGGCCTGCTCTTGCCCTGGGCGGAAGCCCGACAGACCGAACTGACGCTGCAGGCGGCGAATCAAGCGCCGCATGATTGGGTTCTTTTCCGTCTCGATCGCGGGCAGCTCGACGGGTGGGTTGTTGCTGGCGGGCAGCTCTTTTCCGCGCTTCTTTTCTGCGCCTTTTTTGCTATCGGCGCGAGCCACAGGCGGGGCTTCACGGATGGCCGGCGAGCGATCGTCGCTGGCGTTCCAGAATGCGCTGTATGTCGCTTCGATCGTCGGGGCAGCCTTGCCATCGGAAAACAGCAAGCCAAAGTCAACGCGCAGCTCGCTGGGAATGGGCAAGGTCACCGACAGCGGGCCATCAGCCGACGGTGCCGCAGGAACGGCAAGCGCTTGCGTGGCTGGGCTACCCTCGGCAAGAGCTGGCTCACTCGTCGGCGGGCTGGCTTCTGCGGCGACACTTTCTGGCGGTGGCGCAGGTGCGTCGGCGCTGAGTTCACGCTGCCAGAACGGCTCAAACAGCGCGGAATAGGTCTCGTTGCTCCAGTCCAGGATTGAGCGTCGTTCGGACGACGCTGCCGACGGAGAGCTTCGCCAAAATGCAGCGAAGCGCTCGGGATCAAGCGGGGGCAAGCTAGAGGCAGCGACCGGGATACTTCCTTCCGCGACCGCCGTCGAAGGGGCTGAGCTAGAGTGCATGCGTAGGAACCTAATAGAGTCCGTATCGACGAGATAGCACCCGAACGCGCGGCTGCCTAGCCGGAAAATCGGCGCAATCGGCCCAGGCGCTTCGCAAGTTCCATCTACGGGCGGGGAGCATAGGTCGAAAGCGGCACCCGCGGTGGGTTCTGCGGCGCATGCGGCAGGGGCAGTTGACTGGCTTCCTCGTCGAGCTCAAGCAGTGGAGGCAGGCGCTTGGGGCGGCGCTCTTGTCGCTGGCGCAGCGCTTGATAGGGCGCTTCCTGCGTCGGGCGGAAGCTGCGCCAAGCCGGCAGATTGCTGCTGCGGAACTGCGCCAGAGCCTCGCGCAAGCGAGCTTGGTCAGCGCTGGGCATGCGCTTTTCACTGGCCGACAGCGTCGGGCGCGGCAGGGGCGCGCTGCTGTACAGCACACGCAGGCCGGCCTTCTGCCCCTGGGCCACGTCGTCTTCATACAGCAAGATGGCGTCGGCTTTGTGCAGCGAAGCCAAGCTCAAAAGCGACGACACATCGCGGGTCGAAAGCAAGCGGTCACGAGGCAGCGCAAGCTCGCCCTCGAACAGCAGGTTTTCGATGAACAGCGACGGACTGTCGAGGGGCAGGGCATAGTGCAGCTTGCTGCCGCGCAGATCGGACAGAGCCCGAATCGCCGGGCTGCCCAGCACGTGCAGGCGCGTCTCGCTGCTGCCACCCACGGTCGCCACCGAGACGGGCTGCAGCGTCGACAGCCGCGCGGCAACCAGGGGCGCTTCGGCCAAAAGCAGCACGATGCGGGCTGCATCGGCATCCAAGGCCTCGACGGTGGCATAGACGCGTGCCGTCAGGCGATAGCGCTCACCAAGCTGCGCAGTCACGAAGGCCGAGAGCTCATTGCCCAGCTCGACTTTGTCTTCCAAGCGAGCAAACAAGACACCGGGTAGATACACGGCAAGCAGCCGATCTCCGTCGGGGGAATCTGTCGCAAGGGCGGGTCGCGGCAGCAGGCCCATAAGCACAAGCAGCGCCAGCCCAAGGCAGGTCGCACGCAGCCGCGCAAGGGCACCCCGATGGCTCATCGCGGGCCCTCATAGATGCGCTCTAGAGCATCGACCCACTGGCGTACCAGCGGAAGCTGCGGATCGCCCGGCTCGCTCGACTGCAGATAGCGACGATAGTGATCGAGCGCGGTTCGGCTGTCGCCTGTCAGATCGTAATAGCTGCCCAAGCCCAGCCACACCGTCGGTAAGACCTGGGGGTCGAGGCGGCTGAGCAGCGCCCGCGCTTCTTCCGCCCGCCCGCGATAAAGCTGCAGCACGGCCAGGTTGTACTGCATGCGCGCCTGATTTTCCGGGCCCGTGGCGTGCGTGTAGCCTTGCGCCGAGCGCAAAAGGGCATTGGCCCGCTCGACATCGCCGCGCTCGCCGCGTTCCAAAAGATCAATGGCTTTGCTCGTATAGGCGACAGCCATCGCGCTCTGCAGGGCGCGGGCGGCCGCCGGCTGGATCTGCTGCAGCGCTTGTTGGGCCATGCTGGCGCCCTGGTAAAAGTCGCCACCGCGCAGCGTCAAGCGGGCCTTTAGGTGCGTGAAGCCTCCCGGCCCCAGCAGTGCTTCCAGCGTCGGCAGATCGAACTGATTTCCCACTTCGCTCAGGCGGCGCAGGGCCAGATCAAATTGACCGCCACGAGCCAGCGCCACCACTTGATACAGCATCGCTTCCGCGCGCTCGGTGGCTTGCAGCACGCTGCCGGCTCGCAGCGCAGCTTGCGCGTACGAAAGCACTTGCCGTTCGTCGTTCAGCCCTTGCGGCGGCAGGACCTGAGCGGTCGCATTGGCGCCATTTCCCCCCTCTGGACCGTCGCTGGCCCCGCGCAGAGGAGGAAACGGACCTCGTGCGATCTGCGCGTCGTTGCCGCCTCGCAGGGGGGGAAAGGGGCCGCGCGCCGTCTGCACTTCCGACAGGTCAATGGGGCCGCGCAGCGGCGGATAGGTGGCGGCTTTGCCGGCTCGCGACTCGGGAGCTTCGTTGCCCTGACGCAGGGGAGGAAACGGGCCACGCCGACTGGTGCTGCGTGCTCGACCCGGCTGCGTCGGCTGATAGTACGCGCGTACCGCCGACAGCAGAGCATAGGCGCGCTGACGTCGAGCGGTCTCATCATTGCCTTCGATCAAGCGCATGGCATCGAAGGGGCGGCCGAGGGCAATCAGCGTCTCGCCTTGATCCTGTCGCAGAGCCTGTCGCAGCGCGGTGTCGCTTTGTGTGGCGGCCAGATCCTCGGCGCGCTGCATGACCGAAAGCGCCTGCTGCGGCTGGCCGTTTTCGCGCAGAGCACGACCGAACACCGACAGCAAGAGTGCTGAGGCTGTAGGCCCTTCACACAGCGGAGCCAACAGGGTTACGGCATCGCCCGGTCGGCCACTGCCGAGCAAGCCCAAGGCCAGTGCCTGTGTGGTCTGCACGAGCAGCGTCGTCGGTGTGCCAGAAAGTCCCGAGGCGACTAGCGCCAGTGCCTTGGCTTCTTCGAGGTCTGCCAAGGCTTCTTTGGGCAGAGGCGAGGTGTTGATCGCCTGCAGGCCGCGCCGCATCAAGGCCGCCGCCAGGCGGGCATCGAAGACCGTGGCGGCCGTGGGTGAATTTTCGCTCGCTGGCTTGGCCTTGGTCGCGCCCGAGGGAGCCTGAGCTTGCAGGCTGCGCATCCTGGCTTCGCGCAAGCTGGCGATGCCTTCGTCGAGGCGCCCAAGCTTGATCTGCAGATCGGCACGCAGGCTGAGCGCGGTCAGTACGTCGGCCTCGGGCAAGTGCAGAGACTCGCAGCGCTGCAGCTCACGGAATGCGCGATCCGATTTCCCTGCCTTGTCGAGGACGATCGCAAAGTCCAAGCACAGACGCAGATCGCTCGCTGCCAGCTCGACGGCGCGCTCTAACACCATGGCGGCAGCGGCGGGGTTGGGCGGCGTCTCGGCCATATAGATATCGGCGAGAGCCTGCATGCACAGCGGCTGATCGCCGGCTTGTCTGAGCGCGGCGATGGCTTCAGTCATGCGCCCGCTTTTCTGCAGCGCTTTCGAGATAAGGACCGTGACGTGGGCTCGCTGCGACGGGGGAAGCTGCGGCACGATAGGCAAAAGCGTCGACACGGCCTGCGCATGCTGACCGGCATCCAGCTGGGCCTGCCCGACTAGAAGCAAGACGTTTGGCGCACCCTTTTCGACGAGATCGGCGAGCGCCGCGGGCACTTCTTGAGGGCGCTTGGCGGCCAAAAGCGATCGCGCCAAGGCCAGTCGCAGCGTCGGCACCGAGATGCCTGTGTCCAGGGGCGCTGGCTGCGGCAAGGCCCGTCCGGCTTGGCTAAGCGCCGCATTCAGGCTGCGAATCGCCAGATCGTGCTCGCCGATCTCCGCGGCTAGCTCGCCCACCACCGCTTGCAGCCGCGCATCCGACGGCATGGCGGCCGCGGTTTTTTGCGCTTCATCAAGGGCATGACGCAGGCGACGCATGCCAGCCAGCGCGCGGACAAGCTGAACCAAAAGCGGCACCTCGCGCACGCCCGAGCGCGCTTGCTGCACGCACAAGGCATAGGCTGCCGCTGCATTTCCCCGTCGCAGAAGCGTGTCAGCCAGCGGCGCGTACAGGTCCTTGCGCAGCGGGTTTAGCTCTAGAAGCTGGCGGTACAGAGCAGCAGCCGTAGCCAGCTCTGTGTCGGCTTGCGCGCGATCGCCACGCTCGGCGGCTTCGCGTCCACGCGTGTGTGCGGCTTGAGCTTGATTGAGCGTACGCCACTCGCGCTCGATCTCGCTGGTCTGCGCGTGTACAGGCCGCGGCCCCAGGCTGAGCGCAAAGCTCAGCTCGCAAGCGGCGAGCAAGACAAGCAACAGACGAAGGCACATGGCTGGGGATGATACTGCAAGCGGCTCGCGCTCGGCGCTGCTCATCCGGTGTGCAGAGCGCGCGGCCTGCGGCTCGACCCGAATGCTCTGCGAAAGGCGCTTCCGGCGAGCCGATGGACCGGGCTAGGTGCGCGGGACTGTGCCGTCGTAGTACGAGACGCCGATGGCTTCCAGCTTGGCCTTGCTCTGCGGGCCGCGCAGGTCCTGCATCACGCGGTGGATGTCCTTGTAGCCGGGCGCATCGAGCCGCGATAGGAAGTCGCTGATCTGGTGCAGGTTGTAGTGCCAGGTGCAGCCCACCGCGATCGTCATGCCGCGCTTGTACGTCCGCACCATGACCGACTTCTCGTCGATGGGCAGCGACTTCAAGCTGTCGCGGAAGTTCTGCGTGTACTGGAAGAAGCCCTCGGCATTCGACGTGTAGAAGCCGCGCACTTTCAGGTTCAGCTTGCGCGCGGTGTCACCGATGCTGCGGATCGTCGTCGTGCCGTTCAGGTCGCCCTGTCGCGCCAGCACGCGTCCGCCTTGCACCAGGCCGCGAATGTACGCGTACGCCGCCGGATCGCCGAGCCAGGTCGGGTGGCGCTGACCGACGCGCGTGTTGGCCACGTGGTACAGATAGGTCGCCATGCGGTCGCGATAGCGGTTGTAGATCTGCACCAGCTTGGCGTTGTCTTCCTTCGACGAGCCGCTGGCGTTTAGCGCCTCGATCGCCTTGGCGCTGTTCTGCTGACGGAAAAAGGCGCGGAAGTCCTCGGCCGTCGCAGCCTGCTTGATCAGCGCGTGGTACATGCGGTGGACGTTGACCACTTCCAGGTCATAGTCCATCAGCACCAGAAGCTCGGACCGCGCCGCCGCGGCCATCGTGTAGTTCTGGTCGGTCGCGACCCCGATCCACACGCCGCCCAGGTTGGCCAGCTTGGAAAACATCACGTCGTGGCGCCACTCGTTCGACAGGACGTAGCGGGCCCACTTCGGCTCGGGCAGCTTTTCGCCCTGCGTCGCTTGCACGATGGCCTGCTGCTCTGGCGTCAGCGGTGGCGGCGCCGGGCTTGCGGACAGCGCCGGAGGCTCCCACTTGGCCAGGGTCGCATCCAGCGTCACCGGCTTGGATCCGGGGGCTTGTCCTGGACCCGCCCACGGCGCCGTGACGACGTGCGCTTGCGCCGCGGATTGACCGGCCAGCGCGGCCGGCAGAAGGCAGACCACAGACGTGATCCAGCTTCCAAGTGAGAGTGATCTTAGTAGGCTGTATTTGTGATCTTTGGCACGCATGTTCCCGGCATCAATCGTACCACGCAGTCGAAATTGGCTGGAAGCCGGAAAATAAAAATTTCCGAGTGAAATTAGTAATTTGAATCACATAAATTGCTTCTAAGACTTCACAATATGTATTTCAAAAAACAAATCTTGCGCGACCAATCCACGACCTTTCTGGCGATCGCCTCTTCCCTTGCTGCGCGCAGTGCTCGCAGTTGTGCGGCTGCTTGCCGGCCCGTAGACTCGACAGCCATGTCTCGACGAGACCCCCCGATCGGCAGGCTGCGTTCTGTCCGTGCCGCGGCCGTCCTGTCAGGCCTTCTATGCGGCCTGATCGGCCTGCAGGCGATCGCTGCAGCCGGAAGCGGATCGGCGGCCAGCCCACCCGCCCTTGGGCCCGCCTCGGCGACGGAGTTCATGTCTCTAGCGGCGGTGCGGCCGGGCATGACGGGCCATGGGCTGACGGTGTTTTCTGGCACCCGGCCCGAGCGCTTTTCGGTGCGCGTGATCGGCGTGCTGCGGCAGTTTCAGCCCCAGCTCGACATCATCTTGATCCGCTGTGAAGACGAGCGGCTGAAGCACAGCGGCATCGCAGCGGGCATGTCGGGCTCGCCGATCTATCTAGAGGGCAAGCTGGCCGGAGCGCTGGCGTATGGCTGGTCGTTTGCCAAGGATCCGATCGCGGGGGTGACGCCGATCGAAAACATCGTGCGCGAGCTGCGTCGACCCAGCCGACCCCCGGCAAGTCCATCGCTGACTTCGACGCAGACGGCGCGCGATGGCGGTGGGAACACAGCGGCTTTGGGCTCGCTTGCGGCCGCGTACCTTCATGCGGGGCAGACCCCTGCGCCGATCGCCGATCCGCGACGGTCTGGTTCCAGCCCCACTGCGCAGCCGCTTCTGCACTCGACGAAAGACACAGGCTCTGGTCTTTCGGGACCGCAGCTTGTTCCGGTGGCGTTGCCGCTCAGCGTCGCTGGACTGGGTCCACGCGCCATCGAAGAGCTGCGCGAGCTAGTGGCGCCGTATGGCTTGGTGCCACTGCAGGCAAGCGGCGGTGGAGCGTCATCACCAGGCTCGAACGATGAGGGCTTTGTCGAGGGGGGCACGATCGCGGTGCAGCTTGCGCGCGGTGACGTCAGCATGACGGGTACCGGCACCGTCACGTACCTGGAAGGAAGTCGCGTGGCGGCGTTTGGCCATCCCATGCTGGGCATTGGCGATGTCCGTCTTCCCGTCGCCACAGCCGAGGTCTTGACCTTCCTGCCCTCGCAGTCGATGAGCTTTAAGATGTCGATGCCGCTGCGCGAGCAGGGCTCGCTGCTGCAGGACCGTCCAAGCTGCATCGTCGCAGACACCAGCCTGCGCGCCCCGATTGTGCCGCTTACTGTGCGGGTGCAAACGGCGCCGCCTGGCACGAACCGTCTTGGCGCTGGGCTCTTACCGCAGTCGGCTGCGCCGTCGAAAGAATCACTTTCAGACCAGTCGTTTCATATTGAGCTGGCCCAGCATCGCCAGCTGACGCCGCTTCTGCTTTCGGTGGTCGGCAGCAACGCTGTGCAGACGGTGGTACCCGATGTGGCCGAGGCTGTGATCGAGATCCATTCGCGCATCCGCCTGCGCGGCGTTCCCGTGATCGAGCAGAAGGATGTGCTGTTTTCCACAGACGGCGTGACGAGCAAGCTGCTCAACAACTCGACGGGGATTCGCCAGCTGCAGGATCTGTTCAACAACCCATTTGGCCCGGTTCACGTCGAAGGCATCGAGCTCGGCATTGGTGTCAGCTTTCGCGCCGATATCGCCGAGATCGTCGGTATTGCCGTGCCCGGCGACGAGCTAGAGCCCGACACGCGACCGAGCCTGAATGTGACGCTGCGACCGTATGGCGGGGCGCCGTATGTGCGCTCGATCCCCATCGAAGTGCCGCGCTGGCTGGCTGGTCAGGCACTCAAGATCGAGGTGCAGGCGGGTTCCCTGGTCAAGCCCGAGCAGGCTCCGGCCGAGAGCTTGAGCGACTTTGTCGACAACCTGCGCAAGGGTTATTCAGCGCGCACGCTGGTCGTCACGCTGAATACGCTGGAAGAAGGCGTCATGCTGCGTGGCCGCTTGGTGCCGGCGCTTCCTGCGTCGGTGTTGGCGACGCTGCGACCTGCCGGTGGCTCGCGGCGCGGCGAGCCCTACAAGCGGGTGGGGCGCACGCAGATCGAGCTAGATACCGTGCTGTCGGGCAAGCAAGAGCTGACCGTGCTGGTCCGCGATGAGGTGCGATGAGACGTCTACGCAAACCAAGGCTGATCGCTCTTTGGGGGGCGCTGGCTGCCGTCGTGGCGCTGCCGGCAGCCATGGCCTCGCCCGCCAAGAGCGTGCGGGTCACGAGCTATCAGGACTTCGCTGAAGGACAACTGCAAGGGGTGGTGATTGGCTCGCGCGGGGATCTGCGAGTGGGGCTGTCCAGCAACCGCATGGCGCTGCCCACTGCCGCAGAAGACAGCGTGCGCGCCTTGGCGGTGAGCAGCGACGGTCAGGTGTACCTGGGCTGCGGCGGTGAAAAGCCGACGATCTTGGTACGACGCGCCGGGGCGGGCGTGGCCAAGCTAGCGACCTTGCCGGCTGCGACCTGGGTGACTGCGCTTGTGCCCATGGCGGATGGCAAGCTGCTGGCCGCGACCGCGCAGGATGGTCGCTTATTTCGCATCAGCAGCGACGGAAAAGTCGAGCAGGTTGCGCAGCTAGACGCCGAGCATGTCTGGGGCCTTGCCCGCGATCCCGTGCGCGCGATCACATATGTGGCGACGGCACCTGGGCGGCTGTGGGCAATCGAGGATCGCGACCTTTCGGTGCAAGCGAGTAGCGATGCGACGACGGCGCGACCGCCTACGCGAGCAAGCAAGCTGTTTGAAAGCGACGCGCGGCACTTTCTTGCGCTGCACCGCGGCGAAGACGGCGCGCTGTATGTCGGAACCGCCGATGATGCCGTGCTGTATCGCGTCGACGCGGCGGGCAAGGCGCAGGCCATCCACGACTTCGCCGGCAACGAAGTGCGAGCGATCGCTCAACACCAGGGCGTGCTGTACGTCGCGGTCAACGATATGCAGCGCGGCGATACGTCTTCGCGCCCATCGCCGACGAAGATCGTACCAGCCGCGGCAGGCAGTGTGCCCGGCGTCAAGCCCACGCCGCCCGCAGGCGTCACACCACCAAACATCAGTCCGACGGAAAAAAAGGGCAAAGGCGCGCTGTATCGCATCGAAAGCAACGGTCGTGTCGAGCAGCTACACGCTATTGTCGATGGCTTCTTTAATGCGTTGACCGTCGACGATCGCGGTCACGTGTTCGCGGCTGCCTCGACACCTGGGGGACGCGGTCGCCTGTACTGGGTCACGCCCGAGCGAACAATCGTCACCGCGCTTGAGGTCAAAGAAGCCGACGCGCTGACGGTGCTGCCGGCGCCTCGTTCCGCGGGGCCGGGGCGGGGCTTGCTTGTGGGAACGGGCAATGCCGGTGCGTTTTACGCGCTGCACGAGACACCGCCAGCTGATGCGCACTATCTGAGCAAGGTCTTTGCCGCGCCATCGCCCAGCCTGTGGGGCCGCCTGCGCTATTTGGCCGAGGGGCGCGTGCGAATCGAGACACGCAGCGGCAACCTGGCCAAGCCCGACGGATCGTGGACCACCTGGCAGCCGCTTGCCGACGTGACGGGGCTGGTCAGCACGGGGGAACAGGTGGGCCGCATCGCGTCCCCAGCGGCGCGCTATCTGCAGGTCAAGGCGTCGCTTTCCGAGCACGCGGTCCTGAGCGACTTCAGCTTTTTTCATCAGCCGATCAACCAGCGACCCCGTATCACCGAGGTCACGATCGGGGAGGACGGCAGCGGTCGCGTGGCGCGTGGCGTACGGCCGACCAGTCCCCAGCGGCCGCGAACTTCGATCGTCAAGATTCGCTGGAAGACCGAAAACTCCGACGAGGACGACCTGAATTATCGCGTCTTTGTGCGGCCGGTGCGCACCGCCGCTGCGGCGGGTCAGTCTGCTGTAAGTGCGTCGCCTGCGATGGACGTGGGCGCAAACCCCGACGCAGGCTGGCTGCGCCTTGGCGGGTCTGAGCCGCTTACTAGAAGCGAGCTGGAATGGAACACCGAAGCAGTGCCCGATGGCTTGTATGAGCTCAGGCTGCTTGTGTCGGATGAGCGCAGCAACCCGCCCGAGCTAGCGCTTACCCACGAGCACATCACCCCACCGTTTGCCATCGACAACCGACGGCCCGAGATCCGCGACCTGAGCTTTCAAGCGACCACGCTGGTGCTGTCGGGAAGGGCGAGCGATGCGACGTCCCCGCTGGCTGACATCAGCCTGTCCGTCGACGGAGGAGAGCTGATGCCAGTCGCCGTCCGCGACGGTGTTCTCGACGACGTAAGCGAAGAGTTCAGCATCCGCCCGCCGCGCCTTGCGCCCGGCCCGCACACGCTGCTTGTGCGGGTCAGCGATGCTGCCGACAACGTGGCGGTGGCGCAGATCGTGGTGCAGGTATCGGCCGGTGCAGCCGGGACGACAAAGTCCCCTTGAGCGGGCCCTGCCAGATGCCATCGTGAAACCGCCCCTTGAATCGATCGCTGGGGGGCGCAGCCCGGTAGCGCAAACCAAGTTGCTGCGAGCCTTTCGGAAGACTTTATTCGGCCTGGGAACATGTTTATAGTGGTCAACGAGCTTCGCACTACGCCTCGGGGAGAATAATCAGGTGGCCTCGACGACTCCTAGCTACGCGCTTCGGTTTATCTCCGGCAAGTACCAAGGGGGAGAGTTTCCCCTCGTCAAAGGCCGCGAGATCGTCATCGGCCGCTCCAGCGAGCTGGACATGGTCCTCATCGAGGACATGGTTTCCCGTCGCCACGCCAAGATTCAGACGACGGAAGACGAGATCGCGATCATGGACATGGGCTCGACCAACGGCACCTTCGTCAACGGCGAAAAGGTGAAGAAGGCGCGGCTCAAAGAAGGCGATCGCATCCTGATCGGCACGTCGATCATGAAGCTGGTCACGGTGGATCCAGCGACGACGGTCAGCGAAGCCGAAGCCCGCAATCAGCTGGAAAAGCGCGGTCAGCAAGCGGCGATGCGCACGCAGGTCACCAACCGCGCCATGTCGGGCAACATTGAAGAGATCCCGCTGCCCGATCTGCTGCAGCTTTTCTCGACGTCGAAGCGCACGGGCGTGCTGGCGCTCAAAGGACCGCAGGGCAGCGGCGAGATCTATCTACGCAAGGGGCAGATCTACTTCGCCACGATCGACGATGCATACGATCTGAGCCCGCAGAAAGCGGCGTATCGCATCCTGACCTGGGACAAGGGGGCCTTCGAACTCGACTCGTCCGAGAGCAAGACCGTGCTCGAAGAGATCACCGAGTCGACCGAGGGCTTGCTCATGGAAGGCATGCGGCTCCTCGATGAATTCCGCCGCATCGAGCCGGATCTGCCGCCGCGCAAGGCGCCGCTGCAGATTCCCCGGCCGCTGACCGCGCCCCTGTCGGCGCTCAAGCATGCTGAGCTAGACGTCTTTCAGGTTGTGCTGAACGGCGGCACGACGCAGACGGTGCTCGACAAGTCCAAGCTCAGCGACTACGAGGCTGGCGAGCACCTGATCAACCTCATCAAGCGCGAGTACGTGGTCGCGCGCTAGCTTCGCCTCGGGGGAATGCTGCGCGCATCGTGGGCGCTGCGCTGTTTCCCGCTCTCCGTCGAGAGACGGGCTGAGTACGCGGCGAGCCGCTGAGCAGCATGCGAGCGCTGCTCGGTGCTTGCCTTTGCCCAAGTGGGCGAATACGCTGCCGCCGTGTCTTCCGTCGGATCTGCGTTGGATCTAACCCCGCCAGTGACGCCGGCTCTGCTGCATGAGTCGGCGCGTTACGTGCTGGGACAGAATCTGGCGCAGGGCGGAATGGCCTCGCTGTTTCTGGGGCAGCGCGTGGCCGCGGCGGGCATCGAGCGCCCCGTTGTCCTAAAGCGCTTGCGCCCCGAGCTTTGCGGCAGTGGGGAAGCGCGGGCGCTGTTTCTGCGCGAAGCGCGACTGCTTGCTCGCTTGGATCATCCGGCGATCGTGCGCTGCTTGGACCTGACCGAGATCGACGGCGTGCCCTATCTGGTCTTAGAGCACGTGCGCGGCGGCGATCTGCGCTTGGTGTTTCGTCGCATTCGCCGACGCGGGCTGCGCTTTGGCATGGCGGCTGCGCTGTTCATCGCGCGCGAGCTTCTAAGCGCTTTGGATCACGCCCATCGCCTGTGCCTTCCCGACGGGCGACCGCTGCATGTCGTGCATCGCGACCTGTCCCCCAACAACATCCTTTTGTCGATCGATGGCGAGGTGAAGCTGTCGGACTTTGGCATCGCACAAGCCGAAGAGCCGTTCGGCAAAGGGCCGCAGGCTCGCGGACAGATCGGCTACATGTCTCCTGAGCAGGCGCGCAACGAAGAGCTCGATGCGCGGGCCGATCTGTTTTCGCTGGCCACCGTGCTCTATGAACTTTTGACCAATCGCCGCCTGTTCGTCGGTCAAGTCGGGCAGAGCGCGGCTGAAGTATATGCCGAGGCGATCGTTCCTCCGTCGCGGCTAATCGCCGAGTCGTCCCCGGATCTGCCATCGGCTCTGGCCGCTCAACTGGATGCTCTATTGCTGCGTACGCTGTCGCTGCAGCCGAGCGCTCGTCCGTCGGGAGCCCGCGCCCTGTATCTGGACATGGTCGAGCTGTGTCGCGGCCACCAACTGTGGATGGATCGCGCTGAGCTGGCCGATCACTTGCGCGATCTCTGCGGCCCTGATCCGGCGCAGTGGGCCACGCTGGAAGAGCGCACAGCCACGGCCGTGATGTCACCGCTTTCGCGCCTGGCCGAGAGCACAGGACCTTCGCATAGCTACCCGGCTCTGCCGGTGACGGCGGATGAGCTCTCGGGATCGCTGATCACCATTCCCTGGCCAACTCTCGGACGCGCGGGAGAAGTCGGCAGCGACGGTGAGGGCGATGCCGACGAGGAAACGCTGACCTGGAAGTCGCGCTCGGCAAGTCGTGGTCCTCTGCGGCCTAGTGAGCCCCGGCGCCCCGGTCCACCCTCAGATCCCGAGTCGGATCCCGAGGCAGTGACCCGTCCCGCCGAGCGCACATCCCCAGATGACGCCCTGCTCGACGGGGCGTCCGCTGCGCTGCTGGCTGCAGCATCGAAGTCGACCGGCCTTTCGGCACGCTCGCAGCGCAGCGCGGTCAAGCGCTCGACCCGCCGCGTGCTGGTCAACTTTGTCCGCGAAAACTGGCTGAGCTTGTTCTTGTGGCTGCTGGTGATCGTCGGGACGGTGTGGTTGGTGGCGCGCTTTCGCGTGGGACCGCTTGTCGACTAGCGGCGCGCTTCGCTGCGTGGCCCAGCTTCGCCCCGCTTGGTCCGTCCTTTTTGAACTTGAAAAGGATATCTATTCGGCATAAATTTTACGTATGGAACCTTATCGGATTGCCGACCGATTTCAGAGACTCGAAGCGCAAGTGCAGCGATGGCGCAGGATAACAGCAAGTACGCTCATTCTTTCTATTTTGGGATTCGCAGTAATCTGGTCCAAAGGAACACCGGCAGAGATCCGCATCGTAAGCCGTGATGGCAAGCGGCAAGCAGTTATTTCAGCTGAAGCGATACGGTTTGATTCGATGCCAGGTCACGAGTCCCAGCCGGGGACGCGGTGGCAAACGTCGTTGGGTCATGGCTCCCTGGAGCTTGAGGACGCGGCGGTTTCTGCGAAAATTCGCATCAGCCCTTCCTCTGCAAGACTTGACGGCAATGCCTCTCTGCGCCTCGCTGTTTCCGAGAAAAAGACCTTTGACATCTCTCTAGGCCACAGCGACCTTCGGTTAAAAGGTTATTCTGACGGGCAATTCTCTGTTGATTTACAAAAAGGAAAATCCATCTTAATGATGAGCCCTGATGAAAAAGAGGGTTTTATGATGACTCTAGATAAAGACAAGGGATACTCAATTATGAGTATGCGGACACCTGACAATGCCAACTTTGGCGTAATGCTAGATAAGGATTTATCGTCATTGGCCATCAGTGGAGCTAAGGGAGAAAATGGAGCGCTTCATCTTTCCAAAGATAATGTCCGTTTCTATGTAAATGATTGTGGCTCTAGAAGTCGCTCAGTCTGGAAGTCCCCCAAATGCGACGATATGTAAATCAGGACTAAGACCCGAGCGCAACCGGCCTAGGATCCTCTGTCGACGCGCTGCTAGCGGCGCGCGGGGCGCGAGCGAAGGGAGCCCACCGTCCACTGCCGGGGCGAGTCGTCTGTGAAGGGCGATAAGGGGGCTGCGACCGCGCTGCTTTGGGACGGCTGGCTGGATGACGTGGCCGTCACTGGTCGCGGCGCGTTTGAGACCTCGTCGTCCAGCGGAAAGAAGTCCCGCTTGCTGGCGCCACAGACGGGACACCGCCAGCTGTCGGGGATGCGCGAAAATGGCGTGCCGGGCGGAATGCCTCCCTCGGGATCGCCCTTGCGGGGGTCATAGATGTATGGGCACTTGCCGCAGCGATAGCGGTTCACGCGGCGGATGCTAGCACGCAGGGCCGCTTGGGTGGCGGCGGCAAGCCGAAGGTTCATGGATGGAACCCATGACCTTTTCGGCTCGTATCTGAGACGTATTTTTTCATACCAAGTTCACGTACAATAATCAGGCTGTTCATCTGTCATGAGCGCACAGCCCCACAGCGACGACGCCCCGCATCCACTCATCGGACAGGGCGTCGGTAAGTACAAGATCACCCGCGTCGTCGGCGTGGGTGGTATGGGAACGGTCTTCGAGGCGCAGCACGAGACGCTGAATCAGCGCGTCGCCATCAAGGTGATGCACGCCAAGCTGATGGCGGACAAGGACTCGCTGCGGCGCTTCTTGAACGAGGCCAAGACCACCAGCTTGGTCCATCACGTCGGCTTGGTGCGCGTCTTCGACTACGGCCAGCTCGAAGACAGCTCTGCCTACATGATGATGGAGTATCTGGAAGGCGAGTCGCTGCGAGCGCGCCTGGCCAAGGTCGAGAAGCTGGGCGTCGGGGATGCCCTGCGAGTGACGAGGCAGATCGCGGCGGCGCTGGCTGCTGCGCACGACAAAAACGTCGTGCATCGCGACCTCAAGCCCGAGAACGTGCTGATGGTGCCTGACCCCGAAACTCCGTCGGGAGAGCGGGCCAAAGTGCTGGACTTTGGCATTGCCAAGGTCATGGAGCCTGAGGGCGATGGCCAGGTCCTAAAGACCACGACGGGCGCGATCATCGGCACGCCGACGTATATGTCGCCAGAGCAGTGCCGCGGCATTGGGCAGACCAGCGATCGCTCGGACGTGTATTCGCTGGGCTGCATGCTGTACCAGATGCTGTCGGGACGGCCGCCGTTTACCGGCGACGGCTCAGGTGATCTGATCGCCAAGCACATCGTCGAAAAGCCGCAGCCGCTGCGCGAGCTTGCACCGACGGTGGGGCCCGAAATTGAGACGCTGGTCCACAGCATGCTCGAAAAGAAGCCCGAGGCGCGGCCGTCGATGCGCCAGGTGCTGCAGTCGCTAGAGCAGCTAGGACAGCACTCGACGGCTTCGGGCGCTGGCTCGGTGGTGATCGTCACGCCACCGGATGCGGTCGGTCGGAACGAAAGCACCAAGCCTTCAGGCAAGCCGCGCAGTAAGCTGCCGATGATCTTGCTTGGCGCCGCACTTCTCGTCGCTGCGATCGTGGCCGTGGGGCTGAATCGATCGCCAGGGCAGCGGCCGCAGACGGGCGGCGGAACGGGAACAGGAACAGGAACAGCCACCACCAGTCCTGAAAAACCTGCACCGAGCCAGGTCACGCTGAGCATCGACAGCGAGCCGCGAGGTGCGCAGATCCTGTCGGCGGCCGAGCAGCGCGTGCTGGGCTCGACGCCCTGGCGCCACGAGCGAGCGCGCGGCCAGGGTCATATGGAGCTTCTAATTCGGCTGTCGGGATACCACGATCAAAAGGTCGTCTTCGATGGCTCGATGGACGACTCGCGTCTGGTCAAGCTGATTGCCATACCGCCACCACCGACGGAAAAACCAGAAGTGAAGCCGGTGGTCGATCCCAAGAAACAGCAGCCGATCAAGCGCATTGGAAAACCAACCGGACGGCCGGGGGGCCAGCCGTCGGGACCCACCAAGAAGAACAATGACGATGACGACGTTCCGGTGGCACGCTAGCGCCCTTGTTCTTGTGCTTTTGGCCGGCAGCCCCGCGGCCGCACAGGAATCAAGGACGGCTTCTTCCGCTTCTTCTTCGACGGGTGTCGCGCCATCGGCGCCAGAGCCCAAGACGCCCAAGGAATTCATCAACCGCGCGACGCAGCGTTTTTCCGCCGGGGACTATGCGGCGGCGATTGATGACTATCGCGCGGCGTATCAGCTGCGGCAGCTACCGACGCTGATCTTCAACATCGCACAAGCGCATCGCAAAGCTGGGCAGTGGCAGGAAGCGCTCGCCAATTACGAGCGCTTTATGAAAGAAGATTCCAAGTCGTCGCTGGTTCCAGAAGCCGAGGCGCACGCGGCCGCGATGCGCGCCAAGATCGAGGCAGAGAAGTCGTCGCTGGAGCGCGAAGCCGCGGCTCGCCTGGCGCAGCAGCGCGTGGAAGAAGCCGAGGCGCTCGCCAAAGCGCGCGAAGAAGAGCGCAAGAAGGCCGAGGCCGCACTCTTGCTGGCCACGTCGGCTAAGAACGTGCCGGTTTACAAGCGTCCGTGGTTCTGGATCGTCGTTGGCGGCGTCGCGGCAGCAGCGATCGGCGTGGGCGTGGGCGTGGGGCTTTACCTGCGCGAGCCGAGCAGCGATCTCGGTGTGCGCCCAGTAGAGTTTTAAGCACCGTCGGAACTAGCCTTCTTTAACGTACGCCGTACTCAGGGAGGTCACTATGAAGCGGTCTCTGCTGCCTCTCGCTCTTTTGGGAATCGTTGCGTGTTCGCGCGGGCCCACGCTGCTGGTTACCGTCGAGAACATTCCCAACAACACGCAGTCGCTGGACATCGTGGCAGCACACAGCGATGTCGGAACCCAGAAGGTCCTGGCGTCGATCAAAGACATCGAGCCGCTTAAGTTGTCGTCGCCCGCTGCCTCGACATCGACCTTTCTTCTGCGCTTGCCCGGCGGCTTTAGCGGCGACATCAACATCAGTGTGGGAGCGTTCGTCGGCGACAACGCCAGTGGCTGTCTGCTTGCGACGGGAAACGCCAGTCAGCCGATGTTCGTGGGACGCGACGAGACGCTGCGCGTGCCACTTGACCCCTTTATGGACATGGCCTGCAGTGGCAAAAAGCCGATGCTAACGGCTGTGAACCCAGGGTTGGGCTCGACGGCCGGTGGCGAGAAAGTGGCGCTCAGCGGCTGGGGCTTCAAGCCCGGCGCCAGCGTCACCATGGGCAGCAAGCCGGCGACCAATGTGACGTTTAAGTCGTCGTCGCTCTTGGAAGTGACCACGCCCAGCAAGGCCGGCTTTGGGCCGACGAACATCAAGGTCGTAAACCCCGACATGCGGGAAGACAGCCGCAAGGATCTGTTTCGCTTCTTTACGCCCGCTCTCGATTTCAAGGGCTTCCCCTTTGCCAACAGCGGCCCGTCGATAAGCGGCGGGCTGGTCATCAGCAAGTTTGATCCCCGCACCAGCATTGATGCCGCGGTCACCGATTCGACGGGCAACAAGGTCCGTGTGCTGTTCACCGTGCTGCAAAATGTTATTCGTCAGCAGGATATTCCCGTCGGTCAGGGACCAGGTCCGATTGCCTCGGCTGACTTTGACAAGGATCAGGACAACGACATCGTCGTGTCGAACACCATCGACGGAACGATCCAGATCTTGAAGAACGATGGCATGGGGGTCTTTCAAGCGGGCCCGGCGATCGCGGTGGGCTTGAATCCCGCTGCGTTGGCCATCGGCGATTTTGATGGTGATGGCAGCAGCGATCTGGTCGTCGCTAACCAGTACATCGCTCCCGCCAATGGCGAGCTGACGATCTTGCTGAACGACGGCGCCGGCAACTTGACGGTGCGACAGAATGCTCTGGACGTCGGCGTCGAGCCGGTTGGGCTGGCCATTGGGGACTTCAATACCGATGGGCTGCCCGATATCGCCGTCGCAAACCGCGGGACAGAAGTCGGCAAGCCCAACGACTATCGCGTGACGATTATGTTCAACCAGGGCAAGGGCGTGTTTAGCAGCCGGGGGACCGCGGCCCTGGGTCTGCCCGTCTGCAAAGAGCCCACGAGCGTGTTGGTCAAAGACATAAACGGCAATGGCAAAGACGACCTTTTAGTTTCCTGCACGGGCGAGAACAAGGTCCAGATTTGGATGAACATGGGCGGTCTCAACATCGCCGAAGTGGACCTTGCCACCGACGCCAGGCCGCGCGCTTTGGCCCTTGCGGATCTCAACGGGGATGGCTTTGACGACCTGATCGTGCCGTGTGACACCGCGAACAACGTCCTCTTCTTTTTGAACCAGCGCGGCGCCGGCTTCGAGGGCGCGATGCCCATCAAGCGCTCGACCAGCCCATGCAACGGACCCTTCCAAGTCGCCCTGGTCGATGTCGATGGCGACGGCAAAAGCGACATCGGCGCCGCTGGAAATCAGTGCATCGCGGGTCTGTTCAATCAGAGCATGTAGCCTTGCTTGAATGGCGAGACGATCGCGAAAACGTTTCGCCTCGCGACCCGATCCCGCAGCCGCGTCCCGCGCGCAAGGAAAACCCGCCAGATTGTCGGCGCTTGTGGCAACATCAGGTGGCCTCAACAGCCTGAACATCGTCGGGAGTTTCCTGTGACGCGGCCTCTTCCTTCTCGTCTGCCATTTGTTTCTCGTCTGTCGCTTGGTTGGTTGTCGCTGGCTTCGATGGTCTCGCTGGCAAGTGTGGGAATTGCAGAGTTGCCTGCACTGGCCCAAGGGGCTGGGCAGTCCGCTGTCCTGCAGACCACGCCAGCCGCCCAGCTTGCTGTGATTGTCGCGATGCCCTTCGATGGCCGCGATGTCACGACCCCACCGAAGAAGCCGATTACTCCGATGCCGACGGCAGCCGCGGTCAGCGACTCGCTGATGGTGCGACCACAGGCCGCTAAGTACCGCGTGCTCACCGCCGATGTCTTCGCCGGCATCGTGCGCATCAAGTACCGCGGTCGCCCCGCAGATCTGCGCGCCATGGGTCGCTTGCTCAAGGCCAAGGTGTTGCTGGGCGGTTGGATCGAGGCGACGCCCGGCCCCGAGGCCCCAAAGCCCTATCGCTTGACGCTGACGCTATACGACGGAGAAGGCCAGCTACTCGGTCAGCTTGGCTACGACGTGGATACGCCGTACATCGATGCGGGACGGTTCTTGTCTCAGTCGACGGCGTTTCTGCAGATGCTCGATGCTGCGCTGGGGATCGACAAGCCCGCGGGCGCGGCAAAGCCCGTCGCTGTGACGCCGCCGGCTATGGTTCCTTCGTCGACGCATCCGCCGGTTGCCGTCGAGCCACCGCGTCCGACGCAGCCCCGTGCGGTCGCGCAGGCCGATGATCGCGAGGCGGCTCCCCTTTCGATTGACGACAAGCCGCTGGTTCCACGCAACAAGCAAGCGCAAGACGAGCATCTGCGTCGTCCGCCCTGGCAGCCGGCGTTTGTGCTGCGGGCTGGCTATCTGTACAGCGCGCGTGCGCTCAGCAATGAGGGCAGCAGCACCGGCTTTCCACGCTCGGGCGCGCACGGCGCAGTGCTGCATGCTGAGCTGTATCCGCTGGCGTTTTGGCGGCAAGCCAGCGATGCGATCTCGGGCCTGGGTCTGCGCTTCACCGCGCAGCTTCCGCAGTGGGGAGAGATCAAGCAGCAGAGCCAAGTCGGCGGCGCCACCATGGGCGCGTACAGCGCAACCGAGCGCCGTCTAGAATTCGGCCTGCGCTATTCCTACAACCCATGGGATCGCGTGCGGCGTCCGGTCTTTGATCTGGAGGCCTTGTATGGCGATCACCTGTTCGCCTTCAGCAATCCCGTCAACCTGCTGTATGTCAGCTTGCCATCGGCCGGGTACCGCTATCTCGGGGGCCAGTTTGGCCTGTCGCTGTTCTTGACGCAGTGGCTGGGGCTGCGCGGCACGTTCTTGTTCAGCAAGCACCTGTCGTTGGGACAGATGACGACGCCGGGTGTCGACAGCATGGGCAATTCCCTGCGCGATCAGAATGGCTTTCAGTCATACGGCCCTGGCAGCGGTTGGATGTGGCGTACCGACTGGTCGATCAACGCCGAGATCTGGCGCGGCATCCACGCTGGCTTTGCGTTCTTTTTTGAACAGAACAAGCTGCAGTTCGACGGCACCGGCAATATTCAGCGCAGCGATGGCCTGCCTGTGGTGCGAGCGCAAGATGAGTACCTCGGCGTCATGCTGAGCGTGGGCTATGCCTTCCGCGGTTCGCGTGAACCCCGACGGCAGCCCGTGCTGCCTGCCGCCGAGTCGACCGACCCCAGCGCGACGCTGGCGCCCACTAACGCAGCGACGGTGAGCGCGCCAGCAATGGCACCGCAGCAGTATCCGGCACCGCAGCAGTATCCGGCACCGCAGCAGTATCCGGCACCGCAGCAGTATCCCGCGCCCGCGCGCTAGTCTTCCTGCGCGACGTTCTTCCCGCGTGCATGGGCGCTTCGCCCACCGCCCCACAGACCGGCATGTTTCGCTGCACAGGCGCTTGTTTCTGAGCGTTTGTCGACGGAACAGACCGGCCTTTGCGGTCCGTTGCCCGCAGCATGCCGCACTGCAGAAGACAGTTGTCAGCAAGCAGCCCGTGCGCTTGCTGCCTGTCGACATCACCCGCGGATCGGCGGTGCAGCGAGTGCGTGTAATTTCCGCGGCTTAGCGGCGCAGAGCCCGTCGGCACGGCGGCTGCTTTGGCCTGTCTGCAACGCCTCGCAACGCAACGCAATCGCAGACAGGAGATAGCCCATGACGACGCTCAGCACTTCTCGCCTTGGTCTTCGCTTCTTTCATCGCGTGCTGTTTTCGGCGGCCTGCGCGCTGCCGCTGTTTCAGATCGGCTGTGGCAGTGAAGCAGCCGGCGAGCGCGAGCTTGATCCCGAAGAGATCCTCAGCGAGGCTCCTGCCGTCGAAAACAAAGATGGCAGCCTGGCCAGCTTGGGCTTTGATACGGCCTTGCGCTCGGCGAGCGGCGGCATGATGTACCTGTCCGGTCACGTGCCGGCGGCGATCACCAGCGCAGCGCAGGTGCGCGACTTTGTCGTCGGAAAATTGGCCGCTGCCTATCAGCTTGCGCCGGGCACGGACTTCACGGTGATCAGCGATCAGATCGATGGCAGTGGTCAGCGCTTCGTGCGCCTGCAGCAGACGGCAAGCGGCCAAGCTGTGCCACAGGGTCAGTTGACCGTTCACGTAGCGCCCGACGGGGCTGTCGTCGCGGTACTGGGTCAGCTGGTGGCGCAGGCGGTGGCGCAGTCGATGGCGGGCAGCGATGGCGAGCGCATGGTGCGCAGCGCACTCGGTCCGCAGGCCGCCGGAGGAGAGCTTAGCGTGCATGGCTCTGTGGAGCCCACGATCTTTGTGCCGCGCAGCGGATCGCCACAGGCTGCGTTCCGTGCGACGGTGGAATACGTCAGCCGTCAAGATGGAGAGCGCATCTTGGAAGTGGTCTATGTGCGCAGAAGTGATGGCGGCGTGCTGGCTCGCTACAGCCAGATTCACGACGCGCTGAGCCGGCAGGTTTATGACCTGGGGCGCGCGTGCATTCAAAGCGGGCGCGAGCTTCCAGGGCGCAGCCTGCTCAGTGAAGGAGGCAGCAGCAGCGACGCATCGGCGAGCGCGGCATACCAAGGCCTGGGCGACACCTATGCGTTCTTCAAAAGCTTGTTTGGACGCGACTCGTACGACGGTCGCGGCAGCAAGCTGGTGGCGTCGGTGCATGCGACGTTTGCAGGCGGCAGCAGCGGCTGTTCACCGAACAACGCAGTGTGGATGGGCGCGCCATACAACCAGATGGCGTATGGCGATGGCGATGGGCGAGTGCTGACTGACTTGGCCAAGGCGCTCGACGTCACGGGCCATGAAGTAGCGCATGCGGTCACTGGATCGACATCTGGCTTGGTGTACCAGGACGAGTCCGGGGCACTAAACGAAGCCATGTCTGACATCCATGGCGTCGGAGTACTCGCGTGGAAGCGAGCGGGCAGTCAGGCGCAGCCGCCGGCAAATGGCGCGTCCCGCTTCATGATCGACGAACACACCTGGCGCGTCGGAGAAGCCGCTGCTGGAGCGAGCTTGGCCGGTGGCGCTCTGCGCTTTATGAACAACCCAACCCAGGACGGCTACAGCCGCGACTTTTACCCCGAGCGCATCCCGGCCGGTGGCGAAGATCACGGCGGCGTGCATGGCAACAGCGGCATCGCCAACCTGGCGTTCTATCTTTTGTCGCAGGGCGGGCAGCACCCGCGGAAGCGCACGACGACGACGGTGAATGCCATCGGATTCGAAAAGGCGCTGCGCATTTTCTATACCGCCAACACGACGCTGCTCGATGCGCACGCGACGTTTCAGAGCGCACGCATGGCCACTGCGCAGGCCGCGCAGAGCTTGTATGGCACCTGCTCGGCCGAGTGGCAGAACACCCATCGCGCCTGGGATGCCGTCGGTGTGCCGGGAGCGTGGACGCCGTGTGCGGCACAGGGGGGCGGTCAGCCTGGCGGCTCGACGATGCCTTCGCCCAGCACGCCGATTCCCGAGGTCAAGCCGAACAACAGCTTCCAGACCGCGATGGCGATCACGCAGTCGGGCACCGTCGTCTCGGGTCAGCTCGCCAGCCTCAGCGATAGCGGCTTTTTCAAGATGACGCTCGCGGCGGGTGCGACGCTCAGCCTGCGCTTGGATGTGCCGGCCAAGGCGGACTATGACCTGTATGTCTACAACTCGAACGGCACCCTGATCGCCAAGTCGGAAAATGGCCTGGGCCTGGCCGAGCTTGTGAGCGTGCGCAACACCGGCAGCGCGGCCTTCACCCGTTACATTCGCGTCGTGCCGTACGAAGGCACACTGGGCGCACAGAGCCCATACACGCTGCGCCTTTCCTGGTAACGTGACGGCATGCCGCTGCCGCTCACCCCTACTCCGCTGCCTGTCGACGGCGACTACGCCGAGCTAATCAACCAAATGGAAGCAGGGACGTTTTCCGGCGAGCTTGGCCTGCGCTTTACGCGCGCCACCGCGGAAGAGGTCGTGGCCGAGCTAGAGATCAGCGAGCGCCACCATCAGCTGTACGGCGTGGTTCACGGGGGCGTCCATGCCAGCATCGTCGAGACGATGGCCTCTGTCGGCGCGGGCATTCGCGCCTTCGCATACAACAAGACCGTGCTTGGCCTGGAAAACCACACCAGCTTTTTGCGCGCGGCTCGCAAAGGTCGGCTGCGCGCTAAGGGCACGCCGCTTAGCCGGGGGCAGCGCACGCAGGTCTGGGAAGTGGTGATCCACGATGAAAGCGACGCGCTGGTGGCAACCGGACGCGTGCGCATGTTGCTGCTGGATCAAGAAGCGCAGGTGGCCGGCGCAGCGCTGGCACTTTCGCGGGCGGATGTGATCGCAGCGGCGGCCAAGCAGGCCGACGGCACCGCCAGCGCGGGCGCGGATCCTGGCAGCGCGCCGGGCAGCCGTCAGGGCAAGGGCGAGACGCCGTAGAGCATGTGGTGCGAAACGAGCAGCGCGCCGTAGAGCACGAGCGCGATCAGCGGCCGAACAAGACCTAGCTCGGACAGCTTGAGCGTGTTGCGGCCGGTGAGGATGGCAAGAAACGGCAAGCGCGAGGTCATGTCGAAAAAGCGCTGCCAGGCTTCGCCGCCGGATGCGGCGCGCCGGCTGTCGATGTGCAGCATGCCGCCCACCGACAGGACAAAAGCGGCAAAGAAGCTCAACAGACCGGATCGATCGCCATTGGCCAGCATGTGCAGAGCGGCCCACAGCGCGATGCCGCACAGCGCCGGGTGTCGGCTGATGCGCAAGATGCCGCGGGCTGGCTCGCCCTGCGCAAGCAGCGAGGCTTGACCCGCCGCCGCGGGATTCGGTGTCGAGAAACCCGCGACCATCAGGTACAGCGCAAGCGGCATCACGGCGAGCGAAAGGTGTCGCGCCCAGATCGGCGGCGTCCACCACACGACATACGGCGCGCTACGAAAGCCCAAGATGATGCCGCCCAGCGCCAAGAAGGCGACGAGCGAGTACAGCGCTAAGAAGCCGGGCTCGCCCAGCGTGCTGACCAGAAGTGCGCGAGGTCGGCGCGCCGAGAGCGCAAAGTGCAGCCCGACGAAAGCCAGCAGCGAACCGAGAAGCAGCGTCAAGCTGCCGTCGACTTTTTCGGCAATCGCGGCTAGCTCGGCCGCGCGCTGCTGCGACTTCGTCGCTGGGACACCCGGCGCAGGCGGCGCGGCCAGCGCATACAGCGCTGCCGACATCGCGGTCAGCTCGCCTTCTGAAAGTCGCGGGGTCGGCATCTGGCCTGCAAGGAAGCCGACGACGACATCGGCCTTGGGTCGCACGATCGAGCGGCGGATGTATTCTTCATCGGCGATCACCGTTCGTTCCTGCCCGTCGGTGATGACCTTTCGTTGGCTGCCAAACAGGCCGCGAAAGCTGGGAGCCGCCCGCGGGCTGCCATCGACCGAGTGACACGAAAGGCAGCCGCGCTGGCGCAGCAAGCTAGCCCCCTGCATCAGCTGGCCGGATAAAGGCGGTGGATCGTCGACGGGGCCGGCATGCGATGGGCGCACTGTCGCAAGGCTTAGGCTAGCCACGACGAGCAGAAGCAGGGTCCGCTGGGCCGCAGCAAGGGCGGTGGAACACATCAGCCGAGCATAGCGGGGCATGGGCTGCTTGTGGGGTCGTGCAAAAGATCTCCCGGCGAAGCGCTGCAGCTCTGCTGGGCTCGCTGCGACCCCGCGAGCACGTACAGCATGCGCCACACCGGCTGCCCTTGCGACAGCACGCGCTCTTCGCGCAGCGACTGCACGCCATACGGGCTGTGCGCAAGGAAGCTCCACTCGCTGCGGGCGTTGCGCAGAAGCGGCTCGCTTTCGAAGACCGCCATCGCGTCCAGCGCCAGATCCCAGACGTCGCTTTGAAAGAACAGCTCGCCTTCGGGTTCCAATAGCTCGACGAGAATGCGGGCTAGCTCGGGCGTGACGACGCGGCGGTTGTGCTGGTGGCGCTTGAACCACGGGTCGGGGAAGTTGATGAAAAAGCGCCGCACGCGATGCCCGGCAAACAGCGCCGGCAGATCGACGTTGATGTGGGCATGCACGGCGCAAAGCGGCAGGCCCACCTCTGCGGCGCGGCGGTTGACGTCGTCGACCCAGGCCTGACGAATCTCGATGCCGATGTACTGCGCGCTTGCGTCCTTTTGCGCAAGCTGGAACAGGAACTGCGCATCGGCACAGCCCAGCTCAACATCGACGGCGGGAGCCTGCGGACCCGAGCGCAGCGGCAAGCGGGATGGCGACAGGCTGCGCAGGCCTGGACGCAGCGGATTGACGTGATGACGGACTCGTACGGCCATGGTCGTCCCCAGTGCGGGGCGGGCAGCTTACGGCGTCTGCCACCGCGTCGGCAATAGCAGATTCGGTGCGCCGCGAGTGGCTTATGGCGTTATGCGTCGGGCCGCGTTTATTGCGATACACCCAGCGCTGCGGCGAAGGAGGCTGGGGTGTGCGGATTGACAGCCAAGATCGGCGATGGCGTGATGCCGCGCTCTGTTTTGCAGCGACGTAAACCCCTTTCGATAGAGTCCAACAAATGAGCTCCGAATCCCGCGAATCTGCTTCTGCCCAATCTCAGACTGCTGCCCTGGCTTGTCCGCACTGTGGGGGGCCAGCGGTCCGTGGCCGCCCGCGTCCCGGTCGTACCCTTCGTTATCGCAATCTGGCCGCGCTGCCCGTGCCCGCCGATGTCTCGCTGCCATCGTGCCCACGCTGCCGCATTGAGTTTGTTGATCCTGAGACGCAGGCCCGCCTGCAGCCGCTTTTGCACGAGGCGTATCGTCGGGTCCTGCAGCAGCGCGTCCGCGTGTCGATCGATGCCCTGATGCGCCATATCTCGCAGCGCAAGCTAGAGCTGCTTCTGGGCCTGTCGCAGGGCTACCTGTCTCGACTGCGCTCGGGCGGCGGCAACCCCAGCCCCGAGCTAGTCAGCAATCTGGCGCTGCTGGCCGGCGATCCCGTCGCCCGCCTGGCCGAGCTAGAGCGCTACTGGGCCGAACCCGTCGCCGGCTAGGCCGTTGGGCATGGCCAATGGGTAAACACAGGCAAAACCTTGCGCGATGCGAGCGAGTGTTTCGCGATAGGGATTGCATGATAAAATATGTTTAACATTTCTTCTGCATGGGCGCAGTATGAGTGATTGTTTATTTTATTTTTTACGTTGATATTTATTGACTCGGGTCTTTACCGCACAACGCCAGCTTGGCTGGCGTGCCCATTCGACTTGGTGGCAGGGAAACTGGGCCGCGCAGGTGCGTGCAAGCGACCTGACTTTGGCCGCCGCCACGACGAGGTCTTGTGATAGCATGAGCCCTGTTCCTGAGAGGCCGCAGCCTTTGTGTGGCAGCCTTCTTGTCGAGAGCATGGCCACTCTCACTTCATTTCGGAGATCGCACACCATGGTGCCAGGACTGAGCACGAAAACGACCCTC